>JALRLR010000040.1 GCA_023254355.1 Candidatus Poseidonia sp.
AGCAGGACGCTTTTGGCGTGAAACGATTGCGTACTGGCGTCCGACATGGACACTTCACAGCCTCCGACCTTGAAAATCATTGTTGATTCAGGCGTTGACCCCCTACGGGGGTCAGAACCCGCTCACCGTTGCCTTGAGAAAGACGAGCGGCTAGGCCTCGGCATGACCGGCCTCGTTGGGCTCATCCTCGCCAACGGTCCGTGGTGCGAGGAGATGACGATTCGAGACTTGCAGAACCAGGTGGATTTCACGTTGGCTTGCGACGGTGCCCTCAACCGATGCGTCGAGCTTGGCATTCACGTTGACGCCGTGGTCGGCGACCTGGACAGTGTGGATCCCGAGATCCTTGCGACCTTCGCTCGAGAAGGGGGCGAGGTGGTTGAGGTCAAGAACCCGAACACCAACGACCTCTCCAAAGCCCTCAAGGTGGCGAAGACGAGAGGGGCCACGAAGGGCGTTTTGGTCGGTGTTCACGACGGTGACCCGCAACACGCTTGGGCCAACATGCTGGTGTGCGCAGAACAGGACATGGACCTCCAATCCCTGACCTCAACCCATGTTTACCGATTTTTCTGCCCCGGAGAAATCTATTCTATAGAGATGGAACCGCAACAAACCTTCTCCTTGTTCGCCGTCCCGTTTGCCAACAACATCACCCTCACGGGGTGTGCCTATCCGATGGAGAAGGCCGCCCTGGAGACAGGGTCGCAAGGTCTTCACAACCGATCATTGGGTCCCAGCGTTGAAGTTGAGTTCTCCGAAGGCCGTCTGCTTATGGTGCATCCTCGCTCTTCGTCGAGGGCGGAAGGAAGGAGCGAAGCATAGCGGAGTAGTCCTCTTTCCCGTCCCATGCCTGAGCGCGTTCGTCGATTCTGGCGGCAGCAAGGGTTTGTTCAAGACCGCCCCAATCCTCGATCAGTTTCAGTTTGAACGCCGCTTTGGGTGTGTAGCCCGGCAAGAAATTTCGCCAAAGGAACGGGATGCGCCCCGGGGTGACCTGATTCACAATTCGAACGATGGAGGTGTTGCAGGTTGTCAGCAAGGAATGGTACCACTCCGGCTCGACGGCGAGTTGATTCAGCTTGCCGATCAGCCCCATGAGCAAGTCCTTGTCCTTTCCAGGAGGTGTGATGGCCCTGAACATGTAATCCTTGTTTTTGCGAGCGTGGGTCCGCAAACCGGTGACGTCGCGCTCAAAGCCGACCAGCAGGTAGAGTTCGTAGGCTCGCCACAACCCGTCCCAAGGATGGTATCGCTCGCTTTTTTCACGGCGGGTCTCGAAGGAGAAGGACAAGCAAGTTCCGTCTTTGAATTCAAAGGTGAGGTACGTGTGAGCGAGGCCTTTCAACGCATGGAAGTGGTCGACGATGAACCACACGTCCTTCAATTCATCAAGGCGGACATGGACCGACTCGGCCCAATTTTCGTCACGGTCACGCGTGGTCCGCCACGTGAAATCTCGTACCATGTGAAACGTGATGTCGTTGCCGTCGACCGTGGCCGTGGTGAGGTGCTCGCAATCCGCCGCCCACTCCAAATCCAAGGAGGGTTGAAGGGGTCGTATACGGGTCCGCCAGACATAGAAAAGGCGAATGGCAACGAGCAAGACCAGGGCACCAAGGCCCAAGACCAACGCTTCCAATGGACTCATGCGTCCCACCCGTGCCAAACTTGCCACTCGCTGTCCCACCAGTCCAATCGACCGTCGGGGTGCTTGCGCCACAACACACCTTGGTCATCCGTGATGGTAGGTAGGCCCAAGGTGTCAGGGCTTCCGTCGGGCAACACTTGTGGAATCGGACCCAAGGCTGGGAGGTCAAGCGGTTCAAGGCGACGGTCTCGAGCCATCGCCACATAGACCACCACCGTGACCAGCAAGGCCAGCACTCCAATGGACAGCCAACCGACGGATTCGGTTGGCGTGTCTTCGCCCAAGGAGGCCGAAGGGCCCGTTTGAGAACGGTTGAGCGTCGCCTCTGGAGAAGGCATGCGAATGAGATTAACGCCCGCCGTGGACGTGATCAGCTTGTCATTGATGACCTCCAACGTGACGAGGTAGGCTCCTGCAGGCAGTTGTGAACAATCCAGGGTGGACGTGTTGGCGCCTTCAACGACCGCCCCTTTGACTCGCCAAACCTTGGTCCATCCCGCATCGACCGTGGTCGCTTTCATCGCAAGACTGCAGGGCGTGTTGGTGGTGTTTCCGTGACCGGAAACAGCGATGGTAAATTGAGGAGCAGGGCGGTTGGTGATGGTGAAATTCAGGGTGGCTTCGGCGGTTTGTCCAAGCCCGTTGCGGTAGGTTTCTCGCAGGGCATAATCGCCGGCGGGCCACGACGAACAATCCAGGGTTCCATGCGCATCAAGGACACTGAAGGGTGCTCCAGTGAAGGTTCGGGTGCCGCTTTCCCCGTAACGTGGACCGGTTTCGTCGCTAAAGACACGAACGACTTCACACGCCTCACCGGTTTGCAAGGTGGCGCCTGCGTTCAAGTTCAGTTGGACCATCGGCACCTGAAGGGCGGGCACCAGAACAAAATTAGGCAGTGGATAGGAGGCGATGAATTCGCCGTCGTCGTCAAAGAAATCCAAGCGAAGGCGGTGTTCGCCTCTCGACCATGCATCGTAAACGAGGGTAATGTTGGTTTGGATGGAAAACGAAACTTCGGTGACCTCAAGCACCTCTCGTTCCTTGTGAAGACCGCGGAGTTTCACGATGAGGTCGTTTTGGGACGCCGTTGAGTTGAGCACCACCACAACGCGGACCGCATCGATGTCGCCGTCTTGGTCGGTGTCGATGGTGTCGTTGCGCAGGGCGAGAACGGTCAGGCCACGCTCGGCGAGACGTTCCTCAGCGGTCAGCTCCCCCGAAACGGAAACCAAAGGAGCCGCCGTCGTCAACAACAGCAACACGAGCACCGACATCGAGAGGGAAGGATGCCCTTCACGCACCTTCTTCACCCCCTGGCATGCCCGGCAACGGCGGAAGTTCGTCCAACGGAATCAAACGTGGTGGCGCCGCAGGCTCGTTGTTCCCCATCATCAGTTCCAGGTCCTTTTCGGCGACGAGTTGATCCATCAACTGCGACCGTTGTCGAGAAGCGCGCACGACCAAGGCGGCAAGGGCCCCCAGCAGGAAGCCGCCGCCGATGACGGCGTAGGTGAGCCATGAGGCGGCGGGGTCCTCACCCATGATGGCGATGGCCGCCGCCAATTCGCCGTACGCATCGGACCATCCGTCTTGATTGCCATCGGGACAGCCCTGAACATCTCGGGTCGACGTCCCCGCAATTTCGGGACAATCGTCTCGCAACGCCCCAAGGGGAAGGTCACCAAAGCCGTCTTGGTCGCTGTCCATCCACTGCAAGGCTTCGGTGGGGAAGGCATCGGCAGCTCCGAACGGATGAGCGGGCCAAGCAGGCGTTGGGTCGGACCAACCGTCGCCGTCCGTGTCTCGACAGCCGAGTCGGTCCAGCAACGAGGTACCACGAGTCTCTGGACAAGCATCGCCTTGGTGACCTTCCATGCGGTCTCCGTAGCCATCACCGTCGGAATCCCGCCATTGCGTCGGTTCGTGGATGAACGCATCGCCAAGGTCGGACCATCCGTCCCCGTCGGTGTCTTTGCAGCCCCAACGATCCCCGCCAGAGGAAGGCCCAACGGAGGTCCCGGCCACTTCGGGACAGACGTCCGCCGTGGTACCGCGTGGATTGTCGCCTCGACCGTCCCCGTCGCTATCGTGCCATTGCGTGGGGTCTTCAGGCCACGCATCACCGCTGCCACCGGGACTGGCCAACCACGAGGTCGTGGGGTCGGACCAGCCATCACCGTCGCCGTCGGGGCAGCCCCATCGGTCAAAGGTGGAATTGCCAAGCGTGGTGCGGCAGCCGTCCGGTCGGTAGGAGGCTCGCCATGTTTGGCCGTCGAAGTACTCGGTGTTGTCGCCGTAACCGTCATCGTCGGTGTCGTGCCATTGAGACGGGTCGTTCGGGAACGCATCGGCAAAGCCGTCGGGATGAGCGTTCCAAAATTCGGTGGGGTCGGAATACCCGTCACTGTCCACGTCACGGCATCCCAAACGATCGAAACGGCTGATCCAACCGGAATCCACCTCTTCAGGCGTGGATTGAGGACAAACATCGCCCTCGAACCCCGTCAAATTATCGCCATACCCATCGCCATCCGTGTCCCGATATTGGGAAGGCACGAACGGGAAATCATCGATCTGGGTGGCGCCATAGGTTTGGTTATCGCCCCAGCCGTCCTCATCGGTGTCCCGCCATTGGGTGGGGTTGTACGGAAAATCGTCAATCAGTTGCGCCCCAAGGCTTTGGTTATCGCCCCACCCGTCACGGTCGGAATCAAGCCATTGAGTCGGTTCGACGGGAAACGCATCCGATCCGTTGTTCACCGTCCAGTTTTCGTCACCGTCCGAATACGAATCGCCGTCCGTGTCCGCGCAACCAAATCGGTCAGCGGAGGAACCTCCACGAACAAAAGGGCAAGCGTCGGGTTCGGTGGCGTTGTCCACAAATTGACCGATGCCCCACAACCATCGTGTTTGATTGATGGAGGGGTCGGCCCAATTATCGCCGTAGCCGTCATCGTCCGTGTCGTTCCACTGCGAGTTGTCGAGGGAGAAGGCATCCGCCGCCCCCACGGGATGAGCGTACCACGGTACGAACCCGTTCAGGCCACCCGGGTCGGGGTCGGAGTACCCGTCGCCGTCCGTGTCGAGGCATCCAAAGCGGTCGGCATCGGAATACCCACGACTGTAGGTGCAGTGGTCGCCTTCGAAACCTTCGATGTTGTCGCCGTAACCGTCGTTGTCGGAGTCCAGCCATTGTGAGGATTCACTTGCAAAGGCATCTGCGCCGTTTTGGACACCCCAACCACCGTCAGGATCAGACCATCCATCACCGTCGGTGTCAAGGCAGCCCTTTCGGTCGTTGGTGGACGTCCCCACCAGCGTGACACAACTGTCTTCGGTGTCAATAAACCCGTCTTCATCGGTGTCGCGGTTGGTTTTGTCGATGCTCGGCGTGAGGGTGTAATCAAACCCGTCGTTGCACCACGAATCCGCCCCCTCCACCTTGAGCAGTACCTCACCGGCAGTCGCCAAGGTGGTGGACAAGGTGGCGGTTGGATTTCCGTCGTCAACATTGGAGGTCACCGAACCCATGCTAAAGGTGCCAATCCAGCCATCGCCGGGGCACCACCACGCCGCGTTGCTCATGCTGCCTGAAAACGACACGCGTACGATGTCGCCCTTCTTTCCTGGGATTTTCCAATAATCGGTTTTGTCGGTGGGCGAACATCCGTCGGGGTCGCACACGTAGCCGTTTGAAGAGACGCCATCGGTCAATCCATTGGCGCTGGTGGGGCTGTTGTCGGCCTCAACCAGAGGAATCGGCATCAGCGCAAGCGCCGCAAGGACGACCAGCAGGGTCTTGCGGTGCATGCTCGCTGATATCCACGCGGATTATCAAAACCACGCCTGCGCGCTTACGCCAAATCAACCGAGACGTTGACGACCAAGGCATTGCCTCAAGCATGATTCAAGGTCTTCATGCGCAAAGGTGTAGCCGCTTTCGAGCAGACGTGTTGGCTGAACGCGTTGCCCGTCCAAGACCAGCGCTTGCCCCATCTCGCCAAACATGATGCGCAGCGCAAAACCTGGCGCTGGAGCAAACCACGGACGACGCATGACCTTGCCGAGGGCCTTGGCGAAGGCCTTCTGGCGAACTGGTGTGGGCGCCGTGAGGTTGTAAGGGCCTTCGCAGGCCGCGGTCATCATCAAGTGATGAATGGCGTAAATTTGGTCGTCGAGTGAAATCCACGAATAGAACTGCTTGCCACCGCCCACCGGCCCGCCTGCACCAAGGTTCGTCGGGAGCAACAATTTTTGCAGCGCCCCTCCCATGGGCGTGGTCACCAAGCCGGTACGGAGGAACACCGTTCGAAGGCCTGCATCGATGGCTGGTTGCGCAGCACTCTCCCACGCTTGGCAAATCTCTGCGAGAAGGTTTTCTCCTGCCGTTGATGTTTCATCCAAGACTTCATCGCCGCGATTACCGTAAAACCCGATGGCAGAGCCGCAAAGAAAGGTGGCAGGAGGGCGTTCCAAGTTGGCAAGAAGCCGAGCAAGGTGGTTGGTTGGAACGGTTCGGCTCGTTCGAATAATCTCCTTACGTTTGGCGTTCCAGCGCTTATCTCCGATGCCAGCACCGGCGAGATGAATCACCGTGTCGAACCCGTTCAAATCGCCTTCAAGGACCTCGCCTGTTTGGTCGTCCCACACCACAACCGCGTCCTGGGCGGCGTCGGGTGGCAAGGTGGTGGAGGGGCGAATCAACCGAGTGATCCGGTGGCCTGCAGCAGCCAAAAACGCACACAATTGCATCCCGATCAGCCCGGTTGAACCGCTGATGAGAATGGATTGACGCGGTTGGTCGGCAAAGGCGGCGATGCGTTCGAGGTCTTGCTGGACGCGGAGCGTTCGGTAGGCAAACATCTGGTTCAATCGTCCTTTCACCGTGAACGGTGCCGTCCAAAACGTGAGGGGGTGGAACGGAAGACGCCACTGAACGGTGTCCTTGATGTTGCAGGTTCCGTCTTGGTTGGCAACAAAGCGGTGTTCGTGGTCCCAAGCGCCGAACGGTCCCTTTTCCATCACGTCGCAGAACACTTCACCGGGCACAACACCGTGATGTCGCGCCACCCACATGGGTCGCAATGGCCCTAAACGGATGCGGAAACGGGTTTTTGCTCCGTCGACCAGGGCGCCTGCTTCGACCGGTTGGATGCCTTCCCATTCAGGCATGATGCGGCGAAACGCTCCGGGGCTGTCGTACCATGCCCAGACGTCCTCCGCAGATGCCTCGTAGGTGGCCGTGTGTTGAAAGACGGGCATGCTGCTTCCTCATTGGTGAGCTGAATAAAAGGACGGGCCCGAACCGAGCAACGTCGATTGGTTTGAACCGCTGGTGTACTTTTCCACGTAGGCTTTGGTGCTGAATTTGCGAGCCGTGGAGGCGCTGGTCATGCAGCGAATTTTTCCGTAAACGGGGCGTTCAGTCCATCCACGGTCAAATTTACCGAGCACCCAACCGATACCGGTGTAGGAATTTGGATCACGGCCGTCGAGGGCCCATCGGTCGTTGAGCGCAATCATCCATTCCATGGCTGTTTTCGGGTCGGGCGACCATTCCAAGATTTTTTTCCCCCACAACATGCGGAGGTAGTTGTGGATAATGCCTTCCTGGCGAAGTTGGTTTTGGGCAGCGTTCCACAAGGGATCGTGGGTGGCTGCGGATTCAAATTCCTCAAAGGTGTAGAGGTAGGGGCGGTCATCGGCAGCGTGTTCCCCCAACGTGGTAAGCGCCCATTGTGGCAGCGATTCGTACTCAGTGTGATTCTCCACCATGGCACAATGGATGAAACCGATGTCCCGCCACGTGATGATTTGGTCGAGGAAGGCTTCCACCGGTTGTGGCAACCCCCACCATCCTTGCCGACGACCGTCGTTGGGCAAATTCACCAGCGACACGTCCCATTGGTGGTGGGTGAAGACATCGTGAAGAATCGAATGGACACTGATGTGACCGAAATGAAGCCACGGGGAAAGTCCGCTGGCACCTCGCTCTTGGGGATGGTTCCGCATTTCGTGGTAGTTGCTCAGTCGCTCACCGAAGAACTCCTTCCAGCGACGTCGGCCTTCGAGGTGACCGCCTCGCTTCCCGAGGACGGGGCGAACGGTATGGTCAATGCTGAGTGTTGACAAGGCATTCTGCCCAACATCGCCGCCCTCTGCGACACGCCAAATGAACTCGTAAGGCGTCATTGGCGTGTTCGTTTCCTCAAACACGGCCTTTGCCAGTTTGACATCGAAGGGTTGGAGGTCGGCCGTGTTGTCCAACGGTCGGGCGAGTGGGAATTCATGCATGTGCTCCCGGATGGTTTTGTGCAGATGCCTGCGAAGCGAATAGGCGGTTGAGAAGTCACGACCCTGCGCCCGCATGGCCATGAAGCCGTTGGAATCAACGACGTGAATTTCGCACGGCTGCACAGCGATGGCGGTGTCCAGGACGTGCTTGGGGTAGTAGGTTGGATAATCATCGATAACACACGCTCGGGCGTGGTGCAACCATCCCCGAAGCAGGCCAGAGGCTTCCTTCTTCTTGGTCTCCACATACGGGATGTAGGTCACGCCCGAACCTGAGAACGATTCACGGTTATCGGCCATGCCCTGGAGGACGAAGGTGGAAATGCGGTCGTTGGCCCAGCGGTGGTTCAGCGCCAAGCATTCGATGACCACCAGCGGCAACCCGTTTGATCGAGCCAAATCGATGGCGTGCTGGAGCGCGTGGTTCCAGTGCGGTCGGCGAGCAGAGGTCATCCAGTACACGATGATGTCGCCGTCTTCGTTGGGATGGCCGTAAATTTGCAGACGGCTGGTAGGAATCACGTTCGCAACCTCCCGTTGGGCTGCATCAAGTGCCCCGACCGGTAAACAGCATACGGTGCGGTGCGGGCCGTCAAACCGGGCTGACCAACCATGGCTGCTGGTGCTCGAAGTCCGTCGAGAGCGAGTTGGTGCATCGTTTCGGAAACCCAACGAAGCCCTTTCAATTCTTCAAGGGAGCACCACGCCACCGAAGCGATTTCGTCATCGCTTTTGATGGGTTGGTCGTCTCGGACGTGAACGTCGTAACACAAGAAAACAGCCGGGCCTTTGGGGCGCAGGGCGGTTCGAACACCAGCCAGCCCGATGAGTTTGCCCTTCAGACCGGTTTCCTCCGCAAGTTCTCGGAGCGCAGCTTCCTCCGGACTTTCGTTGGCCTCGACGTGCCCTTTGGGGAAGCCCCACTGACCTTTATGGCGTCCGTGAGCCTCCTGAACGAGGAGAACTTTCCCGTTCTTCATGACCCTTGACGCAACGCCGAGGTCACACATTAACAGGGCCATGTGTTAATTTTGGACGTATTGAGTATATCAAGAACGGTTTAGACCCAGCGAAGGAAAAGACGAGTGTTTATATAGAAACTGAGGGATTTTTCTAACATGCTAAGGACTTCACGATTACCATCCTCTCCTTCCCCCGAAGCGGACGCTGTCCTTCCCACCGAGCACGGCGAATTTCGCATTCGTGCCTTCCGAGATCCGATGGACGGCAAGGAACACTGCATCCTCTACGTCGGAGACCTGGCGAAGGGGACGCCGCTGGTGCGCATCCACTCGGAATGCCTGACCGGCGACGCCTTTGGCTCCCTGCGGTGCGACTGTGGACCCCAGCTCCACGCATCGATGAAAGCCGTTCAAGACGCCGGCCACGGTGGTATTGTGTACATGAGGCAGGAAGGAAGAGGTATCGGTTTGTTCGCCAAGATGCAAGCCTATGCCCTGCAAGACACCGGACTCGACACGCTCGATGCCAACCTGGCACTGGGGCTGCCCGGTGACGCCCGCCGGTACGACTATGCTGCCGAAATGCTCTACGCCATGGGCGTTAATCGGGTGGAATTGGTCACCAACAACCCCGACAAGCGTCAGCAACTGCTTGACCACGGTATCGAAGTCGTCAACCGTGTACCCATCATCGTTGGCCAATGCGCCCAAAACCAAGCTTATCTCTCCACAAAGGCGGCTCGAATGGGCCACCTCCTCCCCATCTGAGGCCACCTGCATGAAAATCAATCTCGTCGGTCAAAAAGCACCTCAGTTCACGCTCGAGGACGAGAACGGAGTTGTGTTTGATAGTGCTACCCTCAACGGTACTTGGCGAATCATTTTCTTCTACTCAAGGCACAATTCACCCACCTGCAAACGAGGCTGCCTGACCTTCAAAGAGCAGCACGACCTCTTTGCCTCCGCTGGATGTTCAATCGTGGGTGTGGGGCCGGGTTCGGTTGAAGGTTTGGCTTCGTTCAAGGCAGAACTTGGTGACCTTCCCTTCCCCTTGCTGGCCGACCCTGAACGCCGCGTTGGAACGATGTTCAATGTCCCGTTGCACGTAGGTCAGTTCCCTGCAAAATCCTCGTTTTTGATCGGTCCCGACGATACCATCCACTACGTCTATGACTGGTTGTTCCGACCACGGCGACACGTCGCACGTATTCTCGCCGACATCTCACAGGTCACGGGGGATGCTTGAATGTGGGACGAGCTTCTTCTCGAAGCCGGGTTGAACGAGCGAGAAGTGCGTTCGATCATGATTCTCGGATCCCGGCCCAAAATGAAGGCTTCTGAACTGGCCAAGGAACTCAACACCACGCGACTCGATGCGTACAACAGCCTCTCACGCCTGCAGGAAATGGGCATCGTCACGGCCACTGCGGACCGGCCAATGCTGTTTTCCAGCCTTCGAATCAACGAAGCCATGGAGCACATCATCCAATCCAGAAAACAGCAACTTGACCGCCTCGTTGACGGGTTTGAAAACCTCTCCAAGGGCATCACTGAAACCGACGCTTCCTACGAGAAAAAGCGCCGAACCATCGACGACCCACGCTTCGCAGTGCTCAAAGAACGAGGCCATATCTACAACCGCCTCCAAAAGATGGCCAACGACGCTGAAGAACGGTTGATCTTGCTGCTCGGTCAATTTGGAATCCTCCACCTCTGCCGAAATCCAGAAGCCCTTGAAGCCGTCAACACAGCGGCCGTCCGAGGTGTCGTGGTGCAAATCATCACGCATTTGGACGGTCGAACCCTTCGCTTCTTTGACCAACTTCACACCAGCATTGAGGTCCGCCACTCCGATGAACTGGATTCCCTCGGGTTTGTGCAGGACCAATCCGAAGTCATTCAATACCTCAACATCGAAGACAACCCGGTGGGGCGAGGCAAGGAAGACGCCGCCCTCATCATCGAATCAGGACCGTTCTCACAAGCCCATCTGCACCTCATTGACGCCATATGGGAAGGGGCCGTACCGCTTTCGACGGCTCGAGCGCGGTTCACCGAGAATCAAATCAACGACCCGTTGCGTCTGACCATTGGCGAGGGTTCGTTTCTCAAGAACGTCTCTGTGGCGCTTGGCTTTGACGGAGAACTCCCCGAAGAAGACACCCCGTTTGACCCGGATGCCTTCTTCGCCGCTGGCAATGAAGTGAACGAAGCACGCATGCGCTTGACGGAAGGGAAACTGTCCAACCTCAAAGTTCTCGGCATTGACATCGGACGGATGCTGCGACAAATTGGGAATCGTGTGGGCCAAGAAATCGCCTTCTCACTCCGTTCTATAGAAAACAACATCGAATTTCTTGACGAGATGATGGACTGGTGGGAGCACGCTGGACTGGGCCTTCTTCAATACGATGTGGACCCCCAGTTCCACGTGGTGGTCGGACTGAATCACCCTCCCGTTGACGACCCCGATGCCCTCCCGATGTGGGAAATGGACGACGGCATCATCGAAGGTGCCCTCTCCACACGATTCGCCAAAGACGCTAACGTCGTCATTCAGCGGGTTGAGGGAAGCGGTGCAAAGGACGACCTCTGGCACTACATCATCCATCATTACGACCTCAACCCCATCGAACTGAGCGACTGAGGTGCTTCGCGATGAAACTGCTCACTTTTCTTCGGTTTTTCCGGCAACTGCGAGGGAAAAAACCGGTTGATATTGATGCCATTCAACGCATGGGGTTGCTCGCTGTCAAACTCGGTCAAATCTTTGCCCTGCGCCCCGACTTGATCGAACCGCAACGGTGCATCGAACTGCAACGCCTCTACAGCCGGGCAGCCACCATCCCCGAAGAAAATTCTCAGGCACTGCTCGACAAGTTT
>JALRLR010000041.1 GCA_023254355.1 Candidatus Poseidonia sp.
AGTCGGGTGGCCGATGAAGGCCTACCGTGTGACCGGAACGGCTCCGTTTGGCAGCCAGCGACAACCCTTTTCCTACGATGTTCCTGCTGCCGACAACGACGCTGCAGCCGAGCACGTTTACTCGACCCTCGGCTCGCGCCATCGCATCAAGCGACGCAGCATCAAGGTCGACGGCATCAGCGAAATCGATCCCCGAACGTCAACCGAACCGACCGTCCTCCATCATTTCCGAGACGAAATCGCAGCCAAGGGCGGCACCATCGCCCCTGTCGCTGAAGAAGAGTGAGCCCGACGCGGCCTTCTTCAACCCCGAAGCGTTCGGGCGGTTGAGCGGCATGGTTGACCGAGCGCAATTGCAACGATTGGCCCAAGAGGTTGAAGTGTTGCGAAAGCGATTGGATGAAATCAACATGCGAATTGAACAAGTTGACGCCATCCTTTCCGAACACAGCGTCACCGAAGCCTTGCTTGACGCCCTTCTTGCCCACGAAGACGGACGTTCCATCTCCACCCATCTCCCCATCGGATCGGGCGTCAGTTTGCCGTATCGTCACCAAGGCGAAGAGGAAGGCATTGCCTTGGTCGACCTCGGCTCGGGCGTGTTTGGCGAACGCCCCTGGAGCGAAGCCAAGGCCATCACCGGTGAGCGGCAAGCCGACATCCAACATCTGCGCAACGAGTTGAAGGTTCAATCGGACCAAACCGAGGCTTCGTTAGCTCAAGCGGCTCAAGCCTTCAACGCCCTGGCCGAACAGATGAAGCAGCCGGCCAGCCCAGCGCCCACGCCCGCGGCGGCCGAGGACGCACCCCCATCCCCCTCCACGCCACCAAGCAACCGTCGACCACGGAAGCGAGGGATGTTTGGCAACGATTTGACCTTGGATGATTGAGGGACGACCATGGGCTTGTTTGACCGGTTTCGAAAACGCGTTCACGAAGTCGCCGATGATGCCGATGGCGATGCGCTTTCCGTTGATGCCGACTCAAAGGAAGCGCAGGAAGTCATTGAACGCCACCTTCACCCAACCGCTTCTGCCGAAGAGGAGTGGGAGGATCTCGATGACGTGCCGGACGTCGAAGAGGCATTTTCACCATCCGAAGAACCGGAAGAGGGCGATGACGACTGGGACACATGGGACGATGATGAGCCCACCGTGGCCTCCAATCTCTCCAAGAAGGAACGCAAACTCCTCGAGCGGCAACAGCGTGAAGCGGAACGTCAAGCTGCGAAATCAGCGAAAGCGATGAAGAAGCGAGGCGCCGTTGAAATGGCCCGTCCCGAAGGGTCTCGGGTGGACCTCGCCATGATGAGAACCACCACCGGAAGGCAACTGGTCGAGGTTCAACAAGCGCCCCGAGGAGGCTCGCAATCTGCCATGCTTGAAACCGCCGAGGGCACCACCATCAACGTTGATTTGGGCGGTGGCGTGGTCAGCGAAGGCGGACGCATCATCAAACCCGGCGAAGCTCTCGACAACCTCTTGGAAGAATTGGAATGGGTGCTGCTCGAATCCGATATTTCCCAACACGCCTCCAGCGCCATCATCGACAGTTTGCGAACGGCACTCGTTGGGGCTCGACTTCGAAAAGGGGCCGACCTTTCCAAAGTGCTTGAAGCGGCGCTGAAGCGGGCGTTGCATTCCCTGCTCGAGGCCGGTTATTGGGACTTTGACGCCACCGTCCAAAGTTACCTCGACAGCGGTGATGTGCCCGTGGTCATCATGCTGGTGGGCGTAAACGGCACCGGAAAAACGACGACGGCCGCAAAAATTGCTCAGCGACTGCTCAACAACGGGTTGTCGGTGATTGCGGCCGCCGGTGACACGTTCCGAGCCGGCGCCATTCAGCAGTTGGAATCGCATTGCGAACGTTTGGGCATCCGTTGCATCTCCAGTCAGCGCGGCGGGGATTCGGCGGCGATCGCTCGAGACGCCATCGAATCAGCCAAAGCCAAAGGCATTGATGTGGTGTTGGTCGACACCGCTGGACGCATGCAAAACAAAACGAATTTGATGAACGAACTCAACAAAGTACGAAAGGTGACCAACCCGCATTTGACGCTCTTTGTGGGCGATTCCTTGGCGGGCAACGATGCCGTTGAACAAGCCAAGATGTTTCAAGAAATCATGCGGTTTGACGGAGCCGTGCTAACCAAGATGGACACCGATGCCAAAGGCGGTGCCGGCCTTTCCATTGCGTTCGCCACGGGCCGCCCCATCGTGTTCGCGGGTGTCGGGCAGAACTACGAAGACTTGCTTCAATTCGAACCGCAGTGGTTGCTCGACCAGTTGTTTGAATGAGCGTAGGGAAGAAAAACCCCCGCCGAGAAGCGGTGAACATGGCCGATATGTTTGGCGATGAAGACGCCGCTCGGTTTTTCCAAGTGGTGCAAATGCTCCAACGCTCAACCATGCTCCACATGGGCTACGTCCCCGACCATGAAGGCAACGTCCACTACAACCTGATGGAGGCGAAAGAAGGCATTGAAGTGCTTCGAATGTTTCAGAAAAAAACCCAAGGCAACCTTTCCGACCGGGAGGTGCAGATGTTGCGAGCGATCATCAGCGAGCTTCAGATGTTGTTCACCAAGGCGCCGCAAGCCCATCGCCAACGCCAAGAAGAACAGGCGCAAGCCGACGTTGTTCGCGAAACGTTCACCCAACCGCGAGACGGCCCGGTTGAAGACCTCTCGAGTTCGGGCGAGGACGGCGAAGAATAGCGGTTGATTGATGAGCCCTTCCCCCCTCCCACGCCTTGATTGGCATGGGGTTGGTCACCGAAGTCGAAGACGAGACGGCCCCCACGGTGCTCGTTGTCGACAACAACCCGATGTCCAGCATGCGTCTGGCCAACTTGTTCAAGACGCGAAACTTTGTTGTTGAACACTGCGAAGACGGCGATAAAGCCGTTGATGAGTACATTCGCCTCGACCCTGAATTGGTGGTTCTGTCGTTGGACATTCCCTCCCTCGATGGTCATTTGGCCGCCCTTGAAATGCGAGAACACGGGGGCGAAAGCCGCATCGTCTTCGTCGCCCCTTCTCGAATGGCCGAGGTAGCCGCCAACGCTGCGTATTCAGCAGGTGCTGTGGCTTGGTTGCAAAAACCCGTCTCAAACGAAAGTTTGGAGGCGGCTTGGGCAACGATTCTCGGCCCGATTCCTGCAGCCCCAGGACTCGAAGATCTTGACGAATTGTATCCTGACCGCGTCCAAATCGAAGAAGACACGGGTCCGATGGCCGCCCCCTTGCCTCTTCCCCTCCCCGGCCAGTTGCCGCCGCTCAACGCCCTTCCTCCGCTTGGGGACTTGCCCGTGATCGCTCCGGTTGTCCCCGCCACCAAGTCGAAAGGCAAAGGGCGCCTCCTCCTGCTCACTCTCCTGGCGCTCGTGGCTGGCGGGTTGGGATATGCCTATCAGCAAGGCTTGCTTCCCATTTGAATTGTCAAACCGTTTTACCAAGCCCCTCATATTCAACCGAGGCGAGTGGCCCTCATGCGAGGCGTTTGGCTCATCCGCTTGGTCGTCCTCGTTTGCGCGGTGGCGACGACCTACGGTATCGTTGAATGGCAAACCACGAGCGGTGTCGCGGAGACCGACAATCTCTCCCAAGAGCCTGAGTTGGCCGGCCTCGATGCTGCAAATGAAGAAAGCGACGACGCTGAAAGCGCGCCTGCTCGGCTGGCCGATGATGAAGCCCCCGTCGGTGAATCGGACCAGGAAGCCGCCGACAGCGGGGCACTCCCAGCCAACCTCGCGTTGACAGGAGGGGCAGCAGGGCTGACGTTGCTGGCCCTTTCCGGAGCGATGTTCGAATTCATTCGAGTTGTGCTGCTCATCGCCTTGGTCACGCCGCTGCTTGCGAAGCGACAACGCCACCGGGATGACGAGTTAACCAAAGGGCGAATCTTGGGCTACATTGAAGCCAACGCCGGCATTCATTTTTCGGCCCTGCGAGACGGTCTTGGCCTTGCCAACGGCGTCACGGCCTACCACACCAACAACCTCGAGCGGGAAGGAAAAATCATCTCTTGGAAACATGGCAAACATCGCCGATATGCCTCTTCCGTGCTTTCCAAGGCCGACCGAATGACCGTCAAGAATCCGTTGACCGGCACTCGGCTGGCCATCCTTGAGGTCCTCGCCGAGAAGGGACAACTCGGCACGACGGCCAAAGACCTGCAACAACGTCTTGACCTGTCAAGGCAATTGTTGAGCCACCATTTACGGCAACTTCGCTCGACCCAACTGATCGAGGAAGGGCCGCAAAAGGGCAAGAAAACATGGAAAGTGTCAGAGCTTGGCCTCGCCAACTTATTAGCAAGCCGGGCGCTTCCAGATAATGCATAGGATGTAAAATCAATTTACCAACTCGTTAATATCAAACCGACCTCCACATTCATCCATGGAACGAACCAAATTCGTTGCCGTTGCCCTCTGCCTGACCATGGTGTTGTCGGGCTGTTTGAACTATGACGAAAACGTCGAGGTGCCCGATGTGATCCTGCCCGACGACTGGTCGAGCATCACGGCACGCACCGTCTCAAGCCCCCAACTGTTTGCCTACGATGATTGCGATGAACTTGAGCAAGAACTCAAGCGGTCGCTCAGCGAAGAATACCGAACTCAACTGTTGCAAGCGGTGGCCGAGGAATACTACTACGGCGGTGGGATGTGGTTGGAAGACGGCGCCGAAATGGCGATGGACGACGCCAGCGCTTCAACCGGCGCGCCCACGAGCACCCCCCGTTCAACGCCGCAGCGTGTTGAGGGCGAGGATTTCTCCGGAACCAACAACCAAGAAGCCGGCGTGGACGAAGCGGATTTTGTCAAGACCGATGGCTACCACATCTACTACCTGCAGGGCGTTAACCTCCACATCTTCGGCGTGCCCGAATTTGGCGAACTCGAGGCCACCTCCAGCATGCAAGTGGCCGGTACGCCGGTGGCCATGATGCTGGACGGCGACCAATTGGTGGTCATCTCCAACCTCAACCCCTGGGCCATCGCCACCAACCACCCCGTGGTTGACGCCATGGGTTGGGACGCTGAATACGGGGCCTGGCGAACGAGCAGTCTGACGAAGTTCACCGTCCTCGACATCACCAATCGCAGTCAACCCGAAATTGACCGAGAGTTGTACATCGAAGGCAACTACATCACGGCCCGAGAGATCAACGGCACCGTTCGCACCGTCACCCATGCTTGGATGAACGTTCATGGTCTCCAGGGTTGGTTGGATTTGCCAAGCGGTTATTGGAATTTGGAGTACGACGACCCCCTTCGCCTTGAAATCCGAGA
This sequence comes from Candidatus Poseidonia sp., assembly GCA_023254355.1. GTDB lineage: Archaea > Thermoplasmatota > Poseidoniia > Poseidoniales > Poseidoniaceae > Poseidonia. The sequence goes on from JALRLR010000041.1 coordinate 5,299, forward strand.
AAAGGTGGCCTGGCAAACCATGCTCGATAACGCGGCCATCATCAACGAGATGAGTCTTGAAGATTTGATTCCTCAAGTGTATGAGTACAGCGGCGGCGAGGTCACCACCCATACGATGAGCGACGATGCTTGCCGCGAATTCGTGGCGCCTGACGACGGCCTCAACCGAGGCATAACGAGCATCTTTTCCTTGGAATTGTCCTCTCCCACCTTCGGTTTTGAAGTGGACCATGTGGTGGGGACCTACCCCCAGGTCTACGCCTCCATGGACGTTCTCGTGCTTGCCGAAGCCGCCTTTGACTGGTGGTGGTTCTGGGGCAACGACGAATTCAACGAAATGACCAACCTCCACACCTTCGACATCAGTGCTCCCGATGCGACCCTGTACACCGGCTCAGGCCGCATTGACGGCACGGTCGTGAACCAATTTGCGCTGTCGGAATTCGAAGGCGTGCTCCGCGTGGCCACCACGACCGGCCAATGGGGGCGATGGTGGATGGAGAATCCCGAACCCATGTCGTCACAGGTCGTGACGTTGGTTCGCTCGGTTGACCCTGCAACGGGCGCTCTTATCTTGACCGAGGCGGGGAAGGTCGACGGCATCGCTCCCGGTGAACGCATTTGGAGCGCTCGCTACGACGGTGACCGGGCGTACATCGTGACCTTTGAGCAAATTGACCCCCTGTGGGTCATTGACCTGTCTGACCCAACCGACCCGACCGTGCTCGGCGAGCTTGAGGTGCCGGGCGTGTCCACCTACATCCACCCGTTGTCTCGAGATCATCTGCTAACCATCGGCCTCTCTCCAGCCAACGAGGACGGGACCGGTCTGGACTGGTCGGGCACCCAACTATCCCTGTTTGACGTCTCCGACCCGACGACCCCCACGCGTGACGCCGCCCTGCGTGTGTCGCCGGTGAGCCGTGAAAACGCCCACATGTGGTCATGGTCGTGGTCGGAAGCCACCTACGAATCCAAAGCCTTCCAATACTGGGCTCCCAAGAACATGCTCGCCATTCCGCTTTCGACCTATCGAAGCGTGGATTGGTACGAAAACGGACGGTATTACTGGTCCTATCAGTACATCTCCAAGTTGGTGCTGGTTGAGGTCAACGAGACGGCAGGCACCCTCGAGGTGTACGGCGAGATCAACCATTCGTCACTCTACGACAGCACCGACGGCGAAAACCGTTGGTGGGATGACCGGAACATCCGCCGCTCCATCTTCATGGGCGACTTTGTTTACGCCATCTCGGCGGCCGGCATCACGGCCACGAACCTCACCACGCTGACCGAAACCGCCAGCCTCTCCATCCCGTATTCGTCGCCCTACGCCTCGTATTATGGCGAAGACGTTGCGGTCGCGAGCAGCGAAGAGACCGAAGCCTCTTCGGGCGCATCGGACGGTTCGGCAGAGGAAACGGAAGCCGAAGACCGAGGCGAGGCTTGAGGTGGATCGTTGAGTCTGGCGTACGCAGGAGTCGCGGGCTTTGCTTTGAGCCTCGGCCTGATCCTCGCCATCGGCCCCCAAAACGTGTTTGTTCTTCGCCAAGGGTTGTTGCGCTCCCATGTGTTTGCGGTGTGCCTCACCTGTTCGCTGTGCGATGCCTTGTTCATCGTCGCGGGCGTTGCTGGTGTGGGGGCGGCATTGCAGGCGGCCAGTTGGCTTGAGCGCCCCCTCGCCCTTGGCGCTGCGGCGTTCATTGCCGGATACGGCGTCTTGCGCTTTCGCTCATCCACCCGCCCCTCTGCCCTCACGATTGGCGAGGAAGAAACGGCATCGCTTTGGCCGACGTTGGTCGCTGCGCTTGGATTCACCTTCCTCAACCCCCATGTTTATCTCGACACGTTGTTGTTGATCGGCGGGGCCTCAACGAAGTTCACAGGCCCTTCTCTCGTGGCGTTTACCGCAGGAGCCGTGGTCGCTTCGTTCGTGTTCTTCTTCAGCCTGGGGTTCGGGGCCCGTCGCTTCTCCCCTTGGCTTTCAAGCCCCAAGGCCTGGCAACGAATCGACCTCGGAATCGGCGCTTCGATGGTGGTGATCGGTTTGGCGGTTGCTTGGCCCTACCTGGCCGTCTAGGTCGTTTTCATTCCAGTCAAACATCACACTCATGTGCAACACCTTTGTGAGCGGTGCATGCGCACGGCGGTGGCCACCTTTGGGTTCGGTCGACCTGACCATTTTGAGCGCATGCTGAACTCGCTTGGTGCCTGCCCGGAAGTTCACCAACAAACGGTTGACGTGTTCCATTTTCTTGACGGGGGTCCCGGTGGTCAACAGGGCGAACTCCGCACCCTGATCGAAGCGAGCGGCATCCCGTTCGCTGAAATCGTGACACGGTCTGAGAACTACGGTGTTGGACGCCAATTGATTTCAGCGAGACGGGAACTTCTTGACGACAGAGGTTACGACCGCATGGTGCTGGTTGAAGACGACATCGAATTGAATCCAACCTACCTCACCACCCTGTTGCGCTTATCGGATTGGGCCGAGCAATACGCCGATACGGGCACCGTCCAGGTGTGGAACGTGGAAGCGGGCGATGAGTCCACCCTGCGCCCACATCTGGGAGAAGTGGAGTTGACCAATCGCCACTTCGTGACGTACTGCCTCTCAAAACGCGTTTGGGACGCCATCAAACCCGTCCTTTTCGAGTACGAGCGCCGGTACTTGGTGGGGCGCTCATACGCAAAACGCCCTCATTATCGCATTCGGGGCTTCATGCGCCGCCTCTTGAAACGGCCCCGCTCAACACCGCAAACGCCCAGCCTCTCCCCGCCTGCCGAGGCCGTCCACAACCCGTTTCCAAGGGTTCGCTGGCGAAGCGCCCCCACCAGCCAAGACGCCATCACCTCGCTGGCCCTCTACCTCGCCGGTCTTCATCGCCTCACCACGCGAGTGCCCCACGCCTACTATTTCGGCGTCACGGGGGTTCATTGCACGCCTGAACTGTACGAGTTCATGGGATTCAACGGCCAGGGATGGTGGCGGTGGAGCCTTGACGATGTGCCGACCTCGTTCACCGTCCGATACCAAGACGAGTCCGGAGAATGGCTCCGTTCGTCGTACCGATGAGGTGAATCCATGGGGCTCCGTGTCGGTTTGGTGGGGTGCGGTCGCTGGGGAAGGCACCATCTTGCTACCCTTCAGACGCTTCAAGAAGAGGGCCACGTTGCTCGTCTCGTCGTTTGCGACATCAACCCAAGCCAACTCAATTCGGTTCGCGCCGATGGCGTTTACCACGGATTCGAACGCATGCTCGAGAGCGAAACTCTGGACGCCGTGGCCATCGTGACCCCTCCCGAGACGCACGCTGCCTTGCTTCACCTCGCCCTCGCTCACGAACTTCCGGTCTTGGTGGAAAAACCGTTCACGGATGACCACGGGCAAGCGGTCGAAGCCTTCCATGCGCTTCCCGCCACGGCGGTGGTTGCCGTCGGCTACCTCCTGAGGCACCATGCCGGCCTTCTCCGCCTCAAGACGATGCTCGAAAACGATGGATTGGGGGCCGTTCATGGCGTGAGGTATGTTCGAAGGACTCGACGCAGCAAACCGAAGGACTCCGACCCGATCACGACCCTTGCCGTCCACGGCTTGGATCTGGTGACGTGGCTATACCAATCGCCCTTACGCACCTTTGAACGGGTCGAAATTGAGGGCGATGAGCGTGCCGCAACCGTGTTCCTTTCAAACGGTTCAGGACAAGATGCCGAGGTGGACGTTGCTTGGGAGGCAACCGTCGAACAGCGGCTTGTGGAGGTGACGGGCAACGAAGGGTCGGTCAGCGTTGATTTCGGCACGGGCGCGTTTGCCCACCGAGACGTCGGCGGAGAGGTTGTGGAGGAACTTGAGGTGACTGGCCAACCGTTGGAAGCCGAATGGCGCTGGTTTCTCAACGTCGCTCAGCAGGGCCAGCCCTGCGTCTATCCCAGCATGGATTCGCTGCTCGACCAGAGCGAATGGCTTCACCATCACTCGCCCCGCTGAAGGGTTTCAAACGACGATTCTTGTTGCGAGATTTCAAGAATCCCTTTCACCTCGGTGCGCTCATGGGCCTTGACTTCACCACCGTCCAGCGCATGTTTGTCGCAAGTCTTGTTGCGAGCCTTGGGGTGTGGTACTTGCAAGGCACCTTGATGGACGGCATGTTGGCCCTGATCGGTCTGTGTGCCTTGACGGCTCTCGTTTGGGGGCTCTCGGAACGAGAGGTTGCCTTCACGCACTTGAACCTCAAGGGCAGCGGACCGTGGAACATGCTGGCCGTCGTGGCTTCCGTGGTCATTTTTGCCCAACTCTCCGTGGCCATTTGGGCGTTCCCGACCGTTGGCGCCTACGTGCTTTCGGCGAGCTTCATCGGGTCGTTCTGGGCCACCGGGTTCATGATGCAACCCAGCGGTGCTTGAGTCCGCTAACCGAAGGGTCATAGGCCCGCGAGGTTGACCGTTACTTCGATGGCTACGCACGGGGACCACCCCTCTTTGCCCGAACACCTTGAATCCCTCTTGGCGGCTGACGTTCACACGGTCTTTCTCAAGGCCGATTGTCCGGCCCGAGTGAAACGCGGGGACATTGGGACGTTGCGCTTGGTTGAGCTGGACGACGACCCCACCCAGTGGGACACGCTTACGCTCGAACAACTGGAAGACGATTTGGTGCACTTGGTGGAAGAGCATCGCCACCGCAGCGATTGTTTCCTTGAAATTGACCGAAAAGGATGCCGCGTGATTCAATTGGGCGACCTTCGTATTACGTCGGCATGGCCGCCGTTTTCTGATGCTCGGGAAATCACGGTGGTTCGCCCGGTGGCCAAATTGTCGTTGGGTGATTATGACTTGGACCAACGGTTGGTGGACCGTCTGCGCAACCACCACCGCGGGGTGTTCATTTGCGGTCGACCCGGCTCGGGCAAAACCACGCTGGCTCAGGCGATTGCCGAATACCTCGATACCGATGTGGGAGCCTTGGTGAAAACCATGGAGGCGCCACGGGACTTGCAATTGGCCGACCGCATCACCCAATATGCGCCGCTGGAAGGCGATCTTGAGAAAACCGCCGAAATCATCTTCCTTGTGCGCCCGGATTTTGTCATCTTCGACGAAGTCCGAAGGGCACGCGACTTCGAAATCTTCGCCGACGTTCGCCTGGCGGGCGTGGGCTTGCTTGGGGTGACGCACGCCAACTCCGCCCTTGAAGCGATTCAACGCCTCATCGGGAAGGTCGAGTTGGGGTTGGTGAGCCAAGTTTTGGACACCATTCTCCACGTTGAGTCGGGCCAAATTCAGCAGGTGCTGGAATTGCGAATGACCGTGAAGCCCCCAACCGGCATGCAGGAGGAATTGGCTCGCCCCGTGATTGAGGTGGTCGAATTTCCCAGCGGCAAACTGACCCACGAGATGTTTGCCTTTGGCTCGGAAATCGCCGTCGTCCCGGTCGAAGGGAGGGGGGGCGGTCACGAGCTGTCACCCGTCAAAGCGATGGCCAAGCAACACATCGTTGACACGGTGCGCCAATGGGTCGGCGTGGAGTGTCAGGTGAAGTTCACCAGTGAATCCTCGGCGGTGATTTATGCGCCATCGAACATGATTTCAACGTTGGTCGGGCGCGGGGGCGAAAGCGTCAAACAACTTCAGAACGAACTTGGTGGGCTGCGGTTGAGCATTGAATCGTTTGACGACATGCCCGAAGGCCTCGACCAACCCAACCGATTTTGGTACGAAAACAAACGCCAAAACAACGGATGGGAAAATAACCGCGGAAAGGGAAAATCCGGTCGTAAGAAATCGCGACGATGATATTTCAAAAAACGCAGGCTAGACCGCCAACACTCGGAAAATACAGGGGATTGTTTTAAAAATGGTTTGACGGTGAGAAATCCATTGAGGCCTGTCCATGTCCAGTGATTCTTCACCCTCATCCCCTTCCCCCAACCCGTTAATGGCGTTCATCTTGAACAACCGCTCGTGGATGAGCGCCGGATCCATGCTGATGATTCTCTACGCCGTTTGGGCCGTTATCGAGGTGTTCAGCAACACCTATTTTCACGGCCTCCAAGGCTTGACCCTCTTCGAAACCGGTACCGAGACCAACATCAATCCCGATGACCTTCAGCGCAACAACAGCAGTTGGGTCATTGCTTCAGGCGCTGTTTTTGGTGCTCTGGGCCTTTACGCTCAGTACGTCTACAAAGCCGCTCCCTACGTTGATGCGTCCATGGTCGCCACGGCCACCATCATGCTCGAGAAAGCCTCGAGCGAGCGAATGGACGAGCAAGACATCCTCGCCAAGGCCGAAGAAGCCGCCGTCGCTGCCGCTGCAGAGGTGGCCAAAGAAACGGCCGAAGACACCGTGATCGAAATGCTCGACCCTGAAGCCGACGCAGAAGAAGAGGCCGAGGAAGAAGCCGAAGAAGAAGTTGAGGCCGAGGAAGAAGCCGAAGAAGAAGTTGAGGCCGAGGAAGAAGC
>JALRLR010000042.1 GCA_023254355.1 Candidatus Poseidonia sp.
ACGATGATCGACGACACCAACGCCACAACGGGGTTGACGTGCGTGAGCAACATCACCTCGAAACCGTTGGATTGAATCATCTCGTAGTTCGTGGATTGACGGAACATGTAGAAAATCATCGGCAAGGTACCCGAAGGAGGGTTCTGGATGGAATAGGGTGCCCCGGAGGTGGTGGCCAAGGGGGAGAGCGTTCCCACGAAGGTGGATTGAGCCACACCGGCGGCGATGAAGAGCGAAATACCGGAACCAGCGAACAACTGCGCCACGATGACAAAGTTTGCCCAACCCAGCCCGTAGGCGTCAATGAGCCACTCACTCGGGTCGAGGAACCCGTAGGTCTGGGGAATGGATTCAATGGGAATCATGATGAGAACCAAGAGTTTCTGGACGCCTTGATACATCGCCTTGTCCTCGGAGTTGCTGAGGTCGAGGCGGATGATCTTTGCACCAGCGAACAACTGCATAATGATGGAACCGGTGACGATGGGGCCGATTCCAAGGTGCATGATGGTCCCGGAAGCACCGGCCATGATGGACCGGAATCCACTGAACAGGTCAAGGGCTTGTCCAGAGAGACCAAAGAGCATGACGTTGGTCATGGCGAAGTAGATGATCAGGACAAAGGTGGTGGTCCACATTTTCTCGTTGAAGCGGACGTGGCGCTCAGGCTTCGTGATGGTTGGGTAAACGTCGACGAATCGGCGAAGCGCATAGAGACGGCTGCTGTCGTCGCCCCCCCACATGAAACACGTGAGGATGGCAGCGGCTCCGAACCCAAGCAGAAGAATCCCCACGAGGAAGAAGCCGACGCCGTCGTCGTAACCGCCCCAAGCGTCGGGTCGGACATAATACACGGCCACGGCGGCGAAGGCCAACCAGCCCGTGAGTTTGCCGTAACGGCCCACGAACGGCATGTCCTTCAGACCGGGCGGGAGGTCACGCTGGAAACACCACATGGTGTAGGCGAGGTAGAAGACCGAGAAGATCAGCCCGAAGACGGCGGCGTCACGGGCTGTACCCGTACCCGACAATTCGTCGGACTGCCAGTAAATGAGAAGTGCATAGTAGAGCACACCCGTCAGAGCGATCGCCCATGGAATTGGCTTGTGCTTCATGCGTCATCCCACCTGGTTGATTCACTCTTCTTCGAACTCGCCCCAGTCGTCGTCGTCACCGGCTTCGACCGAGCCACCAGCGGCTTCGATTTTCTCGACCGCTCGTGCGCTGGCTTCCTCGACGATCACCGTCAAGGCGCTGCGAACTTGGCCGCTGCCGAGCAACTTGTCGATGCCCATGGAGGTCAGGTCAACGGTGGATTCGCCGTTGGCGATTTCTTCGAGTTGACCGACGTTGGCCGTCACGTGAACGGTGCGCAGCGAGGGGTGTCGGTTGAAACCGTGCATGCCCCAGTGCTTGGGCATGTACTTGATTCGGGTCATGACGCGGTGCTTGTTCATACCAGCGTTTCCACGACCACCGCGCTTTCCTGCGCCACGGCCGGCTTTCTTTCCTCGACCGTGGTATCGGTTTCGTCCACGGTGCTTGTTTGCTTTCGTACCCATCATCATCACCTCAGATCATGCGCTCCACAAGGTCGCCAATGGCTTCACCGCGGGCGCCAAGGGCACCACCGACCACGAAGCTTCGCTTGATGCCGCCCCAGCCTTTTGGCCCTCGAGGAGGGTGGAGGCGGAAGACACGCTTCAAACCTGGAACATCCTTGACTTGGGCGTCGCCAGCAGCGATGGCCTTGGCGAACTCACCGATGGTCTTGTAATCGGTGTGTTCGGCGACGATAGCGTCCGTCAACGGATGGTCACCGGTCATGCGGCCTCGCTCGGAGAGCATTCGCTCGATGAGGCCGGCGTCCGCTTCGCCCCACGTCACGTAGTCCTTGGACTTCTGGAGCATGCCGCGGTATTGAGCGTTGTCGGGAATGATCACGGCGTGGTTGACCCGTGTCAGGTTCATGTAGCCCATGGTTTCGCGAATGGAACGCTCAACCTTGACATCACTGCGTGCTCGAACAACGATGAAACTCATGCATTCTTCCTCCCGGTGTGGATGTAAAGCGTCTCACGCTGTCCGTTGGTCACTCGCGTCGTGTTGATGTTTTTCAAAGCGTTGAAGGTTGCAGCGGCGTAGTTGATGGTTGTGCGGGTCTGGCCCTTGGTTCGAGAAAGCACGTCCTCAACCCCAGCGAGTTCCAGCACGCGCTTTCCGGTTTCACCGATGACCAAGCCTTTGCCCTTCGCAGCGGGCATCAAGGTCACTCGGGTGGAGGCTGCACGGCCGTTCACCTTGAACGGGACCGTGTTGCCGGGTCCCGGAGAAGATTCCCACGAACCGTTGCCACGTTGAACGGAGATGAGGTTGAGCTTGGCAGCGGTGATCGCCTTGCGAATGGCCGTGGCGACTTCCTTGGCCTTGGCCATGCCCAAGCCGACGTATCCATCTCGGTTACCCACGCAGGCCATGACGTTGAATCGCACACGGCGACCGCTGTCGGTCATGCGTTGAATCATGTTGACCGAGATGACCTCGTCTTCGAGGTTGGGAATCAGGGCGTCCACGATTTCGACCTCACGAATGGGGAGGCCAGAGGCCAAAGCGGCTTCGAACGTCACGATTTTTCCCGCCATCACGGCTGCGCCAAGGCGCGTGCGAGGCTCCCACTTGCGCAAGTTGGCAATGGGGTCGTCTTGATTTCGGCGTCGGCGACGCTGGTCGGGCATGTCTTCAGCTTCATCGGGCGCATAGGCTTGCAGCAACCCTGGTGCCATGGTTGGAACGTCTTCTTCACTCATCAGTTAGCCCCCTCAATCTTGGTTTTGGTCGATTCAATGTCCTTGGCGATCTTGTCGTCAATGTGAGTTCCGTTCAAGCGGTCTTCGTCAGGGTAAACGTCCTCGCTGTGGGGAATGTCAAGACCAGCATCGCACATCCCCTTGAGGGCGGCGTACACGCGGCCTCCACGGGAGTTCGCAGCCAGACCGATATCGAGGACCGCTTCAGTCGCTCCAGAGGCGACGGCGGCTTTGCCCATCGCGTAGCCCACAAGGTAGGAGGCTGGAACGGATTTGAGCGAGCGCCCCTCGGGCCAACCGTATTTCTTGACCAGGTCGGAACCCGTCACGTTGACGCTGACCAGGTCGCCGTCGGCGGCCCAGGAGACCAATTGGCAGGTGGTTCGGGTGTTTGAGACACGCACCACGGCACGAGGCATGCGACCTCGAAGCAACTTGAGGCGACGGCGGTAGTCGGTCACGCCGGCTTGACGGCGTCGGAAGACGGAGCGGCGGTTGTTGCCAGCCATCACTCATCGCCTCCTTTGAATTTGACACCCTCAAGCGCCATTTGAGAGCGCATGTGGGCAATGGAACGGTAGGAACCGCCCTTGGCCTTGAGGTAGTACCGACGGTACTGCGATGGCTCCAAGGTCTCGTCTTCGCGAAGCGATTTGAGGACACGGCGCTGGCTGCGGATGGTTCGCATCCATCGATTCTTTCGAGGGTTGCGAGCGTTGGCCGTACCTGCACGGGTTCCTTGACCCTTGCGTCGACCCTTTCGCTTCTGTTCCAAGCGGGCACGGGCACGAACTCGGGACGTCCCCTTCACGGGCTTGGCCTTGATCCAGCCTTCGTCGATGAACTCACGAATGTCATCGGTTTGAACGGCCGAAGCCACCTGGTCCACGTAGAGCGGGTTGATCCAGACTCGATTCTCACCGCAGCCTAGCAGGCGAGCAGCGATTCGCTTTTGGTTGGTGATTTGCATCAGACATCCCTCCTTCGATTGAGCACACGAATACCGAGTTCATCGGCTCGAGCGTAAATGGATTCGCGCTTTCGGCCACCGACCGTGCCGCCCACGCGAGCCGCTTCGGTTTCGGGGTCAATTGCTTCGAGCTCGGCGATGTTCTGCACCATCACTTCACGGAACCCAGAGGGGTGAAGGAAACGGGCGGCGGCCACCTTTCCGTGGCCGATGCGCACCAGCGAGCCGCGATACTTGTAGTTGCGACGTTGCTTGTTGTCCATTCCGTGAGGAGCGCGCCATCCAGAGCGAGAGAGACGCTTGTACCGGAACCATTCGGTTCGGCGGAACGAAGGCGTCTTCTTCTTTTGAGCAGCACGGAGCGCAAGAGCGGCTTTCATCTCGTCATCGAGAACCGGCTTTTGCTTCACCATGTAGACATCGTCTTCATCGTTATCCCAGTCTTCGTCGTCCCAAGCGTCATCGTCGGCAGCGGGTGCTTCAGCGACGGGAGCGTCGTCAACCTCTTCGGTCGTTTCATCGGCTCCAGAAGCTTCCTGTAGGCGAGCGATGAGATCGGGTTTCTTGCCAGAGACGGGCAAGTCCTGTTCTTTGAGCAACTCCTTGAGTTGCGCAACGGTCATTGATTCGTAATCTTCTGCCATCTCCATCACTCCTTGTTCAACAGGTAAATCCCATCCTGGAAGACACGGCGGTCTCGCTTCTTCACGGTCGTGCAGCGCTCAATGTTGGCGGCGGTTTGACCGACCAATTCCTTGTCGATACCGGAAACGGTGATTTCGACCTTGTTGGTCACTTTGACATCGACGTTGTGAAGAATTTCAGCGGTCCGGGGGACACGCTCACCAAAGTAGTTGTTCACGGTGAACGTGTTGCCGTTCACGGCCAAGGTCATGGGGAAGTGAGAATAGAAGGCCTTCAGGTTGTAGGTGAAGCCCTCGGTCACGCCCTTGACCATGTTGTTGAGGTGAGCGTTCCACGTACCGGCCATGGCACGTTGCTTTCGGCGTGGCAGGTCCACGCGAACCACGAGGCCAGCGCCGTCTTGGAACAGGTCAATGTAGCTGCTTTGGAACGTTCGGCTAAGGGAACCCTTGGGCCCTGCAATGGTCACGACGCCATCTTCGCTGATCGTGGCGGTAACGCCTTCAGGGATGGTTACGGTGTGTTCGATTCTGTCGAGTTTTACCATGTTCTTCACCTCAGTACACATAGGCGAGCAGTTTGCCGCCAATTCGAGCGTCCTTCGCATCGTAGTGATGCATCACGCCGGAGTTGGTCGTCAAGATCAGCAGGCCGAAATCGCGAGCTGGCAAGTAGCGGGTTTCCCACTTCTCGTATTCTTGGCGACGGACGCTGTGTCGTGGCTTCACCGTTCCACAGCGGTTGATGGTTCCACGCAGTTCGACAACATAGGCGTCGCCGCGGCCGTTTTCGACTCGCTCGATTTCACCAACGTAGCCCGAGGACTGCATGATGTTCAGCACGTTGCCGAGCAGCTTCGAGGCGGGGGTCAACTCGACGTTGAATTTCCCGGCTTGCTCAGCGTTGTAGATTTTCACAAGTGCATCGTTCAATGGATCAAATTGCATACTTCATCCCTCCTCAATTCATCTTTTTGAAGCCGATTTCGGGCCCAACGTCTCGGAAGCACTGTCGGCAAAGGCGCAATCCATGTCGTCGAATCATGCCTCGCTTGCGTCCGCAACGTCGGCATCCGATGGTTCGGCCAATTCTCTCTCCGTGATCTCGTGCCATCTTTACTCCTCCAGAATGCTGATGTTGAAGTTCTCAACAAACCATGCCCGCGACTCATCGGCCGTGACACGGTGGGCCGTTCCAACCTTGCTCTTGGCTCGGCGACGGCGGCTGACACGGTGGCCTGGGCGCTCCAAGACCACGGTGATGTCCATGCCGAAGATGCCGATGTCAGGGTCGTACTTTTGGCCGGGGAAATCCGTGTAATCGCGAATACCGAACGAGAGGTTGCCCTCTCGGTCAAAGTTCCACGAAGGAATGGTGTTTTCTCGACATTCGAAAGCGTTCGTCAGGAACTCCTTGATGGCGCCTTGGTCGCGCATGGTGGCTTTGCAGCCAATGGGTGCGCCGATGCGAACCTTGAGGTCACGGTTCTGAATACGTCCGAGGGTGCGTTGGGGCTTGACCCCGGTCACCATCTCAAGCACGTTCTCTGCATTGACCAAGCGGTCTCCGCCCTCACCCACACCGATGTTCACGCACACCTTCGTTACGCGAAGTTGCGTCATGGGGTTGGCCGTAGCGCTCATTGCGTCACCTCCGTGAGTGGAAGGGAAGCGTCGCCGATGGCGAACACGTTGCGTGCCACGGTGTCGAAGCCATCAAATTGGACTTCGTTGGGCATGCTTGACCGCTTGGTGATGTATTCCTTGACCTCGGCGGTGGACCCGACGTGAGCGCCGCCGATGAGGAAACAACGGGTGCCTTCGCCAAACCGAATGTGCTCGAGGATCTTCTGGTCAGGGAGGTTCAACTTGAGTGAATCACCCGTGTTGTAGGCTTGAGGGTCATCGACGATGATGTTGCGTCCATCGTGCAGGTTGAGTTGCGTTTGGCCGCCCTTGATGGTGGTCTTTCCCTCGATGCGGCAGACCTTCCACGAGGCTTCTGCAGCGGAGATGGGGCGGTAGCGGAGACGGCCGTTGTGGTCAAGCACGCAGCGGAAGTGCTCGTCACCAACGGACAGGACGTCCATCAAGCCGACGCCGCGGCGGGTGTCTTTGACGACGCGACCGTCAACTTGAGCGAGTTCATTGTGCAAAATGAACCGAACTTCACGGGCGGTTTTTGCCATGCCCAACACATCGCGAACGACGAGGGTGATGGGCATGCAGAGTTCGAGCGAATGGGCTCCTGGCGAGGGACGAGTCACCCAAACGGTGGTTTTTCGTGGCAAAGGCCAGCTTCGAGGCATGGCCAAGCGCTTCAAGTGATTGCTGCTCATATCATTCAACTCCTGTTGCCCGTCAATTTGGCGATTCGCATGCGGTCGGACTCGTCGAGTTGAGTCACCACCACGTTGGAGGCGTGCACGGGAACGGCCTCTTCCTTGTTGTCGGCCTTGCTGGCCTTGACACCTTCAATGTACAAGCGGCCTTTCTCGGCGTCAATGCGGAGAACTGCACCGGTCAACGGATCGTTGCCGCGCTTGCCACCGTGGCGCTTGCCACCGTGGGCTTGGTCGCCACGGGTAACTTGCACCACGTCGCCCACACGGACGGTCACGGTGCGAACACCCGCGAACCGGGCGTCGGGCTTGCTGAGTTGAAGACGAGCGGCGACGCGCTTGCGCTTCTCGTGCTTTGGCGCATTGTGATGCGCCTTGCGTTGCTTTCCTGGTTTCATGCTCTTGACCATGGTTTCACCTCACACAATTTGCTTCGCATTGGCTGCGATACGGGGCCAGCGCTCAGCGGCCTCACGAGCCACCGGACCTTTGATGTCCGAGCCGGTCACGTCGCCCTTTTCGTTGACAATCACGCAGGCGTTGTCCTCGAACTGAACCCAGGTTCCATCGACACGACGGAAGGGGCGGCGTTGACGAATGATCACAGCGTTGTACATTTGGCGACGGGTGTCAGGCGTTCCTTTCTTCACGGACACCTTGGCCATGTCACCGACGCCAGCAGCGGGGTAACGACGCATCGTACCGCCCAGCTTCAACACGTTGAGAATTTGAACAACCTTTGCACCGGTGTTGTCGGCAACATGAAGGCGTGCAGCGGTGGGCAAGCCACGGGTTTGGTTTCCAGCAATGCCCTTCATCAAGCAACACCTCCTGAGTTTTCGATAACGCAGAACGAGACCGTCTTGGAGAGCGGTCGGCATTCCATGATCTTCACCGTGTCACCGATGTTGACTTCACCGATGCACGAAGGCAGGTGAGCGGAGACGGCGCTGGTGCGCTTCTCAAACCGCTCGTATTTCTTCATGTAGCGAACGTTGTTTCGCTCAATGGTGATGGTCTTCTGCATGTTCACGCTGGAGACGGTGCCTTCGAGAACTTGTCCTCGCAGGCGCAAACTGCCGTAGAACGGACAGTTCACATCACCGTCCCACTCGCCGGTGGGATTTTTCACATCAACGCCAATATCTCGCATCGTATCATGCCTTCCTGTATGTTCGGTGGATCCTGTCTTCGGGGCGCTGACCCACCATGGCCCCTTGGATGACGACCTCGTGACCGTCAACGGTGAATGAGATGCTCGCCTTGTTCAAGACGATGGTGCGTTCGCCCTCCATGAGCGAAACGGTGTTTCGGGATTCATCGACGACCACGCCTCGACGACCCACGAGGGAGGGGTCGGTGGAGGTCACCACGTGGAGTTCACGAGCAATCCATGGTTGATTGTACATGTCCATCTCATCGCACCTCCACATTGAATCCGTTGTTCTTGAGCACTTCTGCAGCTTTTTTCTTGTGATCTCCTTGAAGTTCAATCAATCGTCCCTTAACCGTCCCGCCTGCTGCGCATTTGTTCTTCAGGGTCTTTGCAAGTTGATTGATGTCAATTGCTGCGTCGTCAATGCCCTCCACTTTTGTTACGAATTTTCCATATCGTCGTCGTTCGGTTGAGATGATGGCTTTTTGCTGCTCTTTGGCGATTTCTTGACAGATGCACAATTCATCGGGAAGCCCGCAAACGTTGCAGATGGCAGCCATTGTTCTTCATCACCTCGTTGGTCTCACTGTTGATTGTTCATGTGCGTCTTCAGACGGGCAATGCTTCGGCGGGTCGCTTTGTAAGCGCCCATGTTCGAAGGCGTGCCGCCCAAGGCCTTCTCGGCTCGAAGTTGCAACAATTCCTCTTGCAACTCCAACAACCGAGCCTCTCGGGCCTCAGCACTCATGGAAGCGATTTCTCGGTTGGAGACGAAACTCATTGTGCATCCTCTCCTTCTGCGGCTTCTTGAGCGGCCTGAATCTTCAGCTCCTCGTTGGAGTAAATGCTGATTTCATGGGGAAGTTTGGTCCCTGGGCGCATGATTTCAACGGTCACACCGATCGTGCCGAGTTTCTTCACGGCCACGGAATATCCCTTGTCCATGTGTTCGAGGGCCGTTTCACCGCAGTACTTGACGTGACCACGGATGTACTTCTCCGTACGGTTTCGAGAACCGGTCAACTTCCCGGCCACGGTGATGATCACGCCGCGCGCACCGGCGTCCATGATGTTCTGGGCGCCGCTGTGGCACGAGCGTCGGTGGTACCAGCCGCGCTCCAGCGAGGCTGCAATCTTTTCAGCCATCACTTGAGCGTTCAAGGTTGGGTTCTTGACTTCCTCAACCTTGAGTTTGGGGTTGGGCAGGTCAAATTCCTGACGAAGTCGGTTTTGAAGGTCGTTGATGATCTTGCCCTTTCGGCCAATGACCATGCCGGGTCGCTCAGCGTGGACCGTCACTTCGGTTCCCTCAGGAACACGGCGAATGTCCAAACCGCCAAATCCGGATTTCTTGGTGTTGTGCATCAAGAACTCGCGGACGAGCAGGCGCTCCACGTTACGGTTCACAATGCTGCGAGTCATGTTTTGTTTCCCCATGATGTTCACCTCAGAAATCGTCCTCCAAATCGTCGTCGGAAGCGTTCATGTCTTCAAGGAACACTTCCAAATTGACGCGATAGTGGTTGCTTGGCGTGGCTCGCCCTCGAGCACGAGGAATCCATCCTCGTCGAATGGGGCCACGGTGAGCAGCGATGTGAGAAATGACCATCTCTTCAGCATCGATGTCTTCGTATTGGAAGCGAGCGTTTTCCATGGCGCTCTCAATGAGCTTGATGATGGCCCGGGAGGCCTTCACGGGGTATCGGCCAGGGCCAATTCCGCCCTTGCGGTGACCGACCATCGAGGGGCCGGACCGTCGCTTCCGCTTGTTGCCGCTGCCCAATCGGTAGGGGACGGCGGCGGCCTTGCGACGAATGTCCGCTCGGTCGGAGTCGATCTTGAGGACTTCGTTGAGGTACGCCACGGCTTCACCGGCGGTCTTGTGCTTCACCGCACGGCACACCTCAAAGCAGTGCTTGACGTGCATGTCGACATTGGTTGCACGAGCCGTGGCCAGGCGGTTGCCTTGCAACAACTGCGTGTAGCCTCGCTGAGGGAGTTGGTGACGACGGCTGCGTCGGTCAAGTTGATTTCGTTTTGCCATCATGTTCACCTCACTTCAATGGAACGTGCTTGGACGACCGGGTAGCACCAACACCGGGACCGCTGTGGGTCACGCCTCGTCGAGTCACGGCAAATTCACCAAGATAGTGCCCGATCATTTCGGGCTTCACTTCAATCTCGACGAAATGTTGTCCGTTGTGAATGGCGATACGGCGACCGACAAATTGGGGGAGAATCGGCATGTCTCGGCGGTGCGTTCGGATGGTCTTGCTCTCGGAGCGCTCCACGCGGGCGAGGAAGTGCTCGTTCTCAACCGACAAACCGCGGCCGAGGCTTCGGCGGACGCGAGAGGGGAGGAGGCCAACGATGTAGTTGTCATCCTCGTTCTCAGGCCACATCGGCATGTTGTTGAGTTCTTCCATGGTGTATCCACGGTAGGTGAATTCCTTCTTCACACGGGCCGAGGTGGTCGACAAGCGCTTGCGTGCCTTTCGTCGGCTGGCCTTTGGGGTCATAAACGACTTCTTCTTACGTGCCATGCATCATCACCTCAGACTTTCTTCCCTCGTCCGCGACCGGTTCGGCGCGGTGCAATCAAACCAACCTTAGCGCCCGGTGGCGTACCACGAGCGACGGAGTTCGGACCGTGAACGGCTTGGTGGTTTCCACCACCGTGCGGGTGGTCCACGGGGTTCATGGCCACACCCGAAACGTGAGGGTACAACTTTCCACGGGCCTTCGCCTTGTAGTAGGCGGCACCGGCGGTGCGCATTGGCATTTCATCGCGGCCGTGGCCGGCAAGCACACCGATGGTGGCTCGACAGTTCGATGGAAGTTCCTTCAGAGCGCCGGAGGGCATGCGGACACGAACGACGGACCCCATGCGAGATTCGATCATGCAGGAGTTTCCGCCAGAGCGAGCGACTTTACCGCCGTCGCCAGGACGAAGTTCGAGGTTGTTCACGGCGGTTCCTTCTGGAATGTTACCGATTTCGGTGATGTTGCCGGGGCGAAGAGCGACGTTGTCGCCAATGGCCACCTTGCTGCCGATGGCCAAGCCTTCGGTTGCAGCAACCAGCGTGGTGTCGCCGTCAGGCGTCTTGATGCGAGCCAAGGGAGCGGTGTGGACCGGACTGTGGATCAGTTCGGTGACCTCGCAAACCACGTCCTTGTCACGAGGCATGCTGTTCTTGCCGGGGAAGCGGTGACTTGCCACGCGGTAGCGTGGCGAGGAACCTTTGCGCTGTGCACGAATTCTCTTACCCATGATAAATCACCTCAGAAGGCTCCCAGACGCATGGCCGCGTCTTCGGCGTCGTATCCTTCAGCGAGCTTCACCGAAGCGTGCTTGCCGTGCTTGGAATTGCGAACGTTAACCTTGGCCACTTCGACGTCGAAGATGGTCTCGACGGCTCGGGCGATTTGAGCCTTGGTGGCTGAGCGGCGAACGATGAATTCCAATCGTTGCTCGGTGGTTCGAGCCTCCATGGACTTCTCCGTCAGCCAGGGTTGAATGATGATGTCGTATGCGTTCATGATCTCACCTCAGTTCATGGCCTCCAATGCCGAAGCTGTGAAGACGGTCAAACGACCGAGGTCACCGCCTGGTGCCAGGTCTTCTGCGCACAAGTCCTTGGCCGCCACGACGTCAACGCCGGGGAGGTTTC
>JALRLR010000043.1 GCA_023254355.1 Candidatus Poseidonia sp.
GGTGGTGTCCCAAGCCACCTCATACTCGCCGACCTTGATAATGGTATGACCCAAGCCGGAGGCGGGCACGCCGGGCAGGGTGCGGGAGGCGGAGCCCACCAAATTAAGGTGGGCGATGGTCACGCCGCCACAGGCTTCCCCAATCGCATCGTTGCAGTCGTCGTAATCGGGATTGGCGATGAACATGTACCATTCGTTGTCAATCATGTGCGTGTAGAGGTTGTGGGGGCCGGTGGGGTGGTCGGCGTCGTACCACGAATCCACCCAAATCGGGTTGGATTTGTCCGTGACGTCGATGAGGGTCACCGTGACTTGGGCGGGGTCGCTCCATTCACCGATGTTGGGGTCGGCGTTGCCCGGATCGATGAGTTGATTTTGCTGAATAATGTACTCCTTGCCGTTGTGTTCGAGGTACTTGACGTCCAGCACCTGCGTGTTGGGGTCGTTGTACACCCCGGTCACCGTGGTGTTCGTGGGGTCGGTCACGTCAACGATGTGCATGTCGTTCCAGCCCGCAAGGTAGGCGTAGGTGCGTCCGTCGGGCGTGGTGGCTACTTGGACTTCGGCATTGCCCGGCGTGGTGAGGGGATTGAAGTCCAGCAATTCCATGTTGGGCGTGCCCGCCTCATGTTGGCTGGCATTCTTGTGGTCGTGCCCTTCGAATTGGAAGAGTGGATCGCCGCTTGAGGTGAGGGCGGTGTTCCCTTCGGATGAAACGGGGTCGTCGCCGACGAGGTAGAGCGTGGCGGACGTGAGGAAAAGAATCGTGAAGATGGCCAACATGACCTCCTTTCCGCCCATGGCCTCCCCACCTCAATCATGCGTTTGGTCTTTATGACCCCTTGGCCACCCACGGCCATGGGCAGCAAAACGGCGTCGCTCGCTGTCCTCCTTTTGGTATCGAGTGCATGCTTCGCATTCCCCGCATCTGCACACGAACAGAAGACGATGGCCGTCATTTTGTTGGCCGATGGGGTCGCCTCAGGCAACATCACTGACCCGTCGTTTGTTCAGGGCAACGCCCTGTGGTTCAAAATGGAAGACAGCACCAACAACACCACGATGGTCGTTCGCCTGGATGTCGACCGAAACGGCGTGTTCAACGATTCGCTGGACTTTGAGTCGTCAACGCTCACCGAATCGTGCGCCTTGGATGAGAACGGAAGTTTGGTCGACGAGTCGTGTGCAGTCTCTGCCATCTTTGCATTCGCTAGCAACGCCACCGTTGGCGAGTACACGTTTTGGATCCATCGCAACGCCAGCGGCGTTGAAGAAATTTGGGAGCACACCGTGACCGTGCATCAGGACGTTCACGTCGAGGAAGGAGACGGCCCAAGCCCCGGTGATTGCTTTGGGTTGGGATGCGATGAGGAGGAGCCTCTCGAAGATGGCAGTGATTCGACGGAAAGCGGCACTGACCCCATGCTGCTCTTCGCCTTCGTTGCCTTGTTTGGCATGATCGCTACGGTCATGTCCATCCGAAAAGAACGGCATGAGATGGCCGTGCCGCCAAAGCACCTCGATGAAGAGGCGTGATCAGCCTTCAATGAGTGGGCAGCGAAGGTCGTCAATGACCTCCACCGTATGACGAGCGAACAGCGGCCGGGATGGGCGTCGGAGTGCCATTTTTCGGTTTGGAATGTTGGTCATGTTCTCAACAAGAGTATGGACCTGTTCCTTCTTCAAAGAATCGGTGAAACGGGGGCAGACCTTGAGAAGGTGAACCTCCACGCGAGTTCATGGTGCGACAACGGCACGGACAGGCCCTTCTCCTTGTCCTGTTGATGTGTTGTGCCCCCCTCTCGGGTTGTTTTGGCGAAGATGAGGGGAATGGATTGATCGATCTTGACAACGTCATGCTGGCTCCTGCCGTCCTCGATGGTGGTGTTTTCCAACCCTTCACCGTCACGGCCAAAGAAGACATGTCGGTGTTTTTGCCCTACTTGATTCAAGACCGAGACTCCGGGTACGTGTTCAACTCAACCGTCCTTGATTTGCGAGCGGGGGAGTCGAAACAAGTCTCGTTGCTGGCGCCGCCCAGAGCGGGCATGGCCGTTGCGCTTTTGGGTGAATACGGGCGGGACCACTGGCCGATTCGTGACGCCAACGAGTCATGGGCGAGTTGGTACTCGGACGGCGACCATCTCAAAGCGAACGGGGGGGCCGTCCTCCGAACCGGAAACGGTACCGGTTTGTTCAACGCCAGCAGTACCACCGGCGGCCCGGTGAACGTCGCCACGGTGACGGTTTCCCGCCCCATGGCTCCGGCCTTCGGCGAAGCCGATGGTGGGCGTCATTCCACCGGCGTGGTCAACGGACGGACGACCTACAACTACCTCGCCCACCTGACCGATGAAACGCCCAATTTGTTGGATACCAGTGACTTTGCCGTGGGCTATCTTCAGCGCTGGGCCGGGCAGGCCAACGCCGCTTACGAAGCGGGGGCCGTGTACTTGATGGACGCTCTGGAATCCTTTGGTCTCGAGGTCGTCGTGCAGCGCTATTCCTTCGTTGATGTCTTTGAGAATCAAAACCCCGAAGCTTACAACATCTGTGGATTCCGCTACGGCACAGAAGTCCCGAACGAATGGATGGTCTTTGGAGCCCACTTTGACATCGCCCCACCGGCAAACCTGATCGCCGACGACCCTCACGTCACGGGCCAGCGTACCTACGGAACTCGTGTCGGGGCCTACGATAACACCGCCGGCACCAGCATGGTGTTGACCGTGGCCGAGGCCATGGCCAATTTCCAAACGAGGCGAACCATGGTGTTCTGTTTCTGGTCGGGCGAAGAAGGCGGTAAACGTGGCAGCGATTACTGGACGGACTACTTTGTGAAGGAAGACAACCCCGATGTGTTGGTCACCAATTATGTCAACCTCGACATGGCGGGCGTCAACTGGCCAGGGGGCGGTGGCGCGCCACACGGCGACCCTGCCACCGTCATCGACCCCGACGGGTATCCGAAAGACGAGGAGGTCTGGCCCCTGCGCGTGTACATCGGGCCGTCGCTTGACCACGACCTCATCAACCAGCCCGAAATGGTGGGCCTTGCCCTTTGGATTGGGGCCGATGCCATCGGTGTGGAGGAACAACAATCCATTCTCGTTGGTGAAGGGTTTGACCCTGCCACGTGGAAGGTGGACGATTGGTTGGAGCGCGGGCGGCCCGAAATCATCGTGTATGAAGACACCACGGCTCGCTCTGACCACGACAGTTTCCAACGCAACCTCGGCACGGTGACGATGGGATTCGGCGGCCTCGTGGACGGGTACTGGTGCTATCACCAAACCTGCGACACCCTTGACGAAATGGAAGCTTGGATGGACACCACGGACAAAGACTACGGCGAATCCCAGAGTGGGGTGTCCAACCTGGTGGACAGCCTCGACATGATCGTGTGGTGGGCCTCCTACTCGTTCTTCCACTTGGACGAAAAGCCGGTTCTCAACGCTTACCTATGATTCAACGAATCAAACCCGAGATCGGGTTGGCGACGGTGTAAAGCACATCGATGGGGGACCAGACGCCCGTGAACATCGTGAACACCAGGACGGCGAACACGCCGAGGACGCCAAAGAAGACCTGCTCGTTCCAATCCTTGACTTTCAACCCGTCCAGCGGGCCAAAAGGCAACATGTTGAACAAACCGAGAATCAAATTCGCACTCAGCCAGTAAACCCCGGCGTCAATGAGCATGGCTTGCCAAACCAGGGCCCCGTTAACCACGTAAGTGGGTTGAAACAAGGACGAGGGGTTGTTCACTTCGAAGGCGCCGGTCAGGCCGAGAAGAAAGCCCCAGAGCGGGATGCCAACCAAAAACAATCCAAAATTGGTGAGCGGCCCTGCCACGGCGATGTGGCCGTTTTGGCGGCGCGTCACCAACCCTGCCACCATCACGGCCCCGGGGGCCATGAACAAGAAACCGAGCAACAGCGACAGCACAATCCCAAACTGCAAGCCTTTCGGATCAGCGCGGAATTCGGCCCAACAACCGTGCTTTTTGGCAACCAGTTTATGACCGATCTCGTGGAATAAAAACGCAGGGCCGATGGCGATGAACATCACCGGCATGGACAACAACAACATCACGACCCATGCCGAGACGCCCATCGATGAAAGACCCGTGAGGCCGCGAACCGCCATGAATCCCAGAGCGAGGGTAAACGCCCCCATGGCAAGACGAAGGTGCTGTTTCTCCGTCTCGCTAAAGTGCCACAACCGCCCGCTGTGATGCTTCGGTTTCTCCCACGCCTCTTGGCCAAGGAATTGCATCAAGGCCCCCGTGAGGGGTGAGGACGTTTCGAACCGAAGGCTTCCTTCGTCTCGGCCTGCATGAACCCGATGAATTTGCGGCGGGGTCTTCCGAGAGAACGGGTCGTCACGAAGCAAATCGGCTCGTGGGTCCCGTTGGGCCATGCAGTCACCACGCGCCGGTCAACCTTGAATCCTCGTGTCCGTAGGTTCATGTGGGTGACATCAATGGGGAATTGGGAATCCCATGTCCATGCCAAGGAAAGCCATGCAGGAGTTGGGGTTCCAAGCCTGCTGTCTTCGTTGCGATGCCTCTGATGCTCCTGGCCTTCAACGGTGCACCGTGTGCATCCAACACCATCGCTCCGTCCGAGAGACCATCGCCGCCGCCGCTCCCGACGACCCCCTGTTTCAACTCGCCAAAGAGATCATGGCCATGGCGGCCGCACCCCACCGTCATGACCACGACGAAATCCACGGTGCTTCTCTGATGGAACAACAACGTCTGGCCGCTTCCCTGACGGGGGCTGCCCCGAAACGAACTCAGGAAGACGTGGCCAGGGCCTTTGAACACCAGCGCCAGCAAACGAAGAGCAACGTCTTGCGCGACGTGGCCAATCAAAACGAGTGGAAGGATCACCCTCTGGAAGCTGAAGAGGCAAAGGTCATGGCCGAGGCCACGTGGTTGAAAGCCGAGGAAGAAGGGGTGCATTACGGCGCACGTACCGTGCCAAGCAAACCCATTGAGAAAGTTGACCGAAGCGACCGGCTCGGGGAGGACACCGCCCTCACCGACCGTGTTCATGCGGCTGCTCAAATCGACCTAAAGGATGAGGATTCAGCGAAAATTTTCGAAGAATTGGAATTCAAAGAACGGCAACGAGAGCGGAAGAAGTTGCGTTCCGCAATGGACGACATCAAACATCTGGTTGATGATGACTTGGATTTCTGATCAAAGCACGGCATCAATCACCCTGCGCGGTGAAGCCGCTTCACCCAGTTGGTAGCTGAAGCGTTGGGTTCCTTTCCCCTTGGATTTCTTTCCGAGAAACTCAACGTGCCCCAATTCGGCGAGGTTCGTCACGTGCGTACCGGCACACGGGCAAAGGTCAAGGCGGTCTCCGATTTGAATCACGCGTAATTCCCGAACGCTTTCAGGGAGCAAATCCATGTTCGTTCGGTCGGGTGGCATCATGGCGTTGATCCCTTCGCGAGTCATCACGGTATCCGTCACGGGCAAGGCTTCGTCGATACGGTCGTTCGCCTTGGCGAGAAGGGCCTCGATCATGGTTTCATCAAAAGAAATCGGGTTGAAATCAATTCTCGAACGGTCTGCGTGAATTTGATTGCCCACCGTCCTGACGCCGTTGAACATCTCGTAAGCAAGACCACTCACAAGATGCTGGGCGGTATGCATGCGCATCCGAGCATAACGGGTGTCCCAATCCAAAACGCCTCGCACCTCATCGCCGATTTCCAATTGGTGACCCTCCCCGACGGTGTGATGGACGGCTTCTCGGCCCCGCACCTCCGTGACCTCGAGCGTTCCGTTTGGACCTTCAAGCGTTCCCGTATCCCAATGCTGGCCTCCACCCAGCGGGTAGAACAAGGTTCGGTCGAGCACCACGTTGGGCCCGTCCACCTCGACCACTCGGGCATCGAATCGGGAATGGTAGCCGAACTCCAACGCTTCGAGGTAAAGTTTGACGGTCATGACCCAACGACGGGTGGGGGCGTCATGAGGGTTTCTCAATTTGCGACGGCTTGGCCGGGGCCGAAATCTTCCAGAAGTCCGGCATGCATTTCATCGGACCCATCGATGACAATGGCGGGCGTCTTCCAAGCCACAGCCAACGCAACGGTGGAGTCCCACAAGGCTCGCAAGAACCCTACTTCTTCGTAGTCCCAGCCCCGCTCTTCGGCGTATTCTTTGACGATGGGGGCCGCTTTGGGGAGGTTGAAGTGTGAGAGGGCTGGCAAGAGGTGGTGTTCGATTTGGTAGTCGAGGCCGACGAAGAAAAACGAACCGACGGGACCGAGTTTGATGCGTCGTCCCGTTTCAATTTGGAGGCGCCAGTTTTGGTCATACTCCATCACGATGGGGCGACCTGCATGACCAACGATGAATATCGCCGTCAAATAGACCCCCACGGTTGCCCAGAGCAACACGTAGAAGCCCACGGTGACTTGCCAAGAAAGGCCGAGCAGGACCGGGAGGACCAGCCAAAGGAAGAAATGGGCCACCAGCAAGGAGATGTCCAGCAACCACATCTTGTTGAAGCGGTTTTTCTTCGCAACAAAGGGAGCTTTCACGATGTACTTCAGGCCGTCATACCGCATTAAGTGCCCAACCAACGGTGTGATAATCGGCCAGAAGATGTAAGCTTGGAGGTATTTTTGAAAGAAGCGCCGAAGGGGTCCGCTTGTTTTGTATTCTTCTTCAGAAAACGTCAGGGGCCAAGAATAGATGTCCGGGTCTTTTTGGATGACGTTTGGATGCGCGTGATGTTGAACGTTGTGTTTTTCCCGCCAATAATTCATCGAAAGGCCCGAAAACAGCGGGAACGCCAAGGAAGCAAGGGTCAGGTTGCCTGCCTTCGATTTACAAGCAGAGGAGTGGACCCCTTCATGGCCGATCATGGCGATGGTGGTGGTGATCAGGCCGGTGATTGGGAGAAGAATCAGCCCCCACTTCAGGGGGAGGTTGATGTGTGCGGCGTACAACACGCCGACGATGACCAACAAAATCAGAATCTTGGTCCAGGATTTGGCCGTTGGTTTGTCCAACAACCCCTTTTCTTGCAGTTTTTTCCGCAATTCTGCCATTGGATGTGCTCCCATCTGCATCACCAACGCTCAAGGCGTTACCCATGGCACGGGCTGGAGCCTAAGAAAGTGGTGTTCCCGCCAACACCGATTCAGGCGATTCGAGGCGTTGGCAACTCAAACGACGCCACCCGATGCACGGCGGCATCAAACGACAACTCCGGGAGGTCCGAAGGAAGCCATGAGCGGTAGGTTTCGACAAATCCGCGCGCAGGTGTCCATTCGCTAGGAAGATCCCACCACAGCTCGGCCAACCCGTCCGCTCGTTCCAACACCAACGAAGCGTCGGGCGGGTTGGTCACGGTATCGGCAACCACCACAAGGCCGCCGCTCCACAACGCCATCGGGGTTTGGTGGAATCGGTGAACAGCATCCGAGAGTTGGTGTTGACGGCGCCCAGGAGACCGATCACCGGCTTCTCGCACGAGAATCACGTGGTCAACCGTCAGTTCAGTGGGCAAGGAACGTTCGGTGCTTTGAACATGTAAACAATGACCAGCATCAAATGGCTCCATCTTGAGAATTCGTGTTCGAGTGTAACACGATATGGAACGATGAGCAACGGCATGACTCAGGTGTTTAATGACCCATTCCCATCGGCATCCCCAACCTTGTTGATTTTCTTTGAGTGCAAGAAAGGCTTGTTGGGGTTGTGAGAAATACTGGTTGAGTAATGTTCGGTCGATGACTCGGCCTGGCGCATCAACGGGCAGACCTATTTCGGCTTCGATTTCAATCACCGTTACATCATGTCCTTGGTCGTCTAACTTCAGCGCTAGAAGGAGCGCATCGACGTTAGCTCCAATCAATGCAATTCTCATGATGCATCACTGGAAACAAGAGTCAACGCAAAAACGGGACAAGAAGGGATGCAAAGGCGACAATGCGTACATTTCGGTTCATCAACGTAAATCATACGATCTTGCAAAGTCAAGACTTCCACCGGACAGAGAGCGATGCACGCACCACAGCCAAAACATCGGTCCTCAAGGACGTGAAACCGATGATCCGGTAAACGGGCCATAACCATTGGAAGAATCGGTCATTCATGGACACTTCGTTTTGCAGTGGATACATCGATGATGATGTATGAATGAAAAACGATATTCGGTTTCAGACCCCTTCATTTCCACTGGAGCGTTTGAACAAGCGAGCCTTGAACTGAAGAAATGAATGAATGAATTTGAACTGAAGAAAAACCCGTTGGATATGGTCGCGAGTAGTTAATCAAGTTTAGGAATAAAGAGAATGATATTTCCAAGAAAGATGCATCGTATTCCCTTCCAATGGAAATGAAGGGGTGGACCCACATCTTCTTGATGAAGCGATGAATGGCCTAACCATGGTCTTGTATGCTCCTGGACGAACATCTTCTTATCCAGAGGATCCGCCAGCCTCGGGTCTTCGCTTTCATTATCTTGGAGGTGGAAATGAGGTGGGGAACGTGGGAGTTGTTTTGGAAGATCCAAACGGAACAAAACTTCTGCTCGATTACGGACTCGCACCAACCTCTCCCCCTCGCTATCCGTCAGAAGCCCCTCCCGTTCACGATGCTGTCATTACGCATTCTCATATTGACCATCTCGGCATGGCTCCGTGGTTGTGCGCTCATCATCGCACTCGATTGCACGGAACAGCTGTTACCGCCCAACTCTCAGAAATGATGTGGCACGATTGTTACAAAGTCAGTTCCATTGAGAAATATCCACTTGCGTGGGATAAACGTGACATTGACACGGCGCTGGATTCTTGGTACATTCATCCGTTCGGAACATCATGGAAACACCATGACTGGACCCTCACGCTTCATTCTGCCGGCCACATTCCTGGAGCGGCCATGTTGCACATTGAACTCCCCTTTACCTCGGTTTTACTCACGGGAGATTTCGACACCCGTGATTCTCCTTTAGTGGCTGGAGCTCAACCCGTGAAAGCCGATGTGTTGTTTGTTGAAGGCACGTATGGAGGACGCGATCACCCACCGAAAGAGGAGGAAGTTGCACGATTCATCGATGCGGTCGAACGAACGGTGAAACAAGGTGGCAAGGTGTTGATTCCCGCCTTTGCCAACGGACGAACCCAAGACGTGGTCATGTTGCTGCACCAGCATCTCCCCTGGCTTGATGTTCACGTCGATGGCATGGGGAAACGGGTGGCCAAAGTTCATCTTGAAAATCACGATGTGTTGCGCGACGGAACGGCCTTGGAACGCGCCTGGCGTTGGGCGAAACAGGTGTCCAGTAAATCCGACAAAAAGAAGGCGCTCAATGGCGACGTCATCGTGACCACCTCAGGGATGTTGGACGGGGGGCCGGCGTTGTGGTATCTCAACCGGTTGCGCCACGACCAAAAGAACGCCGTCTTCTTCACCGGTTACCAAGCCAGGGACACCGGGGGGCGCCGCCTTCTTGACACCGGAATCGTTGAAATTTATGGCAGCGAAGTGGACATCGCCCTGTCCCTTGAACAATTTTCATTTTCAACCCATGCGGGCCATCAAGAAATCCTCGATTTTGCAAAGGCTTGCGAAGCAAAACACGTGGTGGTCTACCATACCGACCCCGACCACGCCCGCCCGCCCTTGGTGGTTGACCTTGAAGCGCAGGGACACATCGTCCATCAACCCGTGAACGGCGAATCTTACATTCTTGAGACGTGATGAAAAGAAGCGAAGTCATTGAATACATCCACGCTCAGCGTCGCAACGAGTCCCATGGCGACCAAAGCACCATCCGGCGGCAAAAAAGGCAAGAAAAAGCGCAAAATGCGTCTCTCGCTCAAGCAATCAAAGATGAGCGTAGGAACGGACAAGTACACCGATTCGCTTGGTTGGTCCCAAGACGTGGGCCGCACCCTTGATGACGCTCCGGTCGCCAAAGGGCCCGAGACGCTGAAGGTCCAATGCGACATGTGCGGGTCAATGCTCAAAATTCCCAAACCAAAACGATCGAAATACACCGTGAAGTGCTCGTATCCAGAGTGCGGCCACGAGATGAAATTCGATTGAAATGATGCAGCGATGGTTCACCTTCACCACGACACTGTTGTTGTTGGCCACGGGCTGTCTTACAGCAGAGGAGACGTCATCGCCGTCCGACCTTCGACTGGCAACCACCACGTCCATCCGCGACTCCGGCCTCCTCGACCTTCTGTTGGATGATTTTGAAGCTCGTTCAGGGCGGAGCGTTGAATACGTCGCAGTAGGAACGGGCGCGGCCCTCAATCTTGGCCGAAACGGCGACGTTGACGCCCTCATCGTTCACGCCCCCGAGCAGGAAGCTCGCTTCGTGGAGGATGGATATGGCGATCACCGGACCCAAATTGCTTGGAACATGTTCGTTCTCCTTTCCCCCGTCGACCTCCCAACCGATTTGGATGAAGCCCTTCTCGCCATCGTCTCTGAAGAACGCTGTTTTGTTTCTCGAGGAGACGATTCAGGCACCCACATGAAGGAACAGGAACTTTGGCAACGGCTTGAAACGGCGGGAGCACTGACGTTGGTTGAAGACAGCAACGGCGTTCATCCCGAGGGGGAATGGTACTTTTCCATCGGCCAAGGCATGGGAGCCGCCATCAACATGGCCCATGAAAAAGACTGCATTACCCTCTCCGACCGAGGGACGGCTTTGCATTTCCAAGACAAAATATCCCTCAACATGGTCGAATACAACAATTCGGCGCTGTTCAACCCGTACGCCTTCATTCCAGTAAGCGATGTAGGCAATCCCGTCGCCGACGAACTTCTGACCTATCTTCTGAACGACGGACGAGCAATCATTGAAAATTACACCATCAACGGCCAGCCGGCGTTTTTTGTTTAAGCCACATCGGACCACGATTCATTGAGCATTGACCGAGCCAACGGATCCTCGTTGTCCAGCACGACCCCTTCGTGCAACACCAGGAGCGTATCCGCCAGTCGCCGGGCTTGTGCCATGCTGTGGGTGCTCAGCACCATGCAGACTCCCAAGGATTTCAAACGCAACAATTCGTTCTCAATCGCTTGGACATGCATCCACCCCAAACTCGCCGTGCACTCATCAAGCAGCAGCAGCGAGGGGGCGAGCGCCAACTGCCTCGCCAAGACAAGCCGCTGCCGTTCACCTCCCGAAAGCGCATCGGCTCGTTGGTTGACCATGGAATCGAGACCAAATAACCGGGCATAGGCCAAGGCCGAAGGTTCCAGGGCGGGGAACCACCGCCTTGCTAGGCCCAACTCTTCCCCAACGGAGCCGGTCAGGGTGACGGGTTCTTGCTGAACGAAAACACATTCCCCCGGCCCACAAATCACATCGTCTCCTTCAAGGCCGGCCAAGGCTCGCAACAGGGTTGTTTTGCCCGCCCCCGATTCACCCACCACCACCGTGAT
>JALRLR010000044.1 GCA_023254355.1 Candidatus Poseidonia sp.
CGATCGATCTCGTCGTTCACTGACGAGTCCTTCTCGATGTAGGTGTCGCTCGAGGGCATGTACGCCTCGGGCTGGTAGTAGTCGTAATAAGAGACGAAGTACTCGACTCGATTGTCGGGGAAGAACTCCTTGAGCTCGTTGGCGAGCTGCGCAGCAAGCGATTTGTTGGGCGCGAGCACGAGGGTGGGCCGCTGCACCTGCTCGATGGTCCAGGCGATCGTGGCACTCGTGCCTGAACCAGTGATACCCAGCAGGGTCTGGAAACGATCGCCGGCCTTGATGCCCGATGAGAGTGCCTCGATCGCAGCTGGCTGATCGCCAGCGGGCACGAAGTCAGCGTCGACCCGAAACGGATTCTTCGCCGAGGGGACCGTCACTGGGGGCATGACGTCAACCTAGCCAAGGGGCACGACAGGCTCATCGCCGTCCATGCTGAGGATGAACAACGGCTCATCGAGCGCTTTGAAGCGGTCAAAGACCGGACCGACATGGCGGCACATGCAGAATGGCGCGACGATGTCACCGCCTTGCTGGCCACCCAACTCGCCGTGGAATTGGCGCAAGCCTCAGGCCACCGCCTTCACGTGCTGCACCTCACCAGCGGCTTGGAAGCCGATTGGTTGGAAGGCATCACCTCGCTTCCCGACGATGTCAAGAGCGACGAAGCAGCGATCATCACCACGGAAACCCTCCCGCAACACTTGACTTTTGATGAGACCGATGTTGAGCGCGTGGGAACTCGCCTCAAGATGAATCCACCCATCCGGTATGCCAAGGACCGGGACAGGTTGTGGTATCACCTCAAGCAGGGCACCATCCAATGCATCGCCACCGACCACGCCCCCCACACCCTTGAAGCCAAAGCAGCGGGTTTCCCAACGGCACCCAGCGGGATGCCGGGGGTTGAAACCTCGCTTGCCGTGATGCTGACCCACGCCAAAAACGGCTCGTGTTCGATTGAAGACGTGGTCCGCTGGATGTCAACCAACGTGGCTGAGTGCTACAACATGATTGGAAAAGGACGCCTGGAAGAGGGCGCCGACGGGGACGTGATTCTGGTGGACATGGACACCCCGGTCGCCGTTGACGATGCTCATGTGTGGAGTCGAGTTGGCTGGAGTCCGTTCCACGGGCACGAACTGGTTGGCTGGACGCAAGTCACCGTGGTGAACGGCATCCCGGTGTTTGAGCGAACGGAGGCCACGGGGCCAAAAGGCCGCTTGCTGGTTGAGCCGGGCAGCGTGGGTCAACCCATCGTCATGATGCCTTGGTCTTAGGACAGGCCGTACAACGCCCCGTATTTTTCTTCCACGTAGCGAAGGAAGGGTTCCGGACTTGGAGGCGAACCCGTGGCTTCCTCGATGAGTTGAGCCGGCGTCACCTGACTTCCGCGTTGATGGATGCGAGGGCGCAACCACGACAACATCGGCTCCCAATTTCCTGAGGCGACCAATTCGGTCACGTCGCCCAACGATTCAGCCATCGCTTCAAGCAGTTGGGCGGCGTAGAGGTTGCCCAATGTATAGGTGGGGAAGTAACCGAAGGCCCCCATGGACCAGTGAATGTCTTGCAAACAACCCAATCGGTCTTCAGGAACGTCAATGTCAAACCATTCCTTGAACATCGAATTCCATGTCGCTGGAATTTGGTCCACATCAAGGCCTTCGTTGAACAATCGTTTCTCAATTTCGTAGCGGATCATTACATGTAAGTTATATGTCACTTCATCGGCTTCGACACGAATGAAGCCTTTCTCAACGCGATTGGCCAGCCGATTCAGCGAAGCTTCGTCCCAGGTTGGAGCGTCGGGAAACGCCTCGGTGAACCACGGCAACGCCACTTTCCAGAAGGCGGCGGTTCGCCCGATTTGATTCTCCCAAAATCGGCTTTGCGATTCGTGAACCCCCAACGAGACGGCCCCGCCACGTGGCGTGTATCGGTGGTGGTGGTCGAGTCCTTGCTCATAGAGCGCGTGCCCGGTTTCGTGCATCACGGCGTAGAGGCAAGAAAACGGGTCTTGCTCATCAAATCGCGTGGTGAATCGCGTGTCCCCGGGCCACAAACCGGCCGAGAACGGGTGAGTGGAAGCGTCCATGCGTCCGGCTTCGAAATCAAAGCCCATGTTGGAGGAAACCGCCTTGCAAAACGCCTTTTGGGCCTCAACCGGAAACCGAAGGTCCGCTGGCATGGAGGGTTCAGGGGTCCGCTGCTGAGCTTCCGTGATGGCCTGAAGCAGCGGCACCAATCGCTCCTTCATCCCGGCGAACAACGGATCGTAATCGCTGACGGTCATGCCGACTTCATACTCATCCAGCAGGACATCGTAGGGCGTGGACACGACGCCAAGCCGCTCGATTTTTTCGCGTGTGAGTGCGATGAGTCGTTCAAGGGTGGGTTTGAACGCAGCGAAATCCGATGCCGCTCTGGCTTCTTGCCAAGCGACCAACGCTTCCGAGCGGGCTTGAGCAAAAGTTTCAACGAAGGATTTGGGCAATTTCACCGCCTGGTCGTACATTCTTCGCATCTCGCGGACGTTGGCTCGCTGGTCGTCATCCAGCTCGTGCGCTTCGAGGTCGAGGAGCAAGGTACCCATTCGCTCATCGGTGAGTTGCTGATGGCGCTGACCGGCCAGCCAGGCCATCATTTCTCCACGGGATTGAGCGCCCTTTGACGGCATCAACACCTCTTGGTCCCATCCCAAGTGACCTTGGAGGGCGCCGAGACGGTGGATGTCTTGCACGCGTTGGATGAACTCGTCGTAGGCTTCCATGTACGGAACAGGTGACGGGCCTTCTTCAACGCTCCCATCCGG
Organism: Candidatus Poseidonia sp.; assembly: GCA_023254355.1. Taxonomy (GTDB): domain Archaea; phylum Thermoplasmatota; class Poseidoniia; order Poseidoniales; family Poseidoniaceae; genus Poseidonia. Next base: position 2,813 of record JALRLR010000044.1, read on the forward strand.
TTTATTCGGCATAAACTGAACGGAATTCGAGACAAAAAAGCACACATTGAAGAACGGTTGAACTCTACCGTTACCATGGTCCTCCCGTTTCGCCGAAAAGGCTCAGACGGCGAGGAAGGTGACTTGGTTGATGCGGACATTCAACAGGTGGTTGACCTCGCCGAGGGGGAACCAGAACCGGTGACGATTGACCAAGAACTGGACCAAGAATCGGACGGGGAGGAACTTGAGGTTGGTCATGAGGAAAAAATGGCCAAGAGCGCCCTCACCGTCATCGACACGTGCATGGACCTTCGTCGTGGAGAAAACATTCTCATCGTATGTGACCCCACGACCACCGAAATTGGCCAAGCACTTCACGATGCAGCGAGCCTTCGCTCCGACCGGGTGTTGCTCATCGTGATGCCGAAGGGACGTCACCACGGCGAGGAACCGCCAGCTCCCGTGGCGAACTTGATGCGCCAACAGCAGGTGGTCATCGCCCCCACCAAGTACTCGCTCACCCACACCCGTGCGGTTCGACAAGCCATCAAAGACGGAGCAAGGGTGGCCACCATGCCCGGGATGACCTTGGAGATGTTCACCGAAGGCGGCATGTCCGCCGATTTCAACATCATCAAGAAAAACATCGGCGAAATGAACAGCATGCTTCGGCGAAAGCGAATCGTGAACGTCAAATCTGAATCCGGCACCAACGTGACCTTCGAAGTCAACTGGAGGGAATGGAAACTTGATGACAACGGCGTGTGCAATCGGCCTCGCATGTTGACCAACCTCCCTGCGGGCAAAATTTTCACCTTACCCCGAGAAGGGACCATGAACGGAACCATCGTCATCGACGGCTCATGGGATTCGGCGCTCGTGGATGAGCCCGTTCTTCTGCAGGTCGAGAACGGACTGGTCGTTGATGTCAAAGGCGGTACGGCCGCCGCTCAAATCCGACAAACCTTCGGAGAAGCGGCGAAGCGCTTGAAGAGCAAAGAACAGGAAAACGTGTGGACCGTGGCCGAGTTCGGGTTCGGCATGAACCCCAATGCTCGACTTCTCGGCAACGTCCTCGAAGACGAAAAGCGACTCGGCACGGCGTACTTCTCCATCGGCGACAACACCACCCTTGGAGGAACGGCTGCCGTGGGCATCCAAATTTCGGGTGTTTTGGCTACACCGAGCATTTGGCTTGATGAATCGCTCTTGCTGGAAGACGGGAAATTTGCCGTTGATTGATCAGTATCCGAGGTTTTGCTGACCACAGACGGGACAAAATCTCCAATACGGATCCAAACCGATGCCGCAACCCCGACAGTGGATACCTGAACGAATGGTGGGTTGGACCAACGGTCGTTGGGGTTGTTGCCAACCTTGGGGTTGCATGGGTTGTTGTTGCCAGCCTTGGGGTTGCATGGGTTGTTGTTGCCAGCCTTGAGGCTGCATGGGTGGCTGACCCATGGGAGGTTGCGATGACGGTTGAAGCGGTTGCGGGCGCTGCTGCACCGGATTGGGTTGAGCGGCGGCCTGGCCGGGCTGGCCCAAGGGGCGGCGGACGGGGGCAACGGGTTTTGGTAGGCCAGCGGTCTTCTCCGCCGCCGGCGAGGCGATGAACTCGGAGAGGGAAACCACCCCGTCACCGTCGGTGTCGGCTTCAGCATGGAGTTCGGCGGCCTCTTCAATGGTGGTCCCGGTCGCACGGGCGAGTTCTTCAACGTCCAAGGCACCGCTACCGTCTTCATCGGCGGCGATGAAGTGCTCGGCTGCGCTGACAAACTCTTCCTCTTCAGGGGGTTCGGCGATGGGTTCAGTTGGTTGGGCCACGGGCTCGGGTTCAAGTTGAGAACTGAAGGCTCCAGCGAAGGCATCTTGGGTGGCTCTGGCCACTTCCCGGTCGTTCTCCACGTTGACCACGGGTTCGGATTCGGCTTCTTCGGCAACGTCGGGCAAGGCCACCGAAGCGGAGGGGAGGGGGATTGATTCCGTGGGTTCCTCAATTGGAGCCGCTGCGACGGATGACTGCCCCGGCAACGGTACGCGGTCTTGGGCCGGTAAAGAAGGGGCAGCTGTGGTTTCCGGAGCTGCCGCAGGGGCAGGGTCAGGTTCAGGAGGCGCTTCGGGGAGGGTCACGGTCTCGGGAACGTCAACCGAAGCCGCCGAAGCTGCACCGCTGGCCAACGAAGCGATGGGGAGCACGTGACCGGCGACATCGAGCGCGGCATCCAACTCCCGATGGACCGTGGCCAACGCAGGGATTGACGAGCCGACATCGGCAAGGAGGCCTTCAAAGGTTGAGAGGTAGGTTTGCACTTCCGCACTTCCACCCGTTTGTTGGGCCACGGCGAAGAGTTTCATCATCCGCATGGGGTCGGCCAGCGACGTCAACGCTTCCCGTTGTTGTTCATCCATGGAGCCGACGGCGGAACCGGAGGCTTCTCCACTCGAATCGGGCATCCCCAAGGCTTGCAGAATCGGGTCGGGCATGCTCATCAGACCGAGGTGCCCGGCAACCAGATAGTAGATCTCACCGCCTTCGCATTGCATCCGCTCGCTGGCCGCTTCAAAGTCAAAGTCACCGGGGCGCAGAACGATGTCGGAGAGCAACTCAAAGAACTGAACCATGGCCTGTTCCCTTGGCATGGCCATCATGGCGTGAAGCACGTCAGAGGATTCGGTAACGCCGAAGTAGGCCGCGGCTTCATCGACTTCGATGGTGGGAGAATTTGATGAGGGTTCATCCACCATGCTTCTCCCTCCTCTTCCGCCCAAACCTGCTCGTCATTTAAGCCCTCACGACGGTTGTCAAGCCCCTTTGTTTTTCGCAAGGTTGCAAATGGCCCGAGATTGTTCAGCGGTCCAGCCTGTTTCTTGCAATTGCATCAGCACGGTGCGCTCTTCGTCACCCTCGGCGAAAGCGCCCACGACCCAGTCAACGGCCGACTCACGGTCGTCGGCTTGCCAGTCTTCAAAGATGGAGAGGTCAACTTGGATCTTCGCTTTACGAACCTTGGCTGAAGGGCTCTCGTCCACCGCCGTCACGGACTTCTTCTTCGCTACTTTCTGTCCCGAGGCCGACGAGGATTGCCGGGGCGGTCCATCCGAAGAACGAGGTGGGCCTCCTGGGCCACGCTTTGGCGGACCACCTGCTCCACGTTGAGGAGGGCCAGCACCGCTTCGCTTTGGGGGACCCCCGGGTCCTGGGGTTGAGGGTCCTGCGCTTGGGCCGCGACCCGAGGGTGCAGCAGCCCGTTGATTGGCCGATGGACGAGCACGGTTTGGTGCAGCCCGCTTGGCGTCCAACTTGTCGAGGAAACTCTCTTCTTCGTCGTCGTCGAAAAAGTCGTCGTAATCCTCGTCGTCGTCCTCGTCGTCACCACCTCCACGCAGCGCAAGACGCACCACCAACACCAAGATCAAGATGCCCAGGACACCGCCGCCAGCGATGACCATGAGCGTGCCAGCATCAACGCCGAACAGGCCCTCTTCACCGTCGCCGGACAGAGGAATGTACGGACAACCGTCGTCGTAACCGTCCACGCCTTTGGGTTCGTTGGGGCAGTTGTCGGAATCGTCCATCACGCCGTCCAAATCCGAATCTCGTTCGGAGGGATGGCAGCCTTCGCCATCGACTTGCAAGCCAAAGGTCGTTTTGGGACAAAAGTCGGCGTTGGTGGCGCCTTCAACAAACTCTCCGGGCCATGAAGGGTCTCGCAGGGCCGTCCATGCAGGGTCGCCCCAATTGTCCCCGAAGCCATCGAAATCCGTGTCTTTCCACTGGGTTGGATTGTCTCGCAGGGCTTCGGGTTCGTTAGCATCGCTCCAGCCATCACCGTCGTCGTAACAACCAAGGAAGTCGATGTAGGATGTCCCGTTTTCGTCAGGGCAATGGTCCGCATTGGTCCCTTCGCTGTTGTCACCGTAGCCGTCGCCGTCGCGGTCAAACCATTGGGTGGGGTCACTCGGGAAGGCATCGCCCGTTTGATTCACGTGAAGCCCCGTGTCCGGGTCGAGGTCGTAGGTGTAGAGGCCTGCATATCCATCACCGTCGATATCAACGGTCAGTGCGCTCTCGTCGGTGCAACCGTTGGCGAGAATGGGGAAGCCAGGCGGAGTATCGTCGCAGGCATCGTCAAGGTCAGAGAGACCGTCACCGTCGCTGTCTCGTTGCCCTTGGGAGCAACCGTTCTCGTCAACATCATCACCCGCCTCCGTCCCCGGACAGAGGTCCTGTGGGTCGTTCAAACCGTCCCCGTCGGAGTCGGAGGTGCGCTGCTCGTTGGTGCATCCATCCCCGTCCACGGCCGTTCCAGCCGGGGAATTTTCGCAAAGGTCGGCGTTGTTCTTGACGCCATCATCGTCATCGTCAAGTTCGGATTGAGCACAACCTTCCTCGTTCACCGGCTCGCCCAACGGACTGTTCGGGCAGAGGATGTCCACGTCGTTGATGACCCCATCGCCATCGTCATCGTTCACGTCGATAAGGCGGCAACCGACCCCGTCGGTGCCGTTGAGCACACCTGGCTCAAAGGGACACTGGTCGCCTTGTTCGCCGGCGGGATTGTCACCGAACCCGTCACCGTCCGTGTCTTGAACTTGGGACTTGATGAAGGGGAAGGCATCGCCGGTTTGGCCTTCGCGCAACCCCGTCGTCTCGTTGACCGTGTAGCTGTACTGGTCGGTATAGCCGTCACCGTCGGAATCCAGACAGCCTTTGACCGGGAGGCTGGAGTTGCCCCATTCCTCGGGGCATTGGTCGAGTTCGAGCCCGGCTTTGTACGAGGTCCTCGGGAACGTGGTGTCGGCCGCTTGCTCCGAGTCGCAGCCCTCGTCATCGATGGCCAAGGCGGCGTCGGAATCCACGCAGCGGTCGTCGAGGTTTTGCACCCCGTCCCCGTCATCGTCGAGCGAGGCAAAGGCGGTCCAATTGTCCGGGAAACCGTCGCCGTCGGTGTCGTTGGCCGCCACAATGCGTTGCGGGAAGCGGTCGGGAGACGTCGCATTCTCCGATTGGTTGTCACCGTAGCCGTCGCCGTCGGTGTCCTTCCACTGCGTGGCGTCAAAGGGCCAAACATCCGCCCCTAGGCTGCTGTTCCATTCGAAGAAGGTCCCTTCGCCGGACGGATCGCTTGCACCGTCGCCGTCCGAGTCCAAACATCCGTTTCGGTCTCGCCACGATTCACCGTAATCCCAGGGACAGAAGTCACCGTTCACGGCGTCGGTGTCGTTGTCCCCGAACCCGTCACCGTCGTAATCGGCGTATTGGGAGGCCAAGTAAGGGAACAGGTCACCGGGGCCAGCGTTCGGGTCAAGAACCGTTGAACAGCAATCAACGCCGTGGTTGTCGCCAAAGCCGTCGCCGTCGGTGTCAAGGGCCTGTTTCCAGTTTCCTTTGTACACATCACCTCCGTAGTAGGTCGCGCCGTTGTCGGACCATCCGTCTTGGTCGAGGTCTTCGCATCCAAATCGGTCAATCCATGACGTTCCGCCTTGAGAATCGCATCCGTCAATGCTGTCGGTGAAACCATCCGTGTCGTAATCAACGCATCCAAAGATGACATAGGAAGAAAGCCCGGCCACGGTGGGGCATTGGTCCGGCAGCGGCCCAAGCGGGTTGTCACCGAAATTGTCGCCGTCACTGTTGGCCCACTGGTTGCCCACCGTGGGCAGGTCGTCCATCAGGTCAAACACGAGGTCTCGGTCTTGGTCAGCGTAAAGTCGCAACAGCAGAGCGTCGTTGTCAACCTCGTCCCAGTACCCCATGTGCACCGTGCCGTTCGTGTCGAACGCAGCATCCACCTTGTGAGTGACGACGACGTCACCGAACTTGGCCGACATCCAAGGAGAGTAACTTTGCTGAACGCTGCTGAGTTCAAGCGTGTTCACGGTCAGTTGATGGGTGCTTTCATCACTGGTGAGCAACAAAAGATGGTCGTTGACCACCAAAACGTCCCACGCACCGTCGTGGGCCGCCGCTGGGCGCTCCGCAACGGCCTTCCAATCGCCCGTGCCGTTGGGCATCAAGATGGAGGAGACGGCGTTGGCACGAACCGCCAAGACGGGCGTCGTGCCGCCCTCGAGATCGAGACGATACTCCCCGTTGGTGCCGCTGGGCTGAACGAGGGTGTGGGTTTGCCAAGCGGCGTCACCGGGCCACTGTTCGTACAACCGGAGAGCGCCTGACTGGTTTAGCGAAGCCACGAGCAAGGAGCCGTTGGCCAGCACAGCGAGACCGAGTTCAGCCTCGACATCACTGGCGTTGGCGATGATTTGTTCGCTGAATGAAGTGCCGTCATGCATCCACAGGGCGAGGTTGGTGGCGCTTCCGTTGGAGGAGAGGAGGGCCACGGCGAGGGTGTCGTTGGCAAGCATCACCGCGGGGTGTTGCAACGAAACGGCGTCGCCTGCATTGCCCAAGGGCGTCAGGGACCAACTGCCCCCGCCCACCGCCATCTCAAGCTGGCTCGTGGTGTTATGGCGGTAGACCAAACGAGGGACGTCGGCGCTGTCAAAGAGCACTTCAATGCCGTTGGCCAACGCGGCGTTGGTCCGCACCAAATCGGTTGACCAGCCCGTGGAAGATTGCTCGGTTGCGAAGATTTGATTGCCGGCCCCCGAAGTGTAAGCAAGAACTTGTTCGTTATCTTGATTGACGTTCGAACCGATAAATTGACCCATGGTTCCGGTGGTCGCCACCTCTTGTTGGACGGCGGTCATGGAAGTGGTTGAATGCAAACGGATCGAAGCGTCGTCCTCAACGACCACCAAGGGTTGGCCCGAGGAACGAACGCCAAATTCAACGGTGACGTTCGACGTGGTGGTGCGTTCAACGGTTTGGTGGACCCATTGACCGGAGGGCGTGCCGTCGTTCATGTGTTCCAGTTTTCCAACATACGAACGGAGGCTGTCCTCGTGGACGAACGCCATGCTGGTCTCGCCTCGTGCCGCCGTGGCGAGGTCCAGGGCGGAGATGGACCCGGTGTACTCAAACGAAATGGATTCCCAATCTCGCTCGGAGAGGATCACGTAATTGAGCGCAAAGGCGTCGCCTCGTTCAAAGGTCCGCTGGGAAAAGACCACTTCACTCAAACCGTCGCCGTTAAGGTCGCCGTTGCTGGCGAGGCGGAAGCCGAGTTGTTCGGACCCGTTTCCATCGGCCAGCAACTGTTTGTCGGACCGCAATCCGTCAGCTGAACCGAGGAAAATCTCCAATCGCCCGGCTTTCGACCCCATTTGGCTGCTCATGTAGAGATCGTCGTACCCATCCTCGTTGATGTCGCCTGCTGGGGAAATGGCTTCGCCGATTTTCTGATTGCCGATGCTTGGGAAGTATTTCCAATCCGCTTCGGAAGGGAGCGACCCGGAGGTGCCGTTGTAGAGCCAAAGGACACCGGCGCCAAACACCTCTTGCGTGCTGTTGAACGGTTCGGTCAAGAGGTGTTCGTTGTACCCGTCACCGTTGAGGTCGCCGGCGCAGACGATGTTGTGGCCAAACAGACGACCCTGGGAGAGCGATTCAAGCGTGTGTTCAGGTGTTCCGGCGTAGCCAGAGGCGTTGCCGTAGTAGTATTCGATGGACGAATAACCCAGGGAACTGGCAAAGGTTCCCGTGTTGCCCACGATCAACTCATCCAAACCGTCACCGTTGATATCGCAGCCTTCCAGCGAGCGACCAAACATCGGTCCGGATTTGGATTGAGTGAGGTTGCGTTCCAACGCCATCGCATCGGTTCCACCGCCGTACAGCACCACCTTGCCGACGTTGGTTTGAGATTCGCTCACTTCGAGCGTGTAGCCGTGGGCCGCCGCAGCCAATCCGTCGGCTTCGGAAGTTCGCTCCAAGGTGGTCAGGACAGCCCCTAGCGATTCGTTTTCCGAACCGTTCGCGGTCCACCATGGTGTGGATTGAAGGCCAGAGGGCCCGCCAAGATGAACGCTCACCTGGCCGTTGTGAACATCGGTTTGACCGGTTGGTTGCCAACCAGGGGAGCCTACGGCCAAATCAACGATGCCGTCGTGGTTGTAATCCCCGGCATCAAAGCCTTGACCGAATCGGGCGTTGTCGTTGGCGCCGGCGAGGATGGCATCGGGCGTCGCGCTCAGCCCTGCGGAAGAACCGAAGTAAACGTCCACTCGGCCGTTGTCGGTAAAACCAACGAGGTCAGCGGTGGGGGTGGCGATGGCCAAATCATCAAAGCCGTCGTTGTTGAAATCCGCCATCAACAACGAACCTTCTTCCTCATCTTCAACGCCTTCTCGTCCATCGAGGGGGACGGGGTCAACACGTCCGGCGTCTTGCCCAGCGAGCGAACGAATGAGGTTGATGGAAAACGACGCCCCGGTTTGCGTGGCGGTGGCGATTTGCTCAACGGCATTGGCATCAAGGTCCATGCCCAAAGCGTCCACCAAGTCGCTGTTTCGCTCGAGGATTCGGACGTCACGTTCCATGCCGCTGACGCGCAGGAGCACGACTTCTTGGGCGCTGGAACGCGTGTAGAGAACGTGGGCGGTGCCGTTGTCATCCATGGCCAACTCGAAATCGTCACCGACGGGCCCTGCATCCAGCAGGAAGGAGGTCCAATACGCTCCGCTGAAGTTCACTTGGTGCAAGGCACCGTCTCCCGTGCGCATCAAGCCCCACTCCACGCCCTCAGG
>JALRLR010000045.1 GCA_023254355.1 Candidatus Poseidonia sp.
AAAGCCCGAGGTGCGGAGGTAGACTCGGTCCTCATCAACGACCGGTGAGGTCGTGATGTATCCGGGTCCAACATCAAGCGTCCAGACGGGGGCCATCCCTTGCACGGTGCTCGCCGAGAAAAGGGCCAGAAAAGCGATGCAAAGCAACGCATTTCGACGCATGGTGCGCTCACTCCAAGACGGCTTGAATCGCCGCTTTGAGCAAGCGGCTGACTTCCTTGCCGTCGGCACCGCCCGCAGCCTGCATCACGACCCCCATCAGAGGACCCATGGCCCCCATGCCGCGTTCCTGAACAAAGGAGAGACGTTCGGCTACAATCCCTTGAATCACGTCCTCCAAACCTCCAAGGTCCGCTGGGGCGAGGTCGTGGCTTTGGCAGTACGCGAGCAGGGCTTCGTAGGGCAAGACCCGTCCAGCGTGAGCCTCCACCACACCGTCCATGTGATCCCGTGCGAGGGCGCCGTCTTCCTTGAGACGCAACACCGTGGCGACGAGTTGGGGGGGTTGGTCGTCGTGGCTCAACAACATCGCGGCCCAAGCTTTGTCGGGCAAGCCATCGGCGTGCTCAACGAACACGTCGTCAAGTTCTCGAGAGAGCAATTGTTCAGCCTGGTCCTGCGACACCTCAAATTCGGCCATGCGACGCTCTCGTTCAGCATCGGACATCGGGAGGCGTTCCAGCACCTCGTTCCACGTGTTGGCCTCAAGAGCAAGCGGGGGGACATCGGTTTCTGGATACATGCGAGACCGGCCGGGTAGCGGTCGCATGGGTGAGGTGGTGCCGTCCTCGGGCGCCCCCTTTTTGACGACCACGTTGCGAACCTCCTTGGGCACCCGGTGCCACGCCAAGCGTGCACGATTCAGCACCGCCTCAAGGGCAAGCGTGGCTTGCCACAACGGTGCACAACACAACACAAAGGCGTCCTGTTCACCGAGTTGGAGAGTGTGTCGGACCTCGCTGACCTCCTCTTCCGTGATGCCGTAGGCTGGAAGTTCGTCGGCATGGAAGATGCCTTTGACGCCCGCTAACTTCGCGGCACCTGCCAATTCGCGACCGAGGCGAGGCAGTTGTGCACCGTCATCGTCCATCGATTTGGTTCCCAAACGACCGAGCAATCCCGGAAGCGGTAACGCCAAGATGACGGCCCCGGAAGACAACCCGTCGCTCACCATGCCCGAGGAGGTGGACGCAAACGACATGGAAACGTCGACCAACCTCAATTCAAGATGTTGTGCCACGCGGAGCGCCACCTCTTCCTCAACCGCCCCATCGTCATCGTCGCGGTGAGGGGGAAGGGGGGGAAGGTCCAGTGAAGCACGGAGTTCGTTGGCCAGGCGGTAAAAGTGCAATTGACGAGCCATTTCCAAACGGATGATGCGGGGAATCCACCCCAAATCTTGGCACCCCTTGATCTCAACGCGGTCACCAGCGCCAATGGAGACGTTGAGGTCTTGACGAATGCTGCCAAGCCCGCGCCGAACGCGTCGTGTTTGACGGAGCACCCGACCCAGCGACATGGCGGTGGATTTAGCGTGGTCGGGAGAGCGAATGTCGGGAGAGGTGGCGATTTCAATGAGCGGCAAACCAAGACGGTCGAGGTTGTAGAGCACCTGTTGCCCGTTACCGGTGTCCACCGTATCCAGCTTTCGCGCACTGTCTTCTTCAAGGCACACGACGTCAATGCCCACATCGCCCTCCTCCGTGGCCAACCGACCATCGGTGGCCACCAGCGAGGTTCGTTGAAAACCGCTGGTGTTGGAACCGTCAACCACGGTTTTTCGCATGGTCTGAATCAAGGAAACGGGTTGAGCGTCCAGCAGGGCTGCAACGGTCAGCGTGATGTCAACAGCCTCCTCATCGAGACCAACGGGGGGCTGTTCGTCCAATTCGATAAGCCCCGCGTTGGGGGATTGGGCGTAGACGAAGGTTCGGTTCCGCTTGGATTCAAATCGGGCGGCCACGTCCACGGCCCCACCTTCACCCCTTGACGCACGAAGACGCCGCTCAAAGCGAGGCCAGTCGTCGGGAAGCGTCTCCACGGTGATGTCGTAGAGTTCACCGCTCTGACGTGAATGCAACTTGCCGGTGGCCAATTGCTGGTGAACCTCGATGCCGCACATGAAGCCCAATTCCTCAGGATTGAGGTCCTGTGGGCGGTGAACATCGCCGTTCGGTTCATCGGCCATGGAACGGGGAAGCGTTCACCCTTCATGAGCACCGCGATGGGTTTCAGACCACCTGAAGGGTCTCGTACCCGCCCGGTCGCATCATTCGCCCTTCTCGGCACAACTTGTCGATGATGTCCTCGGCTTTGCTTCGAGGAATGTCGTTTCGCTCGGCTTCCGTTAACACGGCCAAGAGGTCGGCGTGATTTCCGGATTCGTTTTGCAGCGTGGCCACCGTATCGATGATGAATTTCTCCTGATTTCGGATCTTGCCCTTTTTGCCCGATTCGATGGTGGTAAGGTCGAAATTCTCGCCCATCAACTCATGGCGCCATGTTTCCGTGAGCCGAATGGCTCGTTCGGCATCGGCGATGGTCGCCGTATCGGTCAATCGGATGCGAGCGCTGGCTTCGGCCAAGCGGGAGAGCGCTTCGAGCGAACGGGCCGTGATCGCCACGCTATCGGCCGAGTCCCCTCCTTTTTTGCGCGTGGAGACGTAATATGCCACGATTTTCTCACGGGCCTCGTCGTTGAGTTTGGGGTGGAAGTTGCGTTTGGCGAACGCCACGTATTTGCGGAGCACTTCCCGGGAGAGTTGCATGTATGAACCATCACGTGCGGTGGTGGATTTCTTCGCTGCGCTGGCCCGAGAGGGGTCCGGGATGGTGCCTTCGCTCACCAACAATTCACTGCTCCCTTCGGCCCGAGTGTTGATGATGTGTTGAGCGATTTTCTCGTCGCTCGTTTCGTCGGGCGTGTCCGTGAGCAACCAGATGATGTCAAATCGAGAGATCAAGGGTGGCGCGAGGTTGATTTGAGAAGTAAACGGAACATCGCTGACCGGTTGGAATCGGCCGCTGGTGGGGTTCGCAGCGGCGAGCACGGCGCATCGGGTTCGCAGACTTGCGTTGATGCCCGCTTTGGAAATGGAAATGCTCTGTTGTTCCATCGCTTCGTGCATGCTGGACCGGTCGGCGGTGTTCATTTTGTCAAACTCGTCAATCGCCGCCAGCCCCAAATCGGCCAGCACAAGCGCCCCCGCCTCCAACGTCCATCGGCCATCAGCCGTGGCGTCCTGGACCGCCGCTGCCGTCAATCCAGCGGCCGAAGCCGACTTTCCAGAAGCGAAACGACCTCGGGGCGAGATGGTCGACATGTAATGCAAGAGTTGCGATTTGGCCACACCGGGGTCGCCCATCAAGAGGATGTGAATGTCGCCACGGTTTCTCGTGCCGTCCTCGTTAACTTGGGCTTCGCCGCCGAAGAGTTGGAGCATGAGGGATTCTTTGACTCGCTCCATGCCGAAGATGGAAGGGGCAATGCTGCGAATCAAAACGTCGTACACCTTGGGGTCTCGTGCAATGGTTTTGATTTCGGTTTCTTCCTCCTCCGTGATGATGATCTCTTCGAGAGGAATGTTTTGTCGTTCAAGCGAATGAATTCGCAAGAAGATGTCAAACACGGGGGTGTCTTTGCCGCCTTTTCGTTGCGAACGAATGAACAGCACGCCGTTGGCTTTCACGCGGTCACCGGGATTCAAACGGCCGGCGAGGTCTTGCTCGGCGATGCATACGATGCGTTCGGGTTGAATGCCGCCTTTCATTTGCTCGGGGAGCTCCTGAAGTTCAATGAATTGAGAATTGATGAGGTGAGAAGATTGCTGCTGCAACAGGAAGCGAGTTTGCCGCTTGGGCCGGCCGCACCCGCCTTCGATTTGGGAACATTCCAGCGGCTCGATCAACTCTTGTTCGTTGGGTTGTTTGATGTCCATGATGTGCCCGCACGCCACGCATTCAAACACGGCCGTGTACAAACGAGGGCGCACGCCGGAAATCTTCGTGGTCACTGCGTCAATGGCGATGAGGCGGTCGATGTCGTCGGCTCGCAACTGCGACACCGTGCGGACCTGGTCGGGAGGCAGGTGTACGATGCGGACGAAGGGGAGGATGTTACCGGCCCCAATATCGAGCATGAACTGCTGAAGGGCGCTGTTTGCGGCGTCAAAGTGCAAATCGGGTTTGGCGAGGATGTCCTGAGCGAATTCGTGGTCGTACCCCTCCACCTCACGGTACGAAACATCCAAGGATTCGGTGTCGGGCCACAACTTTGACAGGTTGTGGATGGCTTCGGAATATTTGTCTTGAAGCAACGAGGTCCAGCGAGCGGGAAGGTCAAACTCCTGAATCGCTGCCATGATGGGGACCGCCGGGTATCAAACAACATCGGCGACCCCTCTTAATGCTTCTTCGCGAACAAGAGAACCCCTTTGTTTCCACTGGAAAACCGAAGACCGTGGTGCGCTCCGTTTCCGCTGGGCAGGCATGACGGGTGGAAGCGGGCCGAATGCAAAGGTCATGTAGGGTGGGCGCCATCTCCAACCATGAGAGTCACCTTTGCCCACGGCTTGTGGAGTGGGCCGGACAGCAGCAAAGCCGCTTGGATGCGAGAACAAGGCTGGGAGGTCATGGCCCTTGAGATGCGAAAATACGGTTGGGACCTAGCCAGCCAGACCCGAGTCGTGCTGGAAGCCATCGACGAGCACGGCCCCTTCGATGTCCTCATCGGCTCTTCGTTTGGCGGGCTCGCGACGGCCAATGCAGCTGCACAACGTCCCGACCTTGACCTTCGGTTGGTGTTGCTGGCCCCCGCCTTTGGCTACCCCGACCTTATTCACACGACGTTAGGCGATGAAGCCATGGAAACGTGGGAACACACGGGTGAACACGCCTTCCATCCTCCGGGGTGGGACGAAGCGGTCGTCCTTCCTTGGTCCTTCGTGGAGGCCGCCCGTCCGCTGGCATGGCCGTCGCTTCCCCATCCCACCGCCATTTTACACGGAAGCGGAGACGATGTGGTCCCGCTGAGCAACAGCCAACAGGCGGCGAACATTCACCCCGGCATCCACGTTGAAGTCGTGGAAGACAATCACCGACTGCACGCCAGTTTGGGCCACCTTCCCGAGTTGGTGGACCGGGTCATGCGCCGTTGATTGAAAGCGGTTGCTTCATGAAACGCCGATGAATGGAGAGCATCATGAGCGATAGCATGGATTACGCCAGTGCAGGGGTCGACATCGACCTTGAGGGGTCAGCCGTGGCGTCGCTCATTGGCGCTCTGTCCAAGAGCGTGCGTCCTCAAGGCACGCCGGGGGCACCGGTGGATTTGCCGGGTGGCTTTGGCGGACTCATCGAATTCGGCGACAACCTGCTGGCGTTGGCCACCGACGGGGTTGGCAGCAAACTCTCCATCGCCAGCCGCCTCCAGCAATGGGGCGGGGTCGGGATTGACTGCATGGCCATGAACGTCAACGATTTGTTGTGCGTTGGGGCGGAACCCATCGCCTTCGTGGATTACGTGGCGGTTCCCAAACCCGACCCGGCCATTCACGCTGCGTTGGGCGCATCCTTGGCCGAAGCTTGCCGTCAAGCACGCGTCACCCTTGCAGGCGGCGAAACGGCTTCGCTGCCGGGCATCGTGACCGAGTTGGACCTCTCCGGAACCGCGCTGGGTTGGCTCCCCAAAGGGCAAGCCATCACCGGTGAGCACCTCCAAGCGGGCGACGTGTTGATCGGTCTGCCCTCCTCGGGCATCCATTCCAACGGCTATTCATTGGTTCGAAAAATCGTTGAGCATGTGGGCGCATCCTACACCGACGCGGCGCCCTTTGAGGCGGAACACCCCCACCGAACCCTCGCCCGTTGGACTTCGGGCACACCCACGCTCGGCGAAGTGATCCTTAACCCCACCCGCATTTATTGCGACCCGGTGGTGGACCTGTTGAACGAAGGTCGCAGCGGCACCTCGTTTCCCCTTGAAGCGGTCCGGGGCATCTGTCACATCACGGGCGGTGGCTTGTCCAACCTCCTACGCCTCCACCCCTCTTTGGGATGGGACATTCACGCCCCGCTGCCGGTGCTTCCGGAATTTGCTTGGCTCCAACAAGCCGGTGGCGTTGAAACTCGCGAAATGTACCGGACGTTCAACATGGGCATGGGCATGGTGCTGGCGGTTCAGGAACAGCACGCATCAACCATCCTCGATTGGCTCCGTGAGCGCATGACGGGAGTCGCTATCGTCGGCCACGTCGTCGACAACGGTCACCGAGTCACCCATGCGCTCGACGGCGTGGAATTCGACCATTACTGAACATCGGTCCATCGGTGCGGTCTTGAGGGAAGGCTTCGTGGACGGCGCATGGGCGCTGCACCAACCGACCAACTCCCGTTCGGTCATGTGTGGTTGGAAGGCAAAACCTTGGTGCATCTTCGCGACGACCAAGAGCGCCCCACCCACATGCCCAGAGGGCCCGCCAAACGCACAGGACCGGGTTTTCTCAACCCAGCCATGGCGCCAGCTCGCACGCGTTCGGTGTTGCTCTTGGCCGACGCTCTGGAACACGAATGGCTGGTCAACGGTGACCAAGACCTTCGGGCCCTTGACGCGCTTTGCGCCACCGGCGTGCGAGTGAGGCGCTGGCGTAACGAAATCCCAGCGGAGCATCAGCCACGGTTGAGGGTGGCTGCGAACGATCTGGACCGCTTCGCCCTGCAGTGGCTCGAGACCACGCATCAAACCTGGCCGCCGGCCACCCCCGTATCGCATGCCGTGGAGGACGACCGATACGAACGACCGCCATCAGGAACGATGCAAAACGGGGTGTTCATCATGCAAAACGATGCTCGCATGGCCTTGCTCGAAGCGGCGTACCAATGGATTGACCTCGACCCGTTCGGCTCACCCGTCCCGTTCCTCGATGCGGCCGTCCAAGGACTCTCCCGGGTTGGTTTCCTCGAAGTCACGGCCACCGACACCGCGGCCCTCACCGGCTCGAGCCCGGGCTCCCAGCAACGGCGGTACGGTGCGAAAGGCATCGTGGACAGTTATGCTCACGACGACGCCGTCCGTGTGTTGCTGGGTTTGGTGGCCACCACCGCGGCCCGCCACGACCGCGCGATTGAACCCGTTCTGGCCTTGTTTGACGGGCATCACGTGCGCATCAGCGTCAAGGTTCGACGCAGCCGTGAAGAGGCATCAAGCGTCCTCGACCACATGGGGTGGAGAATCCGTGAAACCGACGGCACATACCGCTTTGTCCACCATCCAACCCCCGAAGAAGTGGAGCGCGGGAGCGGGCCGCTATGGATCGGGCCCCTTTGGAACAGCGAAATTGCCAGCCGAATGACCGAAGCGCGCGTGCTCGAGGTGTGCAGCGCAAGCGAAGAAGCGTTGAACGCTGCCAGAGCCCAAGGACTGGTTTGGGACGAGGACGACCGCAAATACGCAGAGCGGGAATTGATTCGAAGTGTACGCTACATCTCGCAGGCAGCTGACCTCATGAGTCGGGACCACACGCTGTACCACATGGACGACCTGCCCAACATGGCTGGAACCGGTCAAGCTCCGAAGATGGAGGCGTTGTTCACGGCCTTGAAGAGCGAAGGGTACGCTGCCGCCAGAGTGCCCGATATTGACCCCTTCTTCGTCACCGACGCCCCGCATGAAACGGTGATGGAGATCGTTCGCGCAGCGCTTGAGACGGTTTCCAACCTCAAACGGGAAACGTCACGCCCGTGACCTTCTCTGACCACGTCCACAGGGCCCGAGCGTCCTCGCGGTGTTGAGCCCGCTTGCTGATGTTGGCACGACCGGTCCACCCCCACGCCTCGAGCGGGCCGACGGGCCCCCAGTAAGGGTGACTCAGAGCTTCTTCTTCCGTCGCAGCGAACACGGTGGCCGCAGCGCCACGCTGAGGTGAGAGGGCCACGTTGTTGAGCAAACGCCACATCAACGAGTGTCGTTGAAGCGACGTGTTGGCGTAGCCGGGGTGGCTGGCCAAGGAAACGACGTGAGAACCGCTTGCCTTCAGTCGGCGATCCAATTCCAAAGCGAACATGAGGTTGGCCAATTTGCTTCGTCCGTACTGCCCCCATTTGTCGTACCGCTTCCCTTCCCCATGCATGTTGGCGAGGTCCAAGCGCCCCATGGTGTGAGCGATGCTGGAGACCGTCACCACCCGCGGGGCCACCGCCTTCTCGAGAAGAGGGAAAAGGCGAGCAGTCAAAGCGAAATGTCCGAGATGGTTGGTACCCACTTGGAGTTCAAAACCGTCGTTGGTGGTGCCGCGAGGGGGAATCATGACACCGGCGTTGTTGATCAGGACATCCAGACGAGGGAACGACGACGCCACCTCAGCAGCCGCCATTTCGATGCTTGCCAAGTCCGCAAGGTCGAGGGAAACGAGGTGGATGCGCCCTTCGGCATGGCGCTGAAGGATGCGCTTTTTGGCTTCTTCAGCACGGGTACGTTGACGACAGGCCAGGATGACTTCAGCCCCCTTTCCGACGAGCTCCATCGCCATCTCAAACCCAATGCCTGAGTTGGAGCCGGTGATGAGCACGATGGTGCCTTTTTGTTCGGCGGTGTCGCTGAGCCGCCATTTTTGTTTCAGTCGTTTTCGACCCACGGTATCGCCTCAAGGGTTACGGAGTGTTCACCCGAACGAAGGGTCAATGTCGGTCACGTCATCCTCGTTGGTAGGGGCCGGTAACATTTGGGCGGCGTTTTCAATGATCACTCGAACGCTGTCTTCAATCGACCGCGCGTTCTCGAGAAGTTCAGTCAGTGGAATTTCAAGCCCGGTCAAATCGCTGACCGCCTCCACTGCCAAAGCGGCCGCTCGGGCATCGGGGTACATGGGGCTGGCCTCGGACAACAAGGCCGTGATATCAATGCCCAAGCGGTCCCCTTCGCCCAACAAGAAGCCCGTGATGCCGGCCACGATGCCCTGCTGAATGGGTTCAATGTCAAGGCCCTTGAGCCGCTCCCTCGCTGCGGGAATGGACCCCACACCAAACAGGTCGCCGTTGCTCAACTCCTTCTCGGGACGGGTCAGGCCGTCGATGATGATGAGGCGGTCAAAGCCCCCTTTGGTGAACCATTCGAGCACGGTGGAGGCGAACATCAGGTCGGTTTCGTTCCCAAACTGGATTTCGGACGTGAACACGCCGATGCCCTCGCCTTGGTACACGCGGACGGGGTGCTTGGGCACTTCGTTGTGAATCAACGCCACGGCAGGGAAATCCTTGTGCATCACCGTACCGAGTTGCTGAAGGCCCAGGGTTTTGATGATGTGGGAGGCCGCAATCACGCCGACCATGCCCGCCGTGGTAAAGCCGCAGATGGCAACGCCGCCGGTTCGAGGGTCTGCATCTTGATGGAGCACCAAGGAATAGGACTGCAGCGGCGCATCCATGTCAAGTCCTCCAGTGGCTCGCCAACCGTTCACCTGTGAAAAGGGTCACGGATGCGTCAATCTTCCCAAACGGCCCAGTCGTCCCAGCCTTCTTCGCGATACCACCAGACGCCGTCTTCGTCTTCCCACCACTCGGTGCCGTTTTCATCAACCGTGATGCCGTCGTCTTCACCTTCGGTGCCTTCGGCGGACTCGTCGTCCTCTTCGCCGGCGTCCTCGTTGGGTTCAAGCAGGTGCTGGTCTTCGGCGGTGGCACCGAACTCAAAGGCGTCCGCGCTGCTGCCGAGGGTTGGACTGGAAGCCAATCCTTCGGGGGCGGCTTCATGGAGGTCTTTGCCCTCCTCTTTCAACTCGTCCAAGGATTTTGAGGCTTCAAGGTCCAGGGTATCGGCTCGAGTCACGGGTGTTTCATCGGCCGCCATGTCGTAGTAATCCTCGTCATCATCGTCGTCGAATTCGGCCTCGCCGTTGCGCCGCATGTACAACACGCCGCCAATCGCCACCAAGATGGCGATGAGCACGCCCAAGCCCACCACGACAGGGGTCATGGCGCTTGACGTTTCGTCTTGGACATTGTTGGTGTTGCCGTCATCGATGATCGGCATTTCGCCAAGGGTCCACACCAATTCACCCTGGTACGACGCGGTATCTTCCGTCATGTCGCCGCAGGCGTTGGTGCCATCCATTTCGAGGCAGGTGATGGTAATGATGTAGCCCTTGCCTTGCTCTCCGGGGTACATTCCTTGGGTTGGCCCGTTGCGCACGACCAGGAGCGTGAGGTCAACCGTCCCGTTCGCTTCAACGGTCACGGAAAGGCCAGCGTCGTCATGGATGACGTCAATGGCAGGTGGCGTGTTTGGAATGACCTTCCAAGCAAAGCCAACCTGCACGTCAAATGGATTCGGGTTCGTGACCGAACACGTCATCGTGACGTCGTCCGCCACGTCTTCCCATCCGTAGGTGACGGTGCTGCACGTCACCGTGGGTGGCAGCGTCACGTCAGGGAAGGTGGACGTGTTGGTTTGGTTGGTCTCGGTGGTGTTGGTCTCGTTGTTTTCAACCACCGGTGAGGCTTCGAAATCAACCGTGAAGGACATTCCAGGGAGGTAATAGACCGGGGGGTCGGTGTCCAAGTACAAGGTCAGCGTTCCATCGTACGCGCCCGTACCGGTGATGGTCATCTCGTTGCCCCGTACCTCGCCGATACCCGAATCGGCCGTCTTCCCATCGCTCGTCACCGTTTCCCAATACATTTCGACGTTGGCGATGTCGGTTTGATGCATCATGTCATCCGTACTCACCTCGAACACCGTTTCGAAACCAGCATTCTCGTCCAACATGATAAGGTCGTCACCGTCAATCTCCAAC
>JALRLR010000046.1 GCA_023254355.1 Candidatus Poseidonia sp.
AGGGTCAGCGAGAGGGACCGGGTATCGGTTTCACCGTCGTAACTTACCTGAATGGCCCACTGTGGGTTATCGGGCAGCACCGAGACGTCGAGGTCAATGGCGATGTTACCCGTGTTTTCGATGCTCATGTTCATGTGAACTTGCTGGCCGCTGTCCACGGCGATGTCGGGAGAAATTTGGTTGGGGCCAACCCGACCATTGTCGTCCATCAGGTGGACGTCGAACGATTCTTGGGCCAACACCGTGATCGTCACGGTTTCGGAGAAGTTCATCGACAGGTCGGTCGATGAGGTCACGTAGCACGTCACGCTGTCCGTGTCGCCAGCGGCCGGCACACCGTTGGCCACCTTTGGTACGATGACACGAATGGACATCGGCAAGTATTCCAAGGAATTCAGCGGTTCAAAATCCAGTTGCGATGAATTTGATGAACCGAGCATGACTTGCCAACGCTGCTGGGAAAGGCAATCCATGCTGTATTGAGCGGGGGCGTTGCCCGTGTTTCGCACCGAGATGGAGAACACGGTGGATTCACCGGGAACGGCCTGGAGGCCGCTGGTACCAGCTGCCACCACTTGCACTTGGTCGAGTTGCTCCACTTCGATGAAAATGCGTTGGGTGTGGGCCACCGTTGGTTGCATTTCATACCGGGCCGTGACCTCAACAACGTAGGTGCCGGAACGAACATAACGGGGGTTTGAGGAATCGGTGGTCAAATCCGCATCGATGTCTTCCAACCGGAGATTCAACGATTTGTTGGCCGTTTCGGTTCCTTGAGCGGTGAGGATGAACGTCGAGGTTTCGTTGAAGGTCCTCGTCCATTGGTCGGGGCTGGGGAGGAAGAAGTCGCTTCGTTCAGGCGATGGAACTTGCACGGTGGTGACCGAGAGCTTCACCGATTGATTCCCGGTCCCCTCGTGAAGGATGGACAGGGGGATGTCTATGCCGGATTCATTGCGGACGTCGAGCACCCGTAAGGCGTTGGCGGCGCGGTCTTCGGAATTCTCGGGCACCGACCCGTCGTCGTTTTCAACAACGACGCGAACGCCCAAAGCCATCACTTCCACGTCCTGCTGCCACACGTTGTTGTCAAGGCCGTTGGAAGCGTCGTTCATCTCCACCACCGAACCGCCGGTATCAACCGAGAGCCGAAGGGTGTGGATGCCGGTGGTCGTGAATTGATGGAAGATGGTGTACGAATCGATCTGACCGGGGGGCAAACTTGGACGGCTGGCCGTGGCGAGCGTGGTTTGGGTGGTCAAGTCCTCAAGGAGAATGTCGAAGGGCGTCGAGGCGCTGGTTCCTTGGTTGGCCCATGCCAAACGAATGGAGATCAAATCGTTCTTGAGAGGGTTCTCCGAAGAGGTGAGGATACTGCCGTCGAACACCACCAAATCCGCTTGAGGCGTGGGGGTGGCGACCGCTGACATGACCAACGCAAAATCCTGAGCGGACCCGCCTCGATGATGGACTTGAACAATCCATGTTCCCGTTGCGGAGGGGAGACTGCCCGGAGCGATTCGGAGCCGCTCCACGTTGTTGACGGTGTCCGGGCTCCCCCCTGATACCGAGACGCCTTGAGCGAAGTTGTTGCCAAGCCATTCGGTGCCATCGGGCGCAACCAGCACCAAATCCAAGTCGTTCACCAGCCGGGCTTCGGATTGAGGTGCGTTTGCGCTACCCGCTTCATCGGTCCATGCCAACGTCAAATCAATCCCGTGGGCGGGATTCATGTCAAAGGAATACAACAAACCGAATCCCGGTTGCAAGGTTTTCTTGTCGTCAAAAAACGTGTCAAGTGGGGTGGCGCCGTCCATCGGGAGCACGGTTCGCTCAAGATTCACCTGACCCCATCCTTCCTGTGCGTTTGGAATATCAGGGGTCCCCAGGTCCGTCGCACCGTTGATCATTGCCGCTTTCACCAGGGCGCTGGACGGTGACGAGACCATGGCTTGTTCACGGATGAATTCCCGAGTGAGGGCTGCCACGCCGGAGGCCACCGCCGTCGCTTGGGACGTTCCGCTCAACGCCATGTAGTAGGCGTTCCCGCCAGCATGAGTTCCGCTCAGGCACGATGAGCCGGCCGGATTGCGAGCTTCTTCGGCGAGGCCCGAGCAGATACCAACGCCGGGGGCGACCAGATCAGGTTTGACCCGGCCGTCCAAACTTGGCCCGAGGGACGAAAAATTCGCAACAGAACCCGGCGCAACGGTTCCGGAGGAACCGGTGGTCGATGCACCCACCGCGATGACGTTTTTGGCCGTGGCTGGCGAGGTCACTTGGGAAGCGCCTGAACCGCCTCGGTCGCCCACCGAGAAGATGGGGGTGAGGTCCTTACGGTCGTGGACGAAGATGTCGACGGAACGTGCATCCGCCGTGTATTGACCGTAGTTCCCGTTGAGCCCCCAAGCGTTCACCGAGAGGCGGGCCGTCATTTGCTCGGCATCACGAAGCATGTCATAGATGGACCCAATACGACCAAAGGTGCCCGTAGGGTCGTGTTCAAGAGCATACATCACCAACGTCGCCGAAGGCGCCATCCCTTGGGCGGCAGCGTCGCCTGTACCGTCACCCAAGACCGTGACGGCGATGTGAGTTCCGTGCCCGCCGTTCGTGTCGGCGGGGGATGGGTCGAGACCAAATTGAGTGTAGGTGGCGGCGACCCTTCCGGTCAAATCCGGGTGGTTGCTGTCCAATCCCGTGTCGGCAATAGCGATCATTTCCCCTGAACCGTCAAGTGTGAAGGTGGCGTTATTCGCCACGTTTTGGACACCTGAAAGCGACCAAGCGACGGCGTTGTGAGTACGAATGGCATGCGTGGGTTCGGTCCAGAGGATTCGCCCGTCCACGGCAGCGGCGTGAACAAAGGAGACGGCGTTTGTCGGTGGCACGGTGACGGTGCATGACCAAGCATCGCAAACCGCCTCTTCGGCCCCGTAGCGAACCAAGTCGGTAGCCAAGGCAGCAAAACCACCCATCTTGAGGTCGGGAGTCGGGACGAGTTGGAGATATGGATGGGAAGAAGGAGTTTGGAGCAACTCGGGTTGCACACGCCAACCCGGTTGCTGAGGACCTGCCCAGCGAACCGTTGGCTCATCCAAAAGGACCTCCAATCGGTCGATGGAGGACGGGGCCAAACGGACAAGCCAGGCTTCGTCGTTCATGGAATCAAGGATTTCAAAACCGTGTCGTTCGGCAAGAACAAGCAGGGTTTGGGCGTTGTTTTCATGCAGTTGCACCATCAATAACCCGGTGTGAAGGTGGTCGTTTGATCGCTCAACGGTGTCGGCGACGTTTGGCCCCCCCGAGATGAGGGGATCATAGGCTCCTGCAGCAAGACGAATCAGCCCCGTTGAGGGGTTGAGGACGGAAACCGTCTCGGTGGCAGTCGGCATCGCCGACCAATGTTCCTTGGCCAATTCAAGCCGTTCGGAGGGAGAAAGCTCCGACAACCAGGTTGATGCCTCGGGAGAAGCTACGCCCACGGAAGGTGAAGGTTCGGAAACCACGCCTTCGGCGAGTGCACTAAGCGGGGTTGAAAGCAATAAGAACAGAACGACGCCAAGCCATGCTCTGGATTGCATACCCTTCGGAATTCAAGCCCTCTTTTGAAGGAACCTCTTGTGTGTGCTCAAAACACATCAAGTGCGCCCTACAATCGGTTGTAAGCGGAGATGGCGGCATCCGTTTTTGCTACGGATGTTCGCCAGTCAGCCTCGGTGCCCATCAAGGCTCGGATGGCGTCCACGTTTTCCGGAATGACGTCCGATTCTTGATGAATGGCTTGGAAGTAGTAGAGCGTGTTCCCGTCAAGCTTCACACCGTCCTCCCAAACAAATATTTCGTGAAGGTCGCCCCACTTTCGCCCAATATCTCGAGCGTATTCCATGACCTCGGCCGTGGTGGAAATGTTGGTCTCGGCACCGTTCATGATGATGATGCGGGGCTCTTTTGACCAGAGTTCGAGCACCGATTCCGTGGTCAATCCGTGGCCCTCGGGAAGCGTGGCCACGATGGAATGGCAGTGCATCAGGGTGGTGGGCACGGCCACGGCCATGGAATTGATTTGAATTTCAGGCTTCACCGTCATCACATCGGGGCCGTGATGCGAAGGAACCTTGAGAACCGGTTTGATGGCGTTGATGGGCCCCTTGGCCGAATCACCTGGGTCGGCCGCCCGTCGAATCATCGTGCATTCGACGTTCAGCGAACCGCAATGTTCGTACAACGGAACGAGCGTCCTGGAGAGGCCGGTCGTGTTGCACGAAACCACACGGGTCCCCATGGCGTTCAGATTCTCGGCATGGTTCGCCGAGGACGTGTAGGAAAGGCCGGCCATGGCGTGTTTTTCTCCGCCTTGGAAGATGTACTTCACCCCGGCTGCCACGTAAGCCTCTTTGTTGGCCGCCCCAACTTTGCCGGGTGAACAATCCACCACCACATCGGCGATGGCTAACAAATCGCTGAGCCCTCCGTGACAGGTGTATCCAGCATCAGCAAAGGCCTTGATTCGATCAGCGTCGTCAAAGGTGCAATACAGCGGATACCCTTTTCGAACGGCCAAGTCACACCCAAAGGACGGGCGCGTTTTGGTCACACCGATGATTTCCATGTCGTCTTGGGCATCCACCGCATCGGCAACGCGTTTCCCGATTGTTCCGTATCCGTTGATGGCGACTTTGACGGTCATGACCTTCTCCATGTTCCGCTCTTGGAGACCGTCAATAAAGCCTTCTTATGTTGAGGAAGCGGCGTCTGAGGCACAAAAGCACAACCTCCGTATGACGATGACAGGAGGCTATTTGCGTGATGGGGAAAACCAACGGTCATGGCGGATGTTTCCGAGGTCGTGGCCCGGTCGATGAGCATCAACGAAAAACTGGGCCCACGCCTTCAAGCGGCGGCCGAACAGAACGCCATTCTACGAATCGGTTGGACCAATGCCGGTGACCCGGTACCGAAAAACGGCGAACTAGGCCTCTGCCCTGCGCTACCCGAGGGCGCCCGTCTTCGGGCACTTGGTGTCCTGGGTTCATGGGTAGCAGCCTTTGGGAGCGGAGGTTCATTTACCGTTCAAGGCGACGCGGGCTCTTTCCTCGGAGCCGCTAACCAAGGCACCTCCGTGGTCTGTGAACGAATGGCAGGCCACTACACAGGATACGGAATGAACGCCGGGACCATCACCGTGCTGGACGGTTGCGGTGACGATGCGGGTGCTTGCATGACCGGGGGGACCCTGATCGTCCGAGGAGCGACCGGCGCTCGTGTAGGCGGAGGAATGGAAAACGGACTGATCGTCGTTCACGGTGATGTTGGGGCCGACCCCGGCGCCGGCATGAGCGGGGGCCGAATCATCATCAACGGGCGTTGCCCAACACCCCCGCCCGGCGTCCTGCTTCGTCCGCTAGAAGCTGACGAAGCCGAGGAAATTAACGGAACATTGGAAGACGAATCGCTTCACGTACCGGCGGATGCCGTGTGCCTGGTCCCGAAAGACAGACTGGTGGTGGAACATGCTGGGTTCGTCGTCTCATCAGGTGACCTTTCGCAGATCGGCTTGCTCAACGAAGAATTACCGCCATTGCGGACCTACCAAACCGTCGACACCGTGGCTCTGCTTGGAACGGGCGAAGAGGTCCAATCGTTGGCCCTTCCCGTCCCGATCTTGCCCCACGTGGTGAGCGGCGCCACCTTGTCGCCAGACAAGAAAGCCACGAGCCAAGTGACGTCCATCCTCAACCGACACCCCGCCATGGTTGAAGCCGAACCGCGTGCCGTCGATGTCCTCTTGGTCGGCCGTGAGAACCTCCTTGACACACCTCGATACATTGGTGATGCTGGGGCCATGGCCATCGACCTTGACCAATTTCCACCGATGAACGCCGAGGAACTGGATGGCCTTCTTGTGGCCCTCAAAAGCATGGCTAAAACCAACGTTCCCGTGATGTTGGTCGAAGCGGTAAGCCGAATCCAAGCGCTTCACGCCAAGGCCGCCTACCACGCGGTGGATGTCGCCATGGCCAGGGTCGAAGACGGTTCAGGATTGTCAGAGGCGGCGGTCCTCCCGATGATGGGTCGGTCGAAGAAAGAACACTTGGACGGCACCAGCACCCAAGCAGGCCTTCTGCTGGGCTTCGCCGCATCCGGTCATGATTTGGCCGTACTGATGGCTGCGGGAGTTGACTTCGTTGGTTGCGTCGCTCCCATGGCGGATGGTGAAGACATCGCTTATTGGCTTCAAGGCACCCAAGACGACCTCGCACATGAACTGCGAAGAATCGGCGTGAACAGCGTTGACATGCTTGACCGCAAGCACTTGAGAGCCCTCGACCAAGAAACGGCTGCCGTGAGCGGTTTGCGTCTCGCAGGATACGGCCGGCCCCTGCCCCATTGGTTTGCACGATAGGTGACCGAACATGCCAACGATTTCTGTCCCGCAATCCCTGCTCCGTACGCTGGTTGAGGCAAACGGGAAGACCCACGACATTGAACGCGTGTTGGAGGACTTGCCGTTGCTGGGAACCGATATTGACCAATGCACCGAAGACGTGTTGGACATCGAAATTTTTCCTGACCGGCCTGACCTGCTGAGCGGGGAAACCTTGGCGTTCGCCATGCTCCCATTTCTCCACCAAACATCGGCCCAACCTGACCTTCCATGCGAATCCAGCGGAATCAGCGTGCACGTGGACCCGAGTCTCGCGGACCTCCGACCGGTGGTTTCGTGCGCCGTGGTTCGTTCGGTCAACGTCCCTGACGATGAAACTGAAGCCGACGAATTCATCAAAGGCCTGATGGATCATCAAGAAAAATTGCATTTTGCCTTGGGCCGCGGTCGACAAAAAGTTTCCATTGGCGTTCACGATTTGGGGCGATTGCAGCCGCCTTTCCGAGTGATGTCCGTCCCTGGAACCACCGCTTTTGTCCCGCTCACCTGCACCGAACCCATGACGATCAAGGAAATTCTCACCCACCATCCGAAAGGCGTTGAATACGCCCATCTCCTTGAGGGCATGGACGCCTACCCGTTGATCGTGGACGCCAACGACGATGTCCTTTCCTTCCCTCCCATCATCAACGGCGAACACACCACCGTCACCCACCAAACTCGGGATTTTTTCATCGATGTGACCGGCTGGGATGAACGAGCATGCGAAGCCTCGATGATGCTGATTTGCCTCCAACTCGCTCAACGAGGAGGAAAGGTGCAAACCGTTGAATTGACCACCTGCACGGGAGAAAAGCGTACGGTGCCCAACGGTGAGGCGCAACGACATCTGATTCCCGAAGAACTGGTGCAGAGTTTGCTCGGGAGGAGCTTCACCGATGAGGAATTGCACCATGCTATCAACCGTATGGGGGGCCGTTTTGAAGGCCGAGAACCCGCACCTCAATCCGCCCCGGCCCGCTCGACCAAAATGGCCGACGCCAGTGCGGGGACGGACCACTTGGTGTTCGCCATGCCCCGCTGGCGCTTTGACCTCCTGCACCCGGTTGATTTGGTTGAAGATATCGCCATTGGCCACGGTTACGAAGACCTCGGCGTCGACCACCCAAAGGCACCGTTTACGGCCAAAGCCCGACCCGACCACCATCTTCGGCGCCGCCTCCGAGACGCCATGCAAGGCTTGGGCATGGTGCAAATTCAATCCCTCACCCTGTCCAACGAAGCCGACCAGTTCACCACCATGCGTTGGGAGCCGCGTCATGCCGTCACCCGCATCACCAACCCCATCACGGTTGACCACACCATCTTGCGCCAACATCTGCTTCCCGGCCTGTTCCGCTTGCTGGCGAGCAACCGCCATCATGACCTTCCACAATCGGTGTACGAACTCGGCACGGTGGTACGTGACCACCAAAACGAGGACCGCCTGGCGTTCCTTAACGCCGAACGAAGCGGTGGATTTGCAGCCGTTCGAGGCCGCATCCAAGCCCTGTGCACCGACCTCGGCATCGAAGACTGGCACGTTGAACCGATGGACGACGGGGATGGGCCTTGGCTCGCCGGAAGAGGGGCAAAGTTGGTCGTTCAGGGTCAATGGGTGGGGTGTTTCGGGGAAATTGACCCCCATGTCTCCACCGCCTTCGACCTTCGCGTGCCCTTGAACGGTGGAGAACTCGACATCACGGCCCTCAAGGAACTCATCGTCGACCCGGTTTGAGGTGGAGTGATGTGCGGTCGGTTTTCGTTGGCCACGCCGATCGATGACGTTGCCATCATGTTCGACGCTGAGCCGCTGTCGGACCTCACGCCCTTTCAGCCCTCCTGGAACATCGCCCCCCAAGCCCATGTGCCGGTAATCACCCAGCACGGCGTCAACGGTGAAGACGGTGTTCCCCGTCATCTTCGCTCCATGAAATGGGGATTGCGCCCATCGTGGGCGAAACCATCCCATCAAGAACCCATCAACGCACGGCTCGAATCCGTTCTCGAGAAACCCATGTTTCGCAGCAGTTTTCAGCGGCGACGTTGCGCCGTTCCAGCCGATGGATGGTACGAGTGGATGACCACGCCCCAAGGAAAAGTGCCGTGGTATCACCACCGACCGGACGGGCGTTGCAGCCTTTTGGCCGGCATTTGGGACACTTGGACCACCGAAGAAGCCACGGTTGAGTCCTTCGCCCTGTTGACGCGACCCGCTAACGAAGATTGCGAACCGGTCCACCATCGAATGCCGGTGCTCGTGGAACAGGATGAACTTCAAGCATGGCTCGAAGGAGGAGAAGTGCCCCCGTTGCCAAAATCAGGTACCGTTGAACGGTACGTGGTGAGTCGCGAGGTGAATCGAACCGGCGAGGACCACCAGGGTTTGATTCGACGAATTCCAACCTTGTTTTGATCACGCATACGGACGGTACACGCCATCCTCGTCAAGCGTGTGGGCCGTGGCCTCGAAACTCCCGTCCGCCAGTTGCTTGTAATGGTAACCGTCGGTGTGATGCACCCACGTGAACGTCGGTTCGTCAGGGGTTGGGGGAGCGGGAGCGACCTCCGGTTGCGTGACGATGGGGGTAGCGTCACCCTCCGAGGGAGGCGGGTTGGATTCAGCCGTCACACCGTCGTAGTGAACCGATTGGTCGCTGGCTGCCTCAACGGTCTGTGAGCCATCTCCAAACAATGCCAACGCATCTTTGTACGCTGCTTGGTCGGCTGTTTGTTCGGCCCTTGCGTTGGGGTCCTCCCCCCGTTTGTAGACCAAAGCGACCGGTGGCTCTTCATCGAGAACACTCACTTCTTGCTTCTTTTTGAACGGCCAAAACGGAGGCATGCTTCGCCGGATGCCTCGTTCTTCATGAAGTCTGCGACCCGGCATCGTCCCACAGAAAAGGGAGTGTTTCATAGGGGGCCGTGCGTAGCCGCAAACATGCGCTGGGTGGGCTTGCTCCTCCTCTTGTTGGCGCATAACGCTGTTCCGTTCGCTCACGCCAACCCAACCGTTGTGGCACGCAGCGAGACCATGTTTGATGCCGTCGCTCCAAGTGATGTGGTCGTTCACCGGAACGAAACCGTCACCACCTACATCACGGTCCACAATCGTGGTTCGGTCAACCAAGAATTGAGGATTGAGCCGCTTTCCGTACCGGCACCCCTCGAAATTGTTGGACTCCCCGTGTCCGAAGTGGTTGTCCCGAACCACCTTCGACAACTCACGTTTGGCATCCATGCCAACGCCAGTGCTGCTTTTCAGAACCTCACGGCCACGTTCATCGTCACTTCAAACGTCGATCAAACAGCGAACCAAACCATTGACATCGAGGTCATGATTGCCCCCTACTCCAACCTCAGTTTCGGCGTGGAAGGAGTGAGTGAACTGATCGTTGATGAAAATGTCCGTACGGCCGTAGCGGTGAACATTTCCAACAATGCAAGTTATTCTGACAACGTCACCTTTTCCTTGTACTCTGCTTCGGGGTGGACCTGGGGTTGGGACATGGTCAACACCGTTGGCGATGTGGCGTATTCCACCATTGGTGTGAATCAACTACGCTACGTCTATTTCTGGATTGAAATCCCGTCGGTTGAGAACGGGAAACCGCTGGCGAACAGTGGACCAAGGTTCACGCTTTCCGCCACCTCGGCGTTGGACCGAGACGTGACCCAATGGTCAGTCGATCTCAAAATGAATGAAAAACGAAATGCGAGCATCGATGCCGTTGAATCGGAATTGACGGTTGCGCCCAATCAAGACGGGCGACTCTACGCCGTCGTTCGCAACGTGGGGAACACCCCCAACACCCTCAACATCACCCTGCAGGCCACCGACAGCAGCGGGCAGCTTCTCCCTTCCACGTCACCTTCGGACCGATTCAACGAGAGCGGGTGGGTCGTGGCGTTGTTCGGCGGTCTTGAGGACGTGAGCTTGGAACCGAACGAATCCAGAACCATTGAGATCGGTTTCCAGGCCCCCAACGCCTTCTCTGGCAGCGTGCATGTCCAACTTCAGGTCT
>JALRLR010000047.1 GCA_023254355.1 Candidatus Poseidonia sp.
ATCAAGTCCAACAACTCGTTCGCGAAGCGGGTGGAGCGATTGTTCAGGGAGGCGATGTGCGTGACGTGCTCTACGATGACGGTCAAGGGGGTGACGACCCCGGCAAGGGCAGCGGGGCTCAACGGCACGCCACGGGCGTGGTCGTTCGTATCGGGGGACGTGCGGGCGAGGACCGCACCTACCATGCTCCGGTCGTCGTGGGCGCCGCAGGGTATCGGTGCCCGGTAGCGAAATCCATGCTTGAGGAAACCTACGAAGAGCCGATGGTTGACCGAGCTCACTACTGCGCAGGCTATCGGGAATATTGGCGGGGCGTGAAAGGCTGTGAAGACAACGTTGGCGACATTGAAATTCATTTCGTGGACACGGTGATTCCCGGTTACTTCTGGCTCTTCCCGGTGGCCGAAGGCGTGGTCAACGTCGGCATTGGCATGGTCATGTCCTTGCTCGATAAGCAATCAAAGAAACTCAAAGCCCTTCAAGCCGAAGTCATCGCCGACCACCCGCTGTTCAAAGAACGGTTTGCCGATGCCTCGATGATTCCCGGGACGGGGAAGGGTTGGCAGTTGCCGTTTGGCTCACCAAGGAAAAAGGCCAGTCGTCAGCCTCGACGGTCCGCCAGCAACGGCATTTTCCTTGTTGGCGATGCCGCATCCTTGGTGGACCCGTTCAGCGGGGAAGGCGTGGGGAATGCCCTCGTCAGCGGAGAGATGGCGGCGCAGCACATCCTCGATGGCAAGTCGCCCGATGACTATCAAGAGGCGTTGTGGGCGGCCCTTGGTCCTGAATTATCGAACTCGTTCAGGATGCAAAAAATGAGTCGGCGAGCATGGTTGCTCAACTGGTTTGTCGGAAAAGCCTCCAAAAAGCCCGCCATCCAAGAGATGATGACGGAAATGATCGCAAGCAAGGAAGCGCAGGAAAACCTCCACTCTCCGTGGTTCATGTTCAAGACCTTGATGTTCTGAGGGGATACACAATGGATGCTTCCCTCGACAACATCGATGCCGTCTTCCTCGACCTCGACGGCACCATTTACTTGGGCGGCGATTTGATTCAAGGGGCCGAAGCCTTTCTTGAACGCTGCAAAACCAACGGCGTCCAGCGGTATTTTCTTTCCAACAACTCGTCAAAATCCGTGACACAGTACCTGTCAAAACTCCATGGACTCGGTTTAGAGGCCACCGAAGAGGACGTGTTGCTGTCCACGCACGACCTCTTGGCCTGGCTGCAAAAGAACAGCATCACAAGGACCTGGTTGGTCGGGACGGCAGGCATGCGAAGCATGCTCGAAGCCGTTGGCGTGGAGACCCAAAGTTCGGACCCTCAATACGTGGTGTTGGGCTACGACACCGAACTGACCTACGACAAAATCGCCCAAGCAAGCATCCACATGCACGCCGGCGTTCCCTTGGTCGCCAGTCACCCTGACGTGGTCTGTCCAAGCCCGGACGGAGGGCTTCCTGACGTCGGGGCCTACTTGGCCATGTTCAAAGCTACCACGGGCGTGGACCCTGAACACATCACCGGAAAACCAAACGCCGGGATGATCCTTCACAAAATCGAAGCCCTCGGGCTCGAACCATCGAGGTGCGCCATGGTCGGCGACCGGTTGTACACGGACATGGCCATGGCCACGCGAGCGGGCGTGGTCGGCGTGTTGGTGTTGAGCGGAGAAGCGACGATGGCCGATGTCGAAGCCCTTCCGCAGGGGGCGGAACAGCGGCCGACCGTCATCGTCAACAGCGTGGATGACCTCCTCAGGTGAAGTCATGAAACTCTCACAACGATGGCGCTGGTGGCGAGAACGGCGACGGATTCATCCGCCCGATGATGTGCACCGGGCGGGGGAATTGGCGGAACAGCGTCTTGCCAAAATCGCCCGAGCAGCGGGGAAGAACAACGGTTGGCACGTGTTTGAATCCGTGCGCATCCCCGATGTTGAGCAGGGTGGGAAGCGAGAGATCGACCTGGTGATCGTGGGCGGCAACACGCTGCTGGTGGTTGAACAAAAACACTGGTCGGGCTCGTTTGAAGTCAACGAAAACGAGGAATTCATTCAACTCCGGAAAAACGGCACAACACACAACCACAGCACGGTGAGCCAACGCATCAAGCGCAAGGCACGGATGTTAGCGGAAATGCACGCCAAGCGCATCGACGGGCACGATGAAGTTGTTGTTGAGGTGGTGTTGGCCTTCACGAATCGAAACTTGACGTGGCCCGATAACGTCCACGATGTGGACTGCACGGTCAAGGACGAAGCGGGGATGATCGCCCTGCTGGAAGAACGCCATCCCGGTGAACTCAACGAATCCTTGCTTGAAACGGTCGAAGGGTTTGGCACGTGGGACGAAGTTCACCTTCACGGGGGATTGGTTCGAAAAGGCGACCTCCTGGACCTTGGCCTTGGGGCTGAAATCGACGAGTGGATGGCTGCTCGAACCGCCGCCATGAACGGTGAGGTGACGCATGCTCGCTCAGCGTTGTCGCTGTTTCGCCAACGGCCGAGTTCCGTTCGCCTTCAGCAGGGTACACGACACCTGCAAGCCGATGTACCGTACGAGAAGCATCTGAAAATGCATGTTGTTGGCGAAGACCGCCCCGAAGACCTGCCATGGTCGGTCATCCAATGCGTCCACCTATCCAAGCCCGATCGTTGGAACGATTGAAAAGAGAGTGCCTTGGGTGGCGGGGCTCATGGTGGAACCGTGGATTGAGGCCATCGGTCTGCTGGCGGGTTTGTTGGGCATCGTGGCTTGGGTGCCGCAGATTCGCGAAGTGTGGGTGCATCAGCGCCATGAAGGGATCTCGCTCTCCACGTTTAGCGTGGTGACGGTGGCGCTGGTCCTCTGGCTCATCTACGGTGTGCTCATCAGCTCCATGGCGATGATCGTGGCCAACGTGTTCACCCTGGTGGTCATCCTGGCGGTCCTCATCGGTGTTCGGCGCCTTCGCCGCCTCGAGAGCGACGCTTCAACGTGACGTCGCTCAACACACGGACTTGGTGGTCTGGATGATGACGGCTCCAATCTTGTAGGGGTCGCCGTTGGACGCTGGACGGCGGTCTTCGAGACGGCCCTTCCAACCGTCGGTTGGTACCGACGCAGGCACCCGAATCGAAGCTCCACGGTCGGACACACCGTAGGAGAACTGGTCGATGGATTGGGTCTCGTGCAGACCGGTCAAGCGCTCCTCGTTGTGCGCACCGTACACCGCCATGTGCTTCTCGATGTTTTGCCCAAAGGCTTCGCAGATGCTGTTGAACAGGTCTTCGCCACCCACGTCGCGCATGGCGCCGTTGGAGAAGTTCGCGTGCATACCAGAGCCGTTCCAGTCGCCCTTGATGGGCTTGGGGTGGTATTCAATGTAGTAACCGTAACTCTCCGTCAGGCGGTCCAAGAGGTAGCGAGCGACCCATAGTTCGTCACCGGCTTGCTTGGCTCCTTTGGCAAATATTTGGAATTCCCACTGGCCGCAGGCGACTTCTTGGTTGATGCCTTCGAAGTTGATTCCCGCTTCCAAGCAAAGGTCGGCGTGCTCCTCGACGAGGGCGCGTCCGTGAGTGTTTTTTCCGCCCACGGAACAATAGTACAGTCCCTGGGGGCCGGGGTAACCGCCCACAGGAAAACCCAACGGGAGTTGGGTGTCCACGTCCATGATGAAGTACTCCTGCTCGTAACCGAACCAGAAATCGTTGTCGTCATCGTCGATGGTGGCACGACCGTTGCTGGGATGAGGGGTGCCGTCGGGGTTGAGCACTTCGCACATCACGAGGTATCCGTTGACGCGTTGAGGATCGGGGAAGATGTTCACCGGCTTCAAGAGGCAATCGGAAGAGCTGCCATCGGCTTGCCGGGTCGAGGAACCATCAAACATCCAAATGGGGCATTCTTCAAGGGTGCCGCCGAAATTCGAACGCACCATCGTTTTGCTCCGCATGTTCTGCGTGGGTTCGTATCCGTCAAGCCAAATGTACTCCAGTTTTGCCTTTTCATCCATGGGTATCATTTGCGCCGTTCTCGAGACGGTATATGAACCATACGCTCAAAATTTGCCCATTTTTCTTCCGCAAATGCTTAATTTTATCAATTAATAGCCGTTAAATGATTATTTACTCGCTGAGTTTTGTCGACTTTGTTCTTCAACTGCGCGAAGGATGGTGGTTTTTTCGCGCAATCGCTCAATTGGCAAGGTCATCGGTTGAAGGGTTACGCAAACGCCCGGCGAGGGTCGTTTCATGCGTTGTTGGCCGCGTCGTCGCCCTGAGGCGTGATGAGCACGTTGCTGCCGTCCCGATCGATCAGCGGCAACGACATCGTCCCCGTCTGGACCGAGACCGGGCACGCATTCCCGCAAGCTGGCGGGAGGTAGTCCTCGCCCGTTTGGGTCAGGACCAATTCGAGGGCGTGACCCGCAGGGAGCAGCACGTCCATCCCCTGAAATTCCATCAGCATCGTCACCGTGCTGCCGGGAATGACCGTTTGGGCTTCGTAGCCTCCGGCGTGATACCGGATGTCCATGGTGGCATGCCCAAACCGAAGGCCGGTATCGGCGTCCCGCAATTCAGCAAAGAGTTGCCCGCCGTCAAAGGAGGGGGTGACGTCAAGATGCAGGGTTGGCAAACCGCTGATGTGAAGATCCTGGCTGGAGGATAGGGAGGGACACGAAACCGTGACGGTTGACGACGCCCCGACCCATGCGCCCGATGAACTGCATTCGGCGAGGTCGATGGTTTGCCAAGTTGCGTCAAGCGGCGGCCATGTTTCCTCAATGCGCCACTGCCCGTCATTGCGTTGGATTTGAGCATGAAGGGCCGGCGTCTCACCGATGCCTTTCAGGTAGTATTCCATCCACTCAAACAAATCTTGACCCCAGTCCCAACGGGTCATGTTGTGAATGGCCTCGCCGCCGTACCCCGATGGTTGGTTGTTGTGCTTGGTCCACTGGTCGGGGTAATTGTGTTCCCATTGACCGTGCATGCCTCGAACGTCGTAACCAGCGTCAATGTACGTCTGGTACCAATTGGTTCCCGGAGGGCCGCCGAAGACTTGGTGGGGGTCCACGTTCCAATCCTGCATGCCCTGAACCCAATAGATGGAGCCGTTGTAAACGCCGAGCGCTTTGTCGATATGGCTGCGTTCATCGTAATAATTGGCCATGTAAGGGTCCATTTCTCCCAGGCCATAGCGAGTGGGTCCGGCAAGGAATCCTTCCAAAACATCGCCGCATAAATTGTCCAAATCGTCGCTGTCGTAATCCAAGATGGAGCCCCCGTAATTCGAGTGCATGACTTGACTGCGGGCTTCAGCGCTCCCGTTCTTGTACAGCAGAGGACCAAGGGCGGTCGTGCCTGAAATGGGGACGATGGTTTTCAGGTACTCGCTTCCTTGGGCGGCGGCCTCCCATGCCGTGGCGCCCTCGTAGGATTTTCCGTAAATGGCCACGTGGCCGTTGCTCCAATTTTGGGTGCCCAACCATTCAACCGCAGCATGAATGCCTTGCCCCTCTCCATCGCCGCGATAATCGAAACAGCCTGTGCTTTCCTCGGTGGCAAACACAGCGACTTGGGCCAGTGCATAACCGTGAGGAACGAAATTATCGTAGATGAATTCTCCACGCCCTGCGCTCACCACGTTGGTTGGCGTTGATTGGCTTCCTGGAGAACCGTAGTCAAAGTAGGGGCTGACCACGGCGATTACCGGCACTTGTTCGCCTGCTTCGGTGTTGGACGGGAGCCAGTACGAGAGGTGGACTTCGGCTGTGTTCGGCCCCCCTTCCCACGTTCCGGTGGTGTCGACGTCGATGAGCGCTTCTTGGACGGGGAGGGCTTCATGTGGGCCGTCTTGCAATACACGAGCATAGGAGCCCGTCCAATTCCAATCGAGGGTGTGCCGGTCCCATATGGACGGATAGAGCGAGGGTGCGTCCGTTGAATCGGTTGAGGTGGTGTCGCCAAAACAGCCCGAGAGGGGGACCAACAACAACAGCGTCGCCAAAACAACCGCCTGTCGCATGAGCAAAGGGAGCCTTGGCTCCATCATGAACATGATGCTTCCTCGCACCGGCGGTTCGCCACAACCATTGAGGGGGGGAGGCGCCCAGCCGTTCACCATGGGCCCGAGCGATGCGTGGGGTGAGCGTTGGGTGGAGGCGACCTCACCGATGGCCCGACGCTACATGGAAGTCGCTACCAGCAAACAATCCCTGGTTTGTCTTGCTGCCGACCGCACCACCATGGCAGGCTTGTTTGACTTGATTGAGGCCGTGGGAGAGCACGTGGCGGCACTCAAAACCCACGTTGATTTGGTCGACGACTGGACGCCCGATGCTTGGTCGTCGTTCTGCGCAGCAGCCCACGATGCAGACTTGCTCGTCTTTGAAGACAGGAAATTTGCCGATATTGGCGGCATCAGTCGAAATCAAATGGCGGGCAAATACGACATTCGTTCATGGTCGGATTTGGTCACGGCCCACCTCATCAGCGGACCCGACATCGTGGACGGGTTGCAAGCAGCCTGGTCCGATGTGGGCCGGCAGGGGGGTGTGCTCCTCTTGGCGCAAATGTCCAGTCGCGGAAATCTGCTCCATCCAGCCTACACCGAGGAAGTGGTGGCAAAAGGCCGTGTGCACGACGGTGTGTTCGGATTCATCGGCAACGGATCACGACCCGAGGAACTGGCTTCCCTGCGAGCCCGCGTCGGAGAGGCGAAGATGATCTGGACGCCGGGCGTGAACCTCGCCGTCGGTGACGGGGCGATGGGGCAACGATACGGCGACCCCACCGAGGCGGTGCTGGCCGGTTCCGACTGTGTCATCGTTGGATCAGGCATCCACAAGGCAACGGACCCCCGCGCTGCCGCGCAGGCCTACGCCAAAGCATCCTGGAACGGGTTGATGCAACG
Organism: Candidatus Poseidonia sp.; assembly: GCA_023254355.1. Lineage (GTDB taxonomy): Archaea > Thermoplasmatota > Poseidoniia > Poseidoniales > Poseidoniaceae > Poseidonia. Next base: position 6,906 of record JALRLR010000047.1, read on the forward strand.
GAACGGGTGAGGCAATGGTCGTCGTGGAGATGCTGCTGGCCTCCCTGAGTTTGTTGTTCCCCGCTTGGTTGATTTGGCGAGCCTTTTCGACCTCAAAGCAGTTGGAGGCTCGCCTTTCGCGGGGCGATCCCACCCTCTTGAAAGACGACCGTTTCAAAGTGGACCGCGTCACGTTGGGGCCCCCCGGTACAGAACTTATCGAAGACGTGCAATTTGTTACCGTGGCCCAAGCCCCCGTTGTTCAACAACCAGGGGGGTACCGCTATCCCTGAGTTTCAAGAAATTGAGCGACGCTTTCTCGTCGACGGTCGAGAGGACAAACCGTGGCGAACGGATTCAACTGTTTTCGCCATTGAACAGCACTACGGTGTTGGCGACCACCTTGACCATCGCCCGGGTGGCTTGTTTGCTGACGAACAACTCATCGTCACCGTCACGTCTGAGGAAGAGGTGGTGTTGACCAGCCAAAGCGACTGGACAACCCGTTTGCGAAAACGAAACGAAGAGTGGTGGCTCACCTACAAATGCCGAGTTTCGCACGACACCGCCTTTGAACTCGAGTGGTCGCTTTCACCTGAACGTGCGAACCTCTTGTTGGGGAAGGGACCGTATCCATTTGTTGAGAAAACGCGTTATGCCTGGGTTGGAACGGACGGTGCTGTCTGGGAAATTGACGAATTTGAAGGCTCGCTCGCAGGCTTGGTGTTGGCCGAAGTTGAATTGAACGCCTCGACGGCAAAGGTGGAATTACCACCTTGGATTGGTCACGAAATTACCGGGTTGCCCTCATGGTCCAATCGTGCCCTTGCTCAAACCCTCACGACGAGGGATGGCTCGCCTGTTTGACGGCTGCCACCACCCGGTCGACCTCTTCATCGGTCATCTGATGGTGGACGGGAATTGCAACGAGACGGTGGGCAATGTCATCGGTCACGCTCAACGTCGCTGTGTGCTGGGGGTGAGTGGCGTAGACCTGTTGTCGGTGGCAAGGTGTTGCATAGTAGACCCTGGAGTCAATGCCTGCTTCATTCAAGGCGGCCCTCAAACGATCGGGTTCATCGGCCAAAATGCAGTATTGGTGCCAAGCGTGCTGTGTGCCGGGCCGAGTTGGGGGTGGATGGAGGCCGCTAAGTCCCGAAAACGCGCCGTCGTAGCGTTTCGCAATTGCCCGGCGACGTGCAAGCCACCCATCCAAACGTTGGAGTTGAACGCGCCCTATCGCCGCCGTCACTTCGGACATTCGTAAATTCGAACCCAGCTCATGGGATTCCAATCGAGCGTCGCGACCGTGGTTCACCAGCGCGTCCATCCGTGCAGCCAAGTCCGCTCGGCGAGTCATCATCATCCCGCCTTCGCCACCAACAGCGAGGTTCTTGGAGGGGAAGAAGGAGAAGCAGGCCACATCGCCCACGCCTCCGGCAGGCGTTCCAGAAGCGGCCATCGCGCCGTGGGCTTGGGCTGCATCTTCGATGTAGGCAATGCCGTGTTCCTCGCACCATTGAACGAGATGATCATCGCACATTTGACCAAAGAGATGAACGGCAATGACGGCTGTTGTTCTGGGCGTGCGTGCCGCTTCGAGCGAAGCGAGGTCAACGCACCAATGGTCCGGTTCGACATCAACAAAAACGGGGTGAGCGCCAACAAGCGACACGCAGGTCGCCGTAGCGATGTAGGTCAGCGAAGGAACCAGCACCTCGTCGCCTGGTCCGATGTCCAAGAGGCGAAGCGCGCCCCAAAGGGCCACCGAGCCGCTTTGACAAGGTGTACCTTGAACGGCGTGACAGTACGCCGCAAACTCCTGGCCGAACGCCTTGCCCTGTGGCCCTTTCACCCAGTGCAGGGAGTCCAATGTTTCCAACGCAGCACGCCGCATGTCGTCGTCCCATGACGGTCGTGCCATGGGGATGCGTTTCATGGTTCGGCGAACATGTCCTCCTCCTTGAGTGTGCGTTTCGCTCGGGCTCACCATCGCGCTCTTCAAGACCCCCAACAGGTTTGGGCCCGCCATGGTGTCCAACGAAGAAGGTGCAGGCCTGCCTTCTTCACGAGACGGAGGTTCGGGAGGCCTTGGAGGCCTCGTGGATGATTTGTTCACAGAGAGTAGCGACGCGAGTCCCCTATCCAGTACGAAGAAATTCAAGCCGCGAGGGTTGTTTTTGGGGCGGCGGCGGGATACCGATGCACCCATTGACATCGCCCCGCAGGTCCTCGCTCGCCACGGCGCGATGCTCGGTTCGACGGGATCGGGGAAGACGGTCATGGCCAAGGCACTCATCGAAGAAGCCGCGCTGGCCGGCATCCCCTCGCTCATCATTGACCCGCAAGGGGATTTAGCCCGGTTGGCACTTGGCATTGAACCACGAGAATTGGAACGCCAAGGCGGCGATGTTGCAAGAGCAAAACAACTCATGGAACGGTGTGAAGTTCGGGTTTGGACCCCGCTTCGCAGCAAAGGTCTCCCGTTGTGCATTGACCCGTTTCGAGCCCCCCCTGCAGACCTTGACCCGGAAGAAGCCATCACCGCTTGGGACATGGTGGCGGCAGGTTTCGCCAATCTGGCAGGGTTCGATGTTGAAAAGGCCCAAGGGAAAACCGTCAAGCCGTTTCTGTACGAAATTTTGGTGGAAGGGACCCGCTGCGGATTGAACGTCGGTGATTTCCAAGCCTTGGCTCGAGTCGTCCGTGAACCTCATCAGGAATTCATTCGCCATCTCTATCCCGAGTGTTTCTCCGAAGATGAGGAAGAAAAGGTGGACCCGCCCACATGGAACGAGGTGATGGTTGAACACCGCCTCACCGATTTCGAAGAGCGCCTGCCAAAATCCACCCGCAACGACTTGGCTCGTCGGCTCGCTGCCTTTTCTTCGGGTGTGAACCAATTGTTGTTTTCAAACGGCGTCCCCATCGACATCGATGCTTTTGTTGAGCCGGCCGTGCCGGGGAAAATCCCCCTCAACATCGTCTACCTCAACACCATCCAAGACGAGAACCAGAAGCAGTACTTCGTTCAGGAACTCTCGAGAGAACTCTACGATTGGATGTTGACGCAACAACCTGCGGATGGAGAGCTCAAACTCTTGTTCTTCATGGACGAGGTGGCGCCCTACCTGCCGCCTCACCCCCGCAATCCCCCAGCGAAGGATTTGATCAAACTGATTTTCAAGCAGGCTCGAAAATACGGCGTAGCGTGTGTGTTGGCCACACAAAACGTCAGTGACGTGGACTACAAAATCCTGGCTCAAGCCAACACCACCTTCATTGGAAGATTCACCCAACCTCAAGACGTCGAAAAAGTCCGCCACTTGCTCAAGGAAAGTGGAGGCGACCAAGACCTTGTGGCCCAACTTCCCACGCTGGGGCCCGGTCAATTCCAGATGGTCGCACCCGACGTTGATCCCAACCCCGTGCCCATTCAGTGCCGATGGTTGTACACCGACCACGGCGCGCCCCTCAACGAAGACCAGGTTGAAGACATCATTTCACCTGAGATTCGTGCGTGGGCAAAGACGCGCTCGGCTCGCGGAGGTAAATCCCGAGGCGCG
>JALRLR010000048.1 GCA_023254355.1 Candidatus Poseidonia sp.
CGGGAAGTGCTCGCCCCGGTGGCATACGCCTTGTCCTTCCTCGTGACCTTGATGATGACCAAAGCGGCCGTAGCCTACGCTTTCCATCGAGCAAGTGCCGGGATTTCGGAAATCGCTTACAAGCGCCTCCTCGCCGGTTGCGGTGCCGTGATGCTTGGGTTTTCAGCCTACTATGTTCGTTCGGCTTACTTGCTCATCGTTTGATTTCGAAAAGCGACGCCACGCCGTCTCGAGGGTCCAGCGCTCACCTTTGCTGAACCAGAGGGTTCCGAGCAACGCCCACAAGACCGTGTATCCGAGCGTGGCCACCATGGCCGCTTGCAGACCCCAACCGTTGGTCTCGACCCAACGATGAGTCCACACGAACGGGAGGAAATGGACGACGTAAATCGTCAAGCTGCACCGGCCAACATCGGCCAGACGGTGGAGCAGCGACCATCGTTGCGTCAGCGACCACAGCAGGGCAGACCCGGTTAAGGCGGCGAACAAAAACGGTCCATTGGCCGGAAAAAAAGTCAGCATGGCGTCTCCGGTCGGACGCGCCCATACTTGACCGAGGCGAATCGCTTGCACCAAGAAGTACAAAGAAAGCACGAAACCAACCGCCATCACTCGAGAATGGGGAGAGCGAGTAGAGGCGGCCACCGTCATGCCAAAGCCAGCAAACATCACCCAGGGCAACAGCGGGTACGTCCCGGTCAACGCCAAATGCGAAAAGAAGGTCAGGGCCGAGTCGGTTTCCACCCGAGCGTCCCACGATGATGGACCCTGGAGGTCTCCTGCCAACCACGTGAGCGCGAACACCGCCGCCGCAAACCCACCAAAAACCTGGACAGCGTTCCAATCCCTGCGCCATGGCCATGACCACCACGGCTCAAACACGATCAGCAGACCCATCAACGACAAAACGCCTGGTGAAAGGGGTTCGAACAGGTGAGGTGCGCAGAGGTTCACAACGAGTTGGCAAAGGAACAGGAAGCCTGCCTGACGAACCCGTTGGCGAAGTGGACGCGGTCGTTGATACAGACCCCATCCAAGCAACGCTACGAAGAGCGGTGCAGCCAACCCACCCAACCCCGACACCACCAAGGCAAGAAGGGTGGGGTTGCCAGAAACGGATGGACTCCACGTGGCAGCGGCGTGAACCATCACCATGAGAAGAACGGCAAGCCCCCGGAGGGCGTCAATGTGAACCTGTCGTGCACTCGCCGACATGATGCTCACGATTTTCGAGCGTTCACGTACTCAACCGCATTTCGGAACAGCTGCAGCCCTTCGCCCTCCCACCCGTCCAGGGCGGTGCCTGAAGGAGATGGGGCGGCGGTGGAGGTGTGGTTGGGGTGCAGCCAACGGGCGTAGATGGCTTCGGGGTGCGGCATCAAGCCGAACACCAAGCCACTCGAGTCGCAGATGCCTGCGATGTTTCGCATGCTGCCGTTGGGGCTTAGTGGATACGTGAGCGGCGTGTCGGTGATGCCTTCACCCGGCGGAGATGACGGGTCAGCGTAGCGAACCGTCAGCTGGTGATTGGCCGCAAGGCGGTCCAAATCCTCAACGGTCGGCATGACGTATTTGCCTTCGCCGTGGCGAACGGGACATTCCATTCTCGTCATGCCCTTCGTCCAAATGCACGGGCTTTTGGGGTCGAATTCCAAGGTCACCCACCGGTCCTCGTACCGTCCGCTGTCGTTGAGCGTGAGGCTCCCTCGCTGGATGAAATCGGGGGGCGAGCCGGATTCGGGCCCTGGGAGCAAACCCGTTTTCACCAGCACCTGGAAGCCGTTGCAAATCCCAATGATGGGTTTGCCGTCTTCGACGAATCGTTGCAAGGCCTCGCGCATGGCAAATCGCATTCGGTTGCCCAACAACCGCCCGCTACCCAAGTGGTCTCCGAACGAAAAGCCTCCGGGAACCGCAAGAATGTCAAACGCCGAGAGGTCGGTATCGCCCGACACAAAGCGGTTCACGTGAACGCGTTCGGCCTCGGCGCCGACCAGTTCGAACACCGCTTTGGTTTCATGATCGCAGTTGATGCCAAAGCCGAACAAAACAGCGACCTTTGCCGTCATCAAGCCACCCCTCCCGTCATGTCAAGGGTGCCCTTCCATGCGTCAACCATGCTCCCAACGGGTGAATCCACCAACACCTCATCGCCGTCAGTGATGACCAGATTTGGAGCCTCCACCACTTCACCAAGGACGGTTAACGGATGACCTTTCATGGCGGCCAAAAAGGCGGCGTTGTGCTCCTCGCCCACGGCGACGATAATGCGACCGAGCGATTCACCCCAAAGCCTCCCCCAAACATCGCCGTCTCCCGTCCCGTCGATGTCCACCTGTGCGCCAAGGCGCCCCCCGATGCACATCTCTGCAAGCGCGACCGCAAGGCCGCCTTCACTGCAATCGTGAGCGGTTCGAACAAGTCCCTGTTGAACGGTATGTGAAAGCGCCCGGTACGTCTTCAGTTGTTGTTCGGGGTCGAGAAGGCGGGGGACGGCCCCGCCAATGCCTGAGTTGGCCTCGGTTTCCTTCAACATGAACGCCAATTCCGAAGCGCCCATTTCTTGCTTTGAGCGGCCGACGAGGTAGATTCGGTCTCCGACTTGTTTGAAATCGCTCGTGGCGCTTCGTCGCACGTCGGGTTGGTCACCAAAAAGCGAAAACAGCAGGGTGGGCGGGATGGAAATTTTGTCGGGTCCCTTCCCGTAATCGTTCTTCATCGAGTCTTTTCCGCTCACGCACGGCAAGCGATAGGCTCGGCAGACCCGCTCAAGCTCACGGTTGGCTCGGACCAGTTGAGCGAGTTTGAAGCGACCGTCAGGGGTCTTTTCCGACTCGATGGGGTCGGGCCAGCAAAAATTGTCAAGCCCTGCCATTTTGTCAACGTCCAAACCCACACAAACCGCGTTCCGTACCGCTTCATCAATGGCGGCGGCCGCCATTGCGCCGGCGTCAATGTCGGCGTATCGTGGCGCGATGCCGCACGAAATCACCAGCCCGTGGGGGTCACCGTGAATGGGGGCGATGACGCCGGCGTCGCCGGGTCCGTCTCGTTGCACCCCCACGAAGGGTTTGATGGCCGTCTGGGCGATGACTTCGTGATCGTATTGGCGAACCCAGGTCTCTTTGCTGGCGATGTTGGGGCGTTGCAACATGCGAAGCAAGAGGTGGCCGTGGTCAACTTGGGTGGGCGGTGAAAACGGGTCGTGCTGGGGGGGCGTCCAGGCCGACTCGAGTTCCAATTGAGGGACGCCGTCATGAAGGAATTCGATGGGGAGGTGGGCCACGGTGGTTTCTCCGTACCGGACGTGGAACACCCCGGTGGAGGTGAACGTTGCCACCGCCGTGGCTTCAACTTCGTGCAGGGCCGCCAGCCGTTCAAAGGCGGCTTGGTCTTGAGGACGAACCGCGATCGTCATGCGCTCCTGGCTCTCGGAGACCAAAATTTCCCACGGCGACAGGCCGGCTTGTTTGAGCGGCACCTTCGCCAAATCAATTTCGCACCCGTTGGTGTATTCCGCCATTTCGCCGATCGAGGACGATAACCCCCCGGCACCGTTATCGGTGATGCAGGAAATCAAGCCTGCATCACGGGCTTCAAGCACCATGTCCAGCATTTTCTTTTGAGTGATGGGGTCGCCGATTTGAACCGCAGATGACGGCGATTCTTCCGTGAGCTCCAACGAGGAAAACGTGGCTCCGTGGATGCCGTCGTACCCCACGCGCCCGCCAACCATGTAGACGATGTCGCCCGCGACGGGCGTCTTGATGTGAGAAGGTCGGCCGTCGGGGAGGTGGCGCGGCATGATGCCCACCGTTCCGCAGTACACCAGCGGTTTCCCGATGTAGCGGTCGTCAAACACGATGGCCCCGTTGACCGTCGGAATACCCGATTCATTGCCGCCCACGCGAACACCCGCGTGCACGCCTCTTAACACTCGAGAAGGATGGAACAGGTTGTCTGGCAGCGTGCCCTCCCAGTTTGGCGGGCCAAAGCAAAACACGTCGGTGTTCGCAATGGGCCGAGCGCCCAAACCGGTTCCCAAGATGTCGCGGTTGACGCCCACGATGCCGGTCATGGCTCCACCGTACGGGTCGAGGGCCGATGGTGAGTTGTGCGTTTCCGCTTTCATGCAAACGCTCCATCGGTCATCCCAAGCGATGACACCCGAATTGTCGTGGAACACCGAGAGCAGCCAGTCGACGTCTTCCTGCATGTCGTGGGTGGGTTTCATGATGTGCGTTTTGAACAGCGAATCAATGACCGTGTCCTCACCGGTTTCATGGTCAACATGGTGGATTTTTGAAGCGAAAATTTTGTGTTTGCAATGCTCGCTCCATGTCTGCGCCAAGCATTCCAATTCAACGTCCGTGGGCGCATCGGGCACCATTCCCATCGCAGCACGCTGCGCCCGAACGGTTTCATCTCGATAATGGGCTTGAATGGCGTGCATTTCTGCCAAATTGAGGGCAAGGAGGCCTTGCGTTGAGATGGATTCAAGCGTCGCGTCATCGCATTCCAAATTGATGGTTTGGGGTTCGATGAACACCTGTTCGGGTGGCGTGGGATAGTTCAACTCGGGCCATTGCCCTGATGCGCATTCGCTGGCGGTCGCCACCAACGCTCGCTCGATCAGTCCGTTATGGAGGGTCCCGGCCAACCACCCAAGGTCGCAGTCGGTTGGCAGGCCGTAAAAAGCGTAGGTGATGTAGGTGGAAATGTTGGCTGAAGTGTCCTCTGGAAACAGCGTGATGAAGCCGTCCGTTGCCGCTTTTCCGGGGTTGTCGGTCACACCAGGCTTGAAACCAACGGAAATGGCAGCCTCCGGTGTTGATGAAAACCGCTCGGTGGAGAGCAGCAGCGTGTTCGTGGCGCCCGACTCGATGATGGGGTCAGCAAACAGGTCTTCGATGCGTTCAGCGATTTGGTCGGCCGGGGTGGTCCCGTTGACCAAATAACCGCAAATCGTACGGACTTCGCCGACATCAAGACCGTGGTCAGCTTTCAGTTGACGACGGACCACGTCCCCCCGAACATCTCGCATTCCGTCGCCCTGCAGAGGCGTGATTTCAACGCGGGTGATTGGCATGGCATGCACCGAACCCTTGAGGGTAAACGACGGTTATGCCATGCGCTCTTTGTAGTCTGCGCTTTCATTTGTTCAACATCTTGGCGAGGAAGTGCCCGGTCGGGCTGTTGATGTCTGCCGCCACATCCTCGGGCGTGCCCGTGGCGATGATTTGGCCGCCCCGTTCACCGCCTTCAGGGCCCAAGTCAATGACCCAATCGCACGACTTCACCACGTCCAATTGATGTTCAATGATGACCAAGGTGTGGCCCTTCTCGCGCAGTTGGTGGAGGACTTGAATCAACTTGGCCACGTCACTGAGGGAGAGGCCAGTGGTGGGTTCGTCAAGGATGTAGACCGTGTGTTTGTTGGGCATCCGGCGCAGTTCGCTGGCCAACTTCACCCGTTGCGCTTCACCACCTGATAGCGTGGTGGCGGGCTGACCGAGACGAATGTAGCCCAGGCCAACGGCGTCCAGCGTCTCCAACGTTCGGTGAATTTTGCGATGGTTTTTGAAAAACGAAACGGCCTCTGCTACCGGCATTTCGAGGACATCGTGGATGTTTCGGCCTTTCCATGTGACCTCCAAACACTCCCTGGTGTATCGTTTCCCGTTGCAAATATCGCACGTGATCCAAACATCGGGCAGGAAATTCATCTCCAGTTTGATGGAGCCCCCTCCGGAGCAGGCCTCGCATCGCCCGCCTTTGACGTTGAAACTGAAATGCCCCGCTTTGTAGCCGCGTTCTTTCGACAATTTTGTATCGGCAAAGAGGCTTCGAATTTCGTCAAAGACTTTGGTGTAGGTGGCTGGATTTGAGCGGGGCGTTCGGCCGATGGGAGACTGGTCGATGATGATGGTCTTGTCGACGTGCTCCACGCCTTCGAGGCTGGCATGCCGGCCCGGAACGGTTTCTGCACGATGAACGGCGCGGAGCAAAGCCGGTGCCAAAATACCCGATACCAGCGAGGATTTTCCCGACCCGGACACGCCCGTCACCGCAGTCATGCACCCGAGCGGGAACGAGGCGTCAAGGTTTTGCAGGTTGTTGTGGCGGGCACCTTTCACCACGAGGCGGTGTTTGCCTGGTGCGGTGCGCTTGGCCGGCCAAGGAATGGTCTTGCGTCCGCTAAGGTAGGCGCCCGTCACGGAGGCTTCGACCTGCATCACCTCTTCTGGAGTCCCGTTGGCCACGACTTCTCCGCCTTCCAACCCTGCACCGGGCCCCAAGTCGCACAGCCAGTCCGCTTGGCGGAGCGTGTCTTCGTCGTGCTCAACCACGAGCAACGTGTTGCCCAGGTCGCTGAGTTCACGCAGCGTTTTCAGCAGGCGGTCGTTGTCTCGCTGGTGCAAACCAATGGAGGGTTCGTCCAACACGTACATCACCCCGGTTAAACGACTTCCAATTTGGGTGGCCAGCCGAATGCGTTGGCTCTCGCCGCCCGAGAGCGTGTTGGCCTTTCGGTCAAGCGTCAAGTAATCGAGCCCCACGCTGTCCAAAAAGCCGAGGCGGCCCTCAATTTCCTTGATGATTTCGCGCCCGATGAACATGCTTCGCTCATCCAGTGTTTCCAGCACGTCCTCAAACGAGGCGGGGGGGCCTTCACCATCGGGCGACCAGGCTCGGACGACGGACAGGGCGTCGTGGACCGAGCATTGGCTCACCTCCGGCAATCGCACCCCGCCCACCGTCACGTAACGGGCGGCGCGATTCAGTTTCTCTCCGTTGCATTCCGAGCAATCCAAATCCGTCATGCAAGCGATAAGCCGATTCCGGGTCCGTTCCGAGGTGGTTTCGGCGTAGGTCTTCTCCAAACGGGGAATGATGCCTTCCCACGGCTTGCTGTACTTGTATTGAGAGCCGTTTTCGGAAACAAACTCGAAATGGATCACGGTCGACCCCGACCCGTAGAGCAAGATGTCTTTCTCGTCTTCATCGAGCATGTCAAAGGGAAGCGTGGTTGAGATGTTGTAATGTTCGCAGGTGCATTCCAGCAACTTCCTGTACCATGAAGGGGACATGGATTGGCGCCACGGCAAGACGCATCCGTTCGCCACGCTCATGGTCCCGTCGACGATGAGTTCGGTGTTGAACTGCCGTTGGACCCCCAGGCCCTGGCAGGTACCGCACGCCCCAAGAGGAGAGTTGAACGAAAAGACGCGCGGGGAAAGTTCCGGCATGAACGCCCCGTGTTCCGGGCAGGCAAAATCCTCAGACCAAGCCACGGTTTGCCCCTGTTGAGTCTGACGGGCGTTGGAATTTGGACTCAATTTTGCGGTCTCGGGCGGGGCCTCGAGGCTTTCCACTGCCAAGGTTCCGCCGCCAAGCCGCAAGGCCGCTTCGACCGCCTCGGTCAAACGCTGTTTCCGGTCGCGTGTGCAACGAAGTCGGTCGATTCGGACGTCGATGTCATGGCGGAAATTTTTGTCGAGGGTAGGTGGCGTTTCAAACGAGGTTTCGTGGCCGTTCACGCGACCGTTTAGATAGCCTTGTTCGACCAACTGGCGAAACAATTCGACGTGCGTTCCTTTGCGCGCCCGAACCACAGGACTCCACACGGCGATGCCGTGCGCTTCCATTTGCCAGAAGATGTCGTCCACGATCTCTTGCACGGTCCGCCGAGCCACTTCCTTCCCGCAGGTCGGGCAATGCGGCTTTCCGATTCGGGCCCAAAGCAGCCGGAGATAATCTTGGATTTCGGTGACGGTCGCCACCGTGGAACGCGGGTTATGGCTACCCTGTTTCTGGTCGATGGAGATGGCGGGGGCCAAGCCCTCAATGGAATCGCAATCCGCCTTTTTCATTTGGCCAATGAATTGCCGGGCGTAGGAAGAGAGGCTTTCCACATAGCGCCGCTGCCCTTCAGCGTAAAGGGTGTCAAACGCCAAGCTGGATTTTCCGGACCCCGATACGCCAGAAATGACCACGAATTTCCCTTTGGGAAGGTTCACCGAGATGTCCTTGAGGTTGTGGGTGCGGGCCCCTTTGACCTCAATCCACCCCTCTTGGCCCGTTGACATGCTGAACGCTCCGTTGGCACGCTACGGTCAACAGTTCTTCAAGTCGTGCTTTTTCTTCGGACGGTCCAATCAGGGCGCGCCGTCGTGAGAATGAAACTCAAGCCGGTTTTTCAAATTCCCTCGGAAGTGGGGCCTCGAAGCGGACGGGGTCGTCGTTTTCGGGATGAAGGAATTCGAGGGCGGATGCGTGAAGCATCACGCGCTTGTAGGGATTGGTCGTTGCCCCGTGACGCTCGTCGCCCACCACGGGCGTGCCAAGGTGCTGCATGGCCATGCGAATTTGATGACGTCGCCCGGTTTCGATCATGACCTCGACCAAAGCAGTGGTGTCGTTCACCGAAACGGTTCGGTGGTGAGAGACGGCCTCCTTGCCCTGGGGGTGGTCGGGATTGACCGCCTTCACGTTCAGGTGTTTGTCTTCCATCAACCAGGTACGAACGGTCCCGGATTCAACCTCGGGCGTGCCTTCCACCAACGCAGTGTAGATTCGATGCACGCTTCGTTCCTCAAACTGACGCTGAAGTTCCTGTTTGGCTTGTTTGGTTTTGGCCAGCACCATCACGCCAGAGGTTTCTCGGTCAAGACGGTGGACGATGAAACACCAGGCCCGTTCGTCCCTCCTTCGAAGGAGGTCAACGCATCGAGCGTGGAGCGTATCCGCCTCAAGTCGGTCGGTCGCCACCGAGAGGAGGTGGGCGGGCTTGTTCACCACCAGCAAGGTGTCGTCTTCATGGAGCACGTCGAGGTCAACGGGGGGCTCGGTTGCTGGAGGGGGTGTGAGTTCTTCGGCCTTGGCTCGGTCCAAGAGTTGGACGACGTCGCCAACGGAAAGGTCGTGCTTTGCTCGGTGCACCACCGTTTCGTTCACCAGCACCCGGCCCTGCGTGAGCATTTTTCTGAGGGTGCTGCTGCTCGATTGTGGGTGAAGGTGGCGAAGCGCGTCCAGCAGCGTGCTCGCTTCCTCCACGCGGTGCTTCATGGTGCTTCCTCACAACACCAAGACATCAATCCATTCCCCGATTTCACCCACTTCGCCCGGTTGCAACATCGTCAGGCCGTTGGCGCTCGCGAGGCTGTCGAGGTTGCCCGACCCCTGGTGTTTTGGTTGATACGCCATCATGCCTTCTTCCGTTGCTTCCAGCGTCACACGACGCAGGGTCACGCAATCCATGGTCGATTTAACTCGGTCGCACAATTTCGCTCTGACCGTCCATTCCTTGGGCCCGTCTGCGCCAGTGGCTGTTCGCACATAATCAGCGACCAGCATCCGAAAAACCACGTGACTTGAAACGGGGTTTCCAGGCAATCCGAACAAAGGTGTACCGTTCCACAATCCAAACAATGGAGGCGAGCCGGGTCGAATTTTCATGCGCCAAAAATGGATGTCGCCTTCCTCCTCCATCAAACGACGCACGTAGTCAAACTCACCCATGGAAACGCCTCCCGACGTGAGAATGATGTCGCAGACCGAAGAGGCTTCGTTGAGTGCCGCCCGCAAGGAATCCAAGGAATCAGAAACGGCTTGGAAGCGAAGGGGTTCATGTCCCAACCAGCGGACCAGCCCGGCCAATCCAAACGAATTGGACTCGTAAATTTCACCGTGTTGCAACGTCTCGCCGGGAAGTTTGAGTTCATCACCGGTGGAGACGATACCCATCTTGAGTTTGGCGTACACGCGTACGGTGGCATAGCCCATCGTGGCGCACATGCCGACACGCGCGGGAGTCAATCGGTTTCCCTTCTGCAATCCAACGGCGCCTTGCTCAATGTTTTCCCCCTTTAAACGGACGAAGTGAGGTTTGGGGGCTTCGTTCAACATCACGGTCAACCCGTCTTCAGATACGGTGCACTGCTCAACGGGAAGAATGGCGTCGGTTCCCGATGGCATCGGTGCGCCGGTCATGATGCGGGCCGCTTGGCCCTTGCCCACTTCGATGTGGGTGTTTTCACCGCTCGCCGCTTGAACACCTGCCACCGATAGCGTCAGTGGATAGGTGGCGTTGGCATCAAAGCGACAGGCAAAACCGTCCATGGATGAATTGTCAAACGGTGGGTCGTTCACGAGACTTTCAAGGTCGGTTGCAAGAATCCGCCCATGGGCTTGATCAAGCGGAACGTCCTCGACTTGGAGAACGGGGGGGGTTTGTTGACAGATCGTGCGGGCCTCTTCAAGCGGGACAAAATAGGGGGTTGTCGTCATGCATTCACCTCTTGCTTTACGTTTCCAACTTCTGCGCGGGACAGGAATTGGAGCTCTTGA
>JALRLR010000049.1 GCA_023254355.1 Candidatus Poseidonia sp.
AAGAGGAGCGTTTGCGCCAAGAAGAGGAAGAACGCCTCCGTCTTGAGGAAGAAGAACGCCTGCGCCGAGAAGAAGAGGAGCGTTTGCGCAAGGAGGAAGAAGAACGTCTTCGAAGAGAAGAAGAGGAACGGCTCCGCCTTGAGGAAGAAGAACGCCGCCGCCTCGAAGAGGAACGGTTGGCTGAGGAAGCTCGCCTTCAAGCCGAGTTGGAGGCCCAAGCCGCCGAAAAGCAGGCCTATTGGGACCAGCAAGGCGCTTTGCCGGACGAGGAGGCCAAAATCGTTCCCGACCTTCCGGGGGAAGGGTCCGGCTTGACCCCGACCGAGAGCACCAACGCCTCACCGCTTCCAAAGATCGTTGCCGCCGTGATTGGCCTTGTCGTTCTCGGTGGCTTGGCCATGTTCATGCTTTGAAGCAAAGCAAGCGATTTTGAGGGGGCACCTCCTCGTCACGGCCATGACCCTTCATGTCGGAGACGAAGCGCCACGATTTTCACTCGTCAACGCCAACGCCGCCCATGGACCGGCGACCATGTCGTTTGACGACGCCACGGGCGAGAACGGAACGGTGGTCGTCTTTGAGTGCAATCATTGTCCTTACGTGGTGGCCAGCATCGGGCGCATGAACGCCATGGCGGAGAAGTGCGCTCACCTTGGTATCGGATTCGTTGGCATCAATTCAAACGACCCGGTGGTTTACGAAAACGACTCGTTTGAACACATGGTCAAGCGGGCGAACAACGGCATGCCTTACCCCTACCTGCACGACGATTCGCAAGAGGTCGCTCATGCCTACGGAGCGAAGCGAACGCCCGAGTTTTTCTTGTTCGACCACGACCACCGCTTGGTTTACCAGGGGCGCATGGACGATAGCCCCCGCCACCCGGGTGAAGTGACGGTTGAGGACTTGGACAACGCCATTCAAGCCATGTTGTCAGGCGAAGCGCCGTCGGTGACCTACACGGAATCCATCGGTTGTTCGGTCAAATGGAAAGCGTGAGCGCATGACGGGCTGTCGACGCCAATGCGACTGGGACGAGGACATGGTGTGTCGCTCGTGCGGCATTGATTACTCGCCACCGAAGGACGAAGAGGAATAACTCCTCAATACTGCTCGAGCACCAGTTCGGTGGTGGTGCTGGCAATCTCGTTGGGGGCCGCCAACCACATTTTGTCGAGCAACGCTCGCAATGCCATCGTATCGTCAACGTGAACGAGCGCCACGAGGTCCGTTTCACCCGAGACTTCGTAGACGATTTCAATGCCGTCCCAACCGGTCACTTCGGCAGCGAACGAACCGATTTCCGAACCGGGCGCCACCTTGATGCGAACCAAAGCGGTCAATCCAACGCCGCCTTCACGAATGGTGTATCCTCGAATGGTCCCGTTTTCTTCCATGTTGCGGATGTGGGTGCGAACGGTGCGTTCGCTCGCTTCAACTTTTGAGGCCAAATCCACGTAGGACATGCGGCCGTTCTTCCGGAGTTGAGCCAGGATGGCTCGGTCAATCTCTGCGATGCGTGGCATGGTTGTCGCTTTCTCGGTTTCTATTTGAAACCTTTTCTCGACAAAAAAAGGCGGAAACAAGGAAGAATCGGAACGAAATGGCTCTTTCTTTACCCAATAAAGGAAAAATGCCAACTCAACGCTCCCGCTTCGGGTTTCGTCGGGTTCAAAAAGAACTCACGCGGTCCGGACTTCATGCCCAAGCAAGAGGTCTCCGGGGATGCAGGCCTCCACGCTTTTTTGGACGCCCTCAGTGAGTGCAACTTGCCCCCTCGTCAGCACGAATGGTTTCACGTTGATGTATCGGCCATGTTCTCCACCACGCCAATCCATTTCCATGAAGTCGATGTTGAAACGGGAAAATCTCTGTTGTTCCTTGGTGAATCGCTGGCGTTGTTGTGCCCGCAACAACATCTTGTCCACCATTTCCCCCGTCATCTAATCCATTGTTTTGTTGAGGACCGACGACACCACGTCTTGCTCGACCAGGAGGCGGTGTTTAGGGCGGAATTGTTCTCCATTTCACCTCTCGAGGAGCAGCTATGTTGGGTGGCCGATGGCTTATCTGAACACGAGATTCCTGCGCTCCAAGCCAAGGTCGCTCAATGGATGGGTTGGTTGAATCGCGCTTGACCCTCCCGTTTCATTGAAAGTCCAGCCCCGCTTCGCCCGTCATGAGGGAGTTGCATGTCCGGACACATTACGGGATTGGACGCTCGCATGGTGCTGGACAGCCGGGGCCATCCAACCGTCGAGGTGGATTGTTTTGTTGAAGGCGCGTTGCTCGGTCGAGCCATTGTGCCTTCAGGCGCCTCAACCGGTGCATACGAAGCCCTGGAACTTCGGGACCAAGACGTTTCGCGGTACGGCGGCAAAGGGGTCACACGGGCCGTGACGCACGTCAAAGAACATCTGGAGGAAGCCTTGGTTGGCCTACCGGTTGACGAGCAGCGCCTGATCGATGAAGTCATGATCGAGCTTGACGGCACCCCCAACAAGTCCAATCTGGGGGCAAACGCCATGTTGGGCACCTCCATGGCGTGCTTGCACGCTGGTGCAGCCTACCACGAATTGCCTCTTTGGAAATACGTTGGCGGTGTTGCGGGTGGCCTGATGCCCGTCCCCATGCTGAACATTCTCAACGGGGGAGCTCATGCCGCCTCCAACGTGGATGTTCAGGAATTCATGGTCATGCCCCACGGTTTCGATACCTTCCAGGAAGGCCTGCGGGCGGGCGTCGAAACGTATCACGCTCTCAAATCTGAACTCAAGAAGGATGGCCTTCTGGGCGGAATCGGAGACGAAGGTGGGTTTGCGCCCAACCTTCCCACCAACGAAGACGGCCTCAAGTACATGGTAAGGGCCATTGAAGGCGCAGGGTATTCCACCGAAGAAATCGGCATTGCCCTCGATGTCGCCTCCACCGAGTTCAAACACGAAGACGGCTATCATATGGAAGGGAAGGTCCTGTCCTCTGAGGACATGGTTGACATGTACGCCGGTTGGTTGGACGCCTACCCGATTCTTTCCATCGAAGACGGATTTGGTGAGGACGATTGGCGAGGTTGGGCGGCGTTCACCAAGGCCCACGGCCACCGTGTGCAAACCGTTGGTGATGATTTGTTTGTGACTCAATCCGAACGGTTGTCCCAAGGCATCGAATTGGGTGCCGCCAACGCCATGTTGGTCAAACTCAACCAAGTCGGAACCGTTTCGGAGACCCTCGAAGCCATGGATTTGGCCTCCACCCACGGCATGAACAACGTGGTCTCGCACCGCAGTGGGGAATCCGAAGACGTCACCATCGCAGACTTTGCTGTGGGGACCAGGGCCGGCCAAATCAAAACCGGCGCCCCCGCACGCTCGGACCGAGTGGCGAAGTACAACCAACTCCTCCGCATTGCCGAGGACGTCCACGAATATCGTTCACCGTTTGCATAGGTCAAAAACCGCGCCTTAAATACGCCCCGCGAGGCAACGAGGTCATGAATACCACTCGTGTGCTTGCGGTTCTGGCCTGCCTGTTGATTTCCGTTCTCCCGGTGAACGTGTCTGCGGACGCTGCCGAAGACATCCCCACGAACGCCGCCGCCACCGGCTCCCACAACTCGCTCGTGGCGGCGCTCACCCATGCTGGCTTGGTTGAAGCCCTGCAAGGCGAGGGCCCCTTCACGGTGTTTGCTCCAACCGATGCAGCGTTTGAGGCCTCAGGGTTCAACCTGTCCGAGTTTGACGACGACGAGGCCAACGCCACCCTCACCTCCGTCCTTTTGTACCATGTGTACCAAGGGGCCGTGGACGCCGCCAGCGTCACCGATGGGATGACCGTCGAGATGATGAACGGCGAAAACGCCACCTTCACCGTGAGCAACGGCACCGTGATGGTCGGCGAAGCCACGGTCACGACGCCCGACGTGACGGCCAGCAACGGCATCATCCACGTCATTGATACCGTTCTTTTCCCCCCCTCGCTCCAAGAACCTGAGGAGCCCGCCGGCCCGCCCGGTGAAATTTGTTACAACATCGTCACGCACACCATCGTGGCTGGCGCTACCGAGGAGGAGTGCGGCGCTTACATGTACCTCGAGGACTACGAGATGAACGGCCAAAACGTGACGGGCTGCTACAACGCCGTCACGCATGCGGTGACCAATGTCAGCCAAAGCGTCTGTGAGGGCTACATGTGGGCTCCCCCGGTCAACTTGGCCATGACGGCGGCCGCCACGACCGTTCACACCGCTCTCGTGGCAGCGCTCAACACGGCCGAGTTGGTCGCAACGCTTAGCGGCGAGGACAACTACACCGTGTTTGCGCCCACCGACGAGGCGTTTGCAGCCGCGGGCATTGACCTCGCCAGCTTCGACACGGCTGAGGAAATCGCCGTCCTCGCTGACATTCTCCTCTACCACGTGGTGGCCGGAGAAACCCTTTCTTCTGACCTGAGCGAAGGGACCACCACGGTGACCACCGCTAACGGCGACACCGTGGACATCACGGTCGACGCCAACGGGGTCATGGTTGGTGGCGCCACGGTCACGCTTGCTGATGTGCCGGCTTCCAACGGCGTGATCCATGTCATTGACGCCGTTCTCATGCCTCCCGCCGATGAAACTCCAGGGCCTTTTGATGGCGTTGATTGCGCGGTGACCATTGGAGCTGCTGAAACCGGCTACGCCTTCACCTTGCCATCCGTGACCATCGCCGTCGGCGAAACCGTTTGTTGGCTCTGGGAAGACTCAGCCATGCCCCACAACGTTCGACAAATCGACGGTCCCGCCTCGACCACCTACGTCGAAGGTGGCGTGACCTCCGGTGTAGCCGCTTCCACGGTGGCCTTCTCGTACACCTTTACCGAAGACATGGACTTCTACTACGCCTGCGAGCCTCACATCGGACTGAAGATGTTCGGTGAAGTCATCGTCGGCGAGGGTTCCCCCGAACCCGTGGTCGAAGAATCCGCCGAATCTTCCGAAGATACCCCCGGCTTCCTGGTGACCCTCACGGCGGTGGCGCTTATCGGTGCAGCGTTTGCTCGTCGGGACCGGTCGCTCTGAGTTCGGTGTCGGTTTGAATGTGGAAACACGCTTTGGGCGCCTTCGTCGTGGCTCTTGCCCTCGTGGCGGGAGCGTGGTGGAGCCTGGTGGCCTCGTACGAATCCGATCTCGGAACGGACAACGAAGTTTCGCTCACGGTCGGCTCACGCTCAACCCAAGGAACCGAGGACATCTTGGCCACCCTCGCCTTCCAAGGTGAGGCGGAAGACCTGGCGTGGTCCTCCCTTGAAGTGACCCTTGACATCAACGGAACCACCGTGCCGTGCGGCTTTGGAAGCCAGTCCATTGCTTCAGTCAACGACGCGTTGTTCAGAACCAAGTTAGGCGCTGACGGTCAAACGTTCACGGCGACGGTCGACGCCACCGACGAAGCGAGTTTCACCCACGTCTCGCTCCCGCACCAACGCTTGGGCAACGAAACCAACCACACGCTTCGGTTTTCGTCCACCGACATCTTCGTCGCCAACGGTGTGCGTTGGGCGTTTTTGGAGGGCGTCTCGTTCACGGACGTCGAGGGCATTGACAACGTGGATTTTTCCAACAACACCGCCGACCGTCTTGATTGGTACGAGTACGACCTCTCCGTTCATCGCATTACACCCGTCAAGGGCGTCTACCTTTTCGAGTCCAATTCGATGGTTTACAAGGTTCAATTTGTTTCGTACTACAACGAAAACGACGAACGTCGCTACCCCACGTTCCTCGTTGCTGCGCTTCAAGCCTCGGCTTTCCCTGCCCTTCAAGACCCGACGTTGGTCTCTCCTGCCCCGTGTTTGATTTTGGCGGGCGATGATGACGTGTCCGCTTGGAACGCCACCGAAACCGTGCGATTGGTGGAACACAACACCGCTTTGCGTTCCGGTGACGAGCCCGTTTCGGTCAAGGTCGTGTTTGAGGGGGTTGAGGTGCGAATCGTTGAAAACACTCCAACGGAGCCAACCGATTAGATGCGTCGACACCTCGTGCCGTTGGTCGTGCTCATCATCACGTTGCTTCTCGCCCGTCAACTGTACCCCTATGTCTCGGGGGCCGACCCCTCGGTGGTTGACGGTTTCGTCGTCACGGAAGTCTCATCCGGGCTGGGTGGACCGACCTGTTTGGTCTGGCAGGACGAAAACACCCTCTTGATTTGTGACCGCGACGCTGGGCAAATTTTGGCGTTGAACATCTCCACCGACGAGCGAAGCACGGTGCTTTCGGGCCTTGATCGGCCCCACGGATTGGCGTTGTCGTCCAGTCATGCCTTTGTTTCCGAGGCGGGCATCCTCAGCCGGTACGCCGTATCGGACGACGGGATGCTGACCGAGCGAACGGTTCTCGTTGAAGGCGTACCAACCAAAAATCACCAATCCAACGCTGTTGAGATGCTGCCAAACGGCACGCTGCTTTGGCACAGCGGGTCAACGTGCAACGTGTGCGACGAGGCCGATGAGCGAAACGCCGCCCTCCTCTGGGTCAACGCCACCACCGGCGAGCACGGGGTGTTGGCCAGCGGGGTTCGCAATTCCTTTGATGGTGTTTGGGTCGGCGGCCACGGGTATTTTTTCACGGATAACGGGCGGGATTGGGAGGGCGATCACCCGCCTGAAGAGTTGAACTTTCTCAAAGAAGGCGCGGCGTATGGATGGCCGGACGATGACCCTGAGCACCCGGTTCCCGTGGGCACCGAGGCGCCGATTGGCACATGGACTCCGCACACATCGATGAACGGACTTGATGTGCGGCCCCCTCATTCAGCTCTTCCGGGTCTTGAACCGTCCGAGGGCTTCACGCTTTACGCCAGTGTGTACGGTTCATGGAACACCGTTCTGCCGCAAGGCCACGAAATTCTTCGCATTGATGTTCGTCCAAGCGATGACGGTTCCTACACCTCCTCCATTTCTCGCTTCGCGTGGGATGCGGGGACGCCGTTGCCGTTGGTGTTTCACAGTGACGGCACGCTGTACTACGCCACTTTCGGCAACGGCGGGTCATTGTACGTCATCACGCCGATTCAATGAGCGGCAGCGCCAATCGCTCGGCCAGCGCCTCCAGCGATTCTCCGGACGTCGCCAAACTGCGAATGTAGCGAGGGACGGGATGTTGTGACGCTTCCAAGTCATGCAAATCACCGCACCACTCCAGGGCCGTGGTGGGGGCAGGTTTGGACGCCTCGGGGGCTTCGACCGTCCACACGGAACATCCGCTTTCATCATCGGCGGCGACTTGCAAGTACCAAGGTCTCTGCGTTTGGGGCGTGGCTGCTGAGAGGTGGTGGCGTTGAACAAAGCGAACGATGCAATCGTCCACGATGTGCAACAGGCCTGCATCGTTCAACATTTCCAGGGTGTCCTCGTCCTCGGAGCCGGGTTGAAACCAGATCAGCGGCATGGACGAGGAACCGTGCCTGAGCAAGAGTTGACGGACGGCGAGCCGGGCTCGGGGTGGGGCGAGAAAAAGCACCACGATTTCGGGTTCAAGACCCTCATCAATGCCCCCGCGAATGGGCCGACCCAAGACACTCCCCCCTGCATCGTTGGGATGGACGGGGACCAAGCGCCATCCTCGCCCATCAAGGTCATGAATGGCTCGATGCGCCGGACGGTCGGGGTTGGTCCCAGCGCCCAGGATGTGGATGGACCGGGCGTTTTGCAACGTCTCGAGAATCGCGGGATGGGCGTCTCGAAGCATGTCGCGTCGTGAAGGTGTTGCCTTTTGAATCGGTGTTCGGGCTCGGTGAACAGGAGTATAAAAAGAAACGAGGCTGTAAATTATCCATGAGCAAATCCTTTCTTTTGGTCGGTGGAAGCAGCGATATCGCCCTCCATCTTGCCGAGCGTTTGATCAGTGACGGGCATCACGTGACGCTCTTGGCTCGTGATGTTTCTCGTACCCAAGCGCTGGCTGATGTTGGAGCGCACGTGGTGGAAGGCGATGCGTTGGCCGAGGAGCGCGTCCAAGCGGCCGTTGACCACGCCGACGGTTTGGGTGATGGTCTGGCCGGCGTAGCCCATCTGGTGGGCTCCATTGCGCTTCGGCCCCCCCATGCCACCAAGTTGGAGGACTTTGAAGCGGTGATTCGCACCAATCTCACTTCGGCTTTTTTGAGTTTGAAATTGGCAGGAAAGGCCATGCTCAAACACGGCCGTGGGCGGTTGGTGTTCACCTCAAGCGTGGCGGGCCAATACGGGTTGACCAATCACGAGGCCATTGCGGCGGCGAAAGGCGGCTTGGAAGCCATGGTTCGTTCGGCCGCCTCGACGTATGCGCAACGCGGCCTTCGGGTGAACGCCGTCGCTCCCGGCTTGACCGAAACGCGATTGGGCGCGAGCGTTCTTCGCTCTGATGCGATACGCGAAGCCTCGGTTGGCATGATCCCGCTCAAGCGCATCAACCAGCCCGAAGAAATCGCTCAAAGCATGCACTGGTTGTTGACCGATGCGCCTGACAACTTGACCGGACACGTTCTCCCACTTGATGGCGGAATGTCCTCGCTTCGGGGGTGAATCAAGTGAAGGTCGCCGTGGTGGGCGCTGGCATCGCCGGCCTTGCTGTTGCGGTTGGCTGCGAGAAGGCTGGGCACAGCGTCACCGTTTTTGAGGCAAAATCCCATGTCGGCGGGCGAATGGAAACCGTGGAGGTGGGCGGCCACCCTCTTGATGTCGGGTTTCACGTGCTCCACACCGCTTATCCAACCGTCCAACGCTGGCTCGATGTCCCTGCGCTTCAAGCCAAGCCCATGGAGAACTGCACCGTGACCATTCACCCAACCACGGGTCGCCGGCGGTTGCTGGGCGACGCGCTTCGCTCCCCCCGCTACCTCCCTTCGACCCTGAAATCGGTAGGGGTGGGTGACGGTCTTCGCTTTCTGAAGTGGCGGCTGGGAACCAAGGCGAGCGACCTCGAACGCGCTCTGGACCGCCCCTCACCGAGCATCGCCGCGGGCCTGCAGGAACGACGCTTTCGCCCCTCCACGAGACGCGTTCTCGGGCCGCTGTTCGCCGGCATCACGTTGGACCCCACCCTCTCTGAACGTTTTGCGTTCGCTGATTTTACCTGGGGCGCCATGGCTCATGGACAGATGGTCGTGCCCAAAGACGGCATTGTGGCCGTTCCTCTGCAGTTGGCAGCGCGACTCACCCGTGCCGATGTTCGCCTGAATACGCCGGTTTCAGCGGTCACCTCGCAATCCGTGACCACCCCAACGGGTACGGAAACGTTTGACCGGGTGGTGCTTGCCGTCCCGCAACATGTCGCCTCGGCTTTGCTGCCTTCGCTCAAGGGTCAACACACGCCCGTGGAACGGCTCACCTCAACGGTGGTCTTCCGAGCACCTAGAGCGCCTTTCAAGCAAGCCCGCCTCCTGCTCAACGAGCAGTGGGGTGAGCACCGACGGCGGGTGCTTCACGTCCATGTCCCCACCAACCTCCACCCCCATCAAGGCAACGAACATTGGGTCGTGGCGACGTTGGTTGGCGAACACGCCGCTGCTCCCGATGAGGCGCTGGTGGTGGACGAGCTGGTGGATTGGTTTGGCCCAGAGGTGCGACAATGGCATCACCTCATCACCACAACGGTGCGGCATGCGCTGCCCCACATCGACCCCGAGCATCACGAACGTCGCCTGCCCGATGTGACGATTGACGACGTTTTGGTGGTGGGCGATCATCGTGCTCATCCATCCGTTCAAGGTGCGCTTTCCAGCGCCGAGCGGGCGCTGGAACAACTTGGCGTACCGATACCTCGGGAGGTGCTCGCATGACGTGGCATCG
>JALRLR010000004.1 GCA_023254355.1 Candidatus Poseidonia sp.
AAACCCCTTCGCCTCGGGCATAATCAATCTGCAATTTTCCGCTACAATCATCGCATTCGTGTTTCATTTTCTCAACTCCTTAGGTACATGAACCGCCAGCCTATATAAACATGAGGCTTTTATCGACCTCATGTTCCAGATTGCCAGATTCATGATTAGGTCTTGTTCAATAACCTTTTTAAGTGTTTGGTATATTTGCCAACACCACATTCGCTGTCTATGAGGATGAAATCGGAACATCCCTCAAGGCCATTGAGATTGGTTATTGCTTCGCGACCCTATTTGAATGCATGGGCTTTCACCGCGAATCTGTAAGTCTCGCTCAGCGTAAGTTCAAGAAGTGTGGGACGGGTTTCTCAAAACAGGGACGCCGAAATGAACTCGGAAATCACCATCACGTCGGAATACACGCCCGCTGGTCGCGGCATGCCGGCGTGGTTGTTTGATGCGTTGGCCACGACCTCTGCACCCAACGTGCTTGTCCTCCACCCAACCGAACTCCATCGCCAACAAACGCTTGAACGCCTTCAGGAGCGTGGGGCCTCCCCTTCGCCCAACCAACACCTCACGCTCAACCGTCTTGTCCGTTTGCTCCACACCGATCTTCGTTTACCGGTTCTTCTTGACGACGATGCGTCCAACTTCATGGCCGTCCACGCCCGCTGTGTTGCAGCTGCCGAGGAAGGGCGGTTTCCCTTTCTCCACGTACCCGGCGTGGGGGCGTGGTCCATGACGAAGACCCAACGGCTCCACCGCCTCCACGGCGAACTGATGAACCTTCGACGACCGTTTGATTGGGACAACGAACCCGGCGTTTCCGTCTTTCACGAACTCTTGTTGACTCACCAGCGTCAGGTGGGGGGTACCTTGCCCCCCCTTGTGTTGCGGTCGGTGGTGGAAGCGCTTTCAACGGCGGAGGTTCCGCCGTTTCACATCAGCAACATCGACGGCCTCGTCTTGCTGGACATGGCCCCCGATTTTTCCGAACTTGAACAGGATTTACTCCTCACTCTGGCCGCCTTTAAGCCGGTTCACCAGCTCCTCTGCCCGGGTTCCTTCCGTCTCGGCCATCACGGGGCGTATCTGATTGATGAGCCACCGTGCACCACCGAGACCCTTCCAACATGGCTTCCGCCACACGATGTGTGGACGGCAGAAAACGACGGATGGCGAAGCGATGTTGGGGCGGAAAAGGCCACTTCGATCACCCGAATCACGGTTGACGACCGTGCGGACATTCCCTTTGCTACGCAGGTGCTGTTAAGCGAGTTCATGCGGGGTGGAAACGGAACGGTTCTGGTGATTGATGCCGCCGCTCGTGAACGTGAAGCGTTGTGGACCAAAGCCTTGGGACAACTTGGCATCGCTCGGGGGGGTTTGGCGACCACGCTCGATCAACAACCCACGCATCACGCCATCATGGCAGCGGCGCGCCTTGCTCAAGGCATGTCAGCGTGGTCGTTGACTTCCTTGCAGCACCTGGCCACTTCGGCGACCCTCCCGCTCAACGACGACCTCTTTCCTAACCTCACGCATCCTGAACACGCCGATTGGCGCCCTCGTCCCGACCAATCCGTGCTCGAAGACATCGCCCGCCAATTCCACGTGCTTGGCGGACCGGGGGCCATCGCTCGGTGGTTAGGGGTCCTTGCCTCGGCCCACCCCAACTTTGCTGACCGCAACCCGCAAGCCAAACGCCAATCGCTTGAGGAGACGCAATGGTGGCTTTCGTGCCTCCTCCGCGTGTGGTCTCCACTTCTCTCTCCAGAAGACCGCCATCTGCTCTCGGCCCTTCCCGTTGGCTGCAGTTCTGGCGTTGCCCTTCCGTTGCCCGAGGCGGTTGCCGATGGCCCAGCATGGTTGGCCTGGTTGGTCCAGGCCTTGGACCTCAACCGATTGGCCCAACGGCGCGCACCGGGGGACGGTGGCTTTGGCGCCGTCCAGAGGTTGCTCGACGCGCTCAACGACGTGCTTGCTCACCTTCGCCAGTGCAAGTTGACCCCCCCGTCCTCGGGGCGCGAGTTTGTCGAACTTCTGGACCACCTTGGGTCCTCCACTCAAGTCCCCCACCAGGCCGCAACCACCCGAAACGTGCAGGTCGTCACGCCCGAGGACGCCCTTGGTTGCGAAGCCGACTTGGTCGTGTTGGCCGGCGTTGACGTCGATGCGTGGGGGATGCGAACCCCCGTCGTTCCGTGGTTGGACGCCCATGCTCAAGTTCGATTGGGCATCTTCCAATCGGACCGGGCGGTCCGCCAAGGGCGCCATCATCTGCGTCACCTCCTCAATGCCGCTCCTTCGGTGGTGGTGTTTGATTCAACTCCCGAAGAAGGTGGTGGTCCCAGTGCGCCCTTGGCTGAATGGTTGAGCGATGTTCGCCGCAGCAACGAATGGAGTGACATGCGTCAACCTCCTGCCTTCCTGCCAGAGGCGGCGTATCAAGGCGAAAGCATTCATCGGCGATTTCAATGGGTGGTTCGCGAGACGGGTCACGGAAGTTGGTTGAAACCGTTGCCAACGGTCTTCATCAACGAAGGTGACGTCGCTCATCGGCGCCATCAAGGCTTTGCGCCGGCTGACCGAAGGCAGCAACTCGGACGCGATGTTCACGCTTTGTTGCCGTTTGAAGCGGCCATCAACAATCCCTTGTCGGTGGTGGACGGCTTCGAGAGCGCCGTTCACGCCGATCGGTACCGAAGGCAGCCCACTCACCGAGATTTGGCGGATGGACAAACGCTCGCATGGGACACTCGTGAACAATTGTTGAGCACGGATGCAGTGGTGTTGCGTCCAACCAAAGCCTCGCTAGGGGCTCCAGGGGTGCTTGCTGGGCAATGGCCTCATTTGGGTCACCGTGACGGGGGTCCGGTTTCCCTTGCGGTCGACCCAAGGCCGCTCCCCCCCTACACCGTGGAAGGCCTCCACCTTTCGCAGCGTTTCGGGTCCCAAGGTGCGCCTTACGAACGGCGGAGTTGGTCCCCGAGCCGTCTCGAAGCATGGCTCAAATGCCCACGCCAAGCTTGGGTGAAGCAGGTGTTGTCGGCGGATGACGGTGAAGAGGCCGAGGCCGAAGACATCGACGTTCGCGTCCGAGGACAGATCCTTCACGACACCGAAGCCGCCCTGCTCGCCGGCCACGGGGTTCCCGTTGGAGGGGAAATGACCGAAGGGATTCAACCTCTTCACCGTGGCCCGATGGGGCAAGCCGATCACGCTTGGACCACCGTTCTGACCTTTTTGCAAAACGAGGTCCCTTGGCTAGGCCGCCACAACGCCGTTTCCATCCATCGCACACGTGACCTCATCGACGCCACGCCCGAGGCTTGGCAGGCCCTGCTCGAGGGCGAGGTTGACCTCCCTCCAAGCGGCCGGCTGGCGAGGATGCTTGATGCGGACATGATGTTGAGCAGCGCTTGCCCCGTTGCCGTTGAGTGGTCACCTCGAACCGATGAGGAGCGCTTCATTCACCTCGTCGCACCGGGGGCCCCTGAAAGCGGTTTCAATTTCTTCGGTTACGCCGACCGTGTTGACGTCGTGGCCCTGACCGCCGCCCAGCACGAGGCGTTGACCGAACAAGGCGTGATTGGGCCGGCCTCGCACGACACACCCTATCCCCTTGACGGCACGCCTCGGACCGCTCAGCGTTTGGTCGTTCTTCGTGACCTCAAATCCGTCACGGGTCCTTCACCGAAGTACGCCGGATTGCGACACACACGATGCCTGTTTGAAGACCTGCAATTGGCCCTTTACGCTCGTGCATGGGAATTGCTTCACCCCAACGACCGTGTCGTTGGCGTGGGGGCAACCGAAATCGGCGAATACACCACCCACTACGTCGAACTTGATAGCGACTTGGAACGCTTTGACGACGAACTGGCCATTGGTGAAATCACTCGCTATTTCCCGCTCCACTTCCCTGCACAATCCGTCGACGGCTCCCCCACCACTTCGTTCCGACGATGGATGGCAGAACGCTTGCTGGTCGCTCAGCGGGCGGTGGACGCCGCCGCCTCCGGACAGATCAACCCAACTCCGGGTGCGCATTGCGATTACTGCGCCGTTGCCAACGCTTGCGGAGCAGCTCCCGGGGCAGGAGGTGGTGCGTGATGATTCGATTCAACACAAGTCAACGACTCGGCCTTGACTTGGACCGTCACATTGCGTTGGACGCCGGTGCAGGAACCGGGAAAACCACCGTCATGGCCGAACGCTACGTTCAGCATTTGATGGCCAGCGAACAGCGGGCCACGCACGTCACACCAACGGGGCCCCGCACCCCGCTCACCGGCCACGGCGCCTTGCGGGCACCGAAGCGAGAGCGAACCCAATTGGAAGCGTGGCCCGGACTGCTTCCAAGTGAAGTGGTCGCCATCACCTTTACTCGAAAATCCGCTGGGGAGCTGAAAGCCCGCATCCGCCATCGCCTTTCTCAAACGCGGGACACGCCCCCGGGCGCCGACGAGGAAGGGGTGTTTGATCCACGCTTGCGGCAGTCGGGTGATGTGGAGATGCTCCTCTCAGCGCTCGACGAGGCCCCAATTTCCACCATCGACGCCTTCCTCAATCAACTCGTCCAGCCCTACATCGATTTGGTGGCGTTGTACCCTTCCAATCAGCAAGTGGCCGAGGAGCGGGCGCCGCTGATGGTCAGCGACACGTTGCACGCTGTTTGGCGCATTCGATCTGCCGACGACGCACGGGAGGCGGGGGTGCTCAACCATCACGACGCGTTCTTGGAGGCGAGAACCCGGTTGGTGACTCGATTGGGGGGTCAGGACCAAGCGGAGGTGGTCCTCAACGGGTTGCTGTCTCGCTCGTTGTTCGTTGAACAATCTCATCGTTCCATGATTCAAGAGGCACAGGCGCTGGGGTTGTCTTGGAACGGACGAGGGCCCGTTCCCGTAACGGTCCTCTTGAACACCATTGCCGAACCGGTGGCCGATCTTCTGCCGGCGTTCATGGAGGACGTCAGCACTCGAGTTTTGGCGTGGTTGGACGAGTTTGCCCCCTATCACATGGTTTGCGTTCATCCCGCCGAGACCGAGACCCATCTCACGCGTTACAATCATCTGCGTCGTTTGCTGACGGGTCCGCGCCCCACCCAACCAGGCGAACAACTCTCCTGGATGTGGCAACTCTTCCTCGGTTTGGCGACGTCCTCTGGTTTGGTGAAACCCACCTGCAAATTCTTCCCCAACAACCACCTTCCCAGCGGCGACGATTGGCCTTCGGGTCTGCTCACCAAATCCAACGTCCGTGGCATGCCTGGCACGGAGAAAAACGAGTTGTACCAACGTGCTGCCAACCGATTGCCCGGTATCTTGGAGCGTTTGGACTCGGCCGAGGGGACGCTCATTCGTTTGCTGGCTCAGTCGGCGTTCCTGCTCGCGCCCGGAACGGGTTTTGACGGCATGCCGTTGGATTGTCCGCTTCGGCTGGACCCGCTCGAATCGCCGCTCCCGCTGGAGCCCGGTGAGCGGGACATGTACGTCACGGCATCGTTGCAGACCGAAGTGTTGAGCGATTTGATGGTCATGCACACGGCGCTTCGCCAAATCCTGGCCCGAAGAAAATCGCTGGACGGCATGCATGACTTCGATGACATGCAACGGTTCGCAGCGGATCTCCTGTTGGCTCGTTGCCCCGATGTCTGCCGCCATCGCTACCCGCCCGATGTCATCGATGTTCTGGACGCTGCAGGAGAGGAGCCGTGGAGCGATGTTCACATCGCTCGCGCCCTGACCATGCTGAACGACCGGCCGGTGTTGCGTGAAGACCTGCAGCGGCGCTTTTCCATCCTCAGCGATTTACGCCGGCAGTTCCGGGCCTTCATCATCGATGAATACCAAGACACGAACCCCTCTCATTATCGCCTCCTTGCTCGTCTTTGGGGACGGAGGACTCGCCGTGAAGGCGACCCCGAACGGCCTCTTGGGCCGTGGGACCCAACGGTCTGTATCGTGGGCGACATGAAGCAGAGCATCTACCGCTTCCGTCAGGCAGAAGTTTCCGTGATGCGTCGGGCCGTGGCTGCCATCCGAGCGTTCAACGCCCTCGAAGTCAACGATGAGCGTTTGGACCATCTTCGCGCCCCGGGGTGTGGTCGTGACCCTCGGCCCGTCGGGGCCGGAGGCGAAGGAGGCTCGTTTTCAAATCTGCACGACGGCGCCGTTTCAGCCCCCCATGAACACGTCCCGTTCGACCGGGAAGACGACCCGTCGCTGCCCACCATCGAAGGGGACCGTCGACAACGACGCTCTGAAGGCCACGTTGACCTCACCTCCAACCATCGAACCCGCCACGATTTGATGAGGACGATGAACGACCTCTTTGACGAGGTGTTCCATCCACGTCACCACGAACTCCCCGGTGATTGGCACGCTGAGGCTCAACGCTTGCGTCCGGCTCGCGACAACGATGAACCGGGCGTCCTGGAGTGGTTGCTGCCCGTGCCGGGGACCGTCACAAACGCTCCATCGGACCTCGAAGAAGCGGTGGAGACCTTCGAAGACCCCTCGGCCAGCGCCGTGGAGCGTGAACACGAACTGATCGCCGACCGTTTGCAAGCTCTGCTTCGCCATGCTCCCACGCGGGTGTGGTCCTCCACAACGGCCGGTTGGGTCACGGTGAACGAAACGGGTCCAGAAGTTCGACCCAACGACATCATGATTCTCGTGAACTCGAGGAAGCACCTCCCCGACCTCGTCCGAAGGCTCCGTGGACGAAACATTCCCGTGATGGCGGACCGGCAGGGTTGGTTGCTCCAGCAACCCGTCGTTCAGCCGCTGATGGCGCTGCTGGGTTTGATGGCCCGCCCGTCGATGCGAAAAGCCGCGTTTGAGTTGGCTCGCTCGCCGGTGGTCGGCATGACCGAGCGACAAGTTCACGATTTGCTGGTTGACCTCCCGGTGGGCCACAACGTGTGGCCTGCTTTGATGGGGAATGCACCCACCGAAGCGGTGGGCCAACATCTGGCCACGCTCCACCAATTGATTGAATGGGGAGCGGTGTACGATGCGTTTGACGCCGTGTTGGACCACTCCGACCTGTTGGTGGCTTATCCCGACGATGCCCAACGACAATTCGCCGAAGCGTGGGTCACCCTTCTCCATGGCATCGGCGAAGAAACGGGTCACGACGTGGCGGCCATGCACCGCCGAATGGTGGATATTCACGGTCTTGGCTCAAGCGGTCCTCAAGCCATCGCCAAGGCCGACCCTAATTCGGTCCAAATCATGACCATTCACGGCTCAAAGGGGCTCCAAGCCCCCGTTGTGGTGGTCTCCGGATTGTTTTCAGCGGGCATGGCCGACGCCAGCATGGCGGTTCAAGACAACATTTTGGTGACGCCTCAAATCGTGGCGGGACGAATTCAACCTTGGCGAGCCCGCGACCGACCAAAGGACGGCCTCTGGTCCTTTGCAGCGGAGATGAACAAAGCGCAAGACAAAGCCGAACTGCGACGAAAATTCTACGTCGCGCTCACCCGTGTCAAGGACCGTCTTATCCTCACGGGGTCTCCGGGCAAGCAGTTCACGTTCGACGAGGTTTCGGGACGCTTGTCCGTGCGCCTTCAACCCGACCCCCGAACGATGGGACGGATGCTCATCGAGGGGTTGCGACGCGCTTCGTGGTGCGCCGAAGACGCGAATTCACCTTGGCTGTTGGACGGCGAGGTCGATGCTCCCGACCTCCCACCGTTTTCCGTTCAAGCCACCCAAACAGCGCTGGACCCCGCCACCCTGCTGACCGCTGCACCGTTGGGTCAGGATGGTGTGCCTGGCCTCCGCCTTTACCACCACCCGCTTTGCTTCGATCACGTGACCGTCCCTTCGGCCCAGCGAACGGCGAGGATGATTGAGGCCCATTTGGACCACGGTCCAACCCGTGAAGTCGCCACTTCGACTCCGCTCTCGGTTGACCAAGCCATCAAAGGAGCCGCCCATCACTTGGACAGCACCCATGCCTGCCAACGACGCTACTGGCTGGAACACGTCAAAGGTTGGCCAACCGAACCGTTCGTCCTTCCCTCCACCTCCTCGGTGCCGACCGAAGAGCGTCGCTGGCCAGAACCCACGGAATTTGGGTTGATGATGCACCGCATCCTTGAGATTGGTCTGCGAAACCCGCTCAACAAACACAGCAGCACACCCATGCTCGAACCGTCCTGGTTGCACCCTTCCGAGGACGACTTGGCATCAAGCACCACCGTGGCGCGTGTGCTCGAGGAGTTTGGTTACGGTAGAGAACAGGACGCAGGCCGTTCAGCGGCCCACTTGCGTGACCGCTTGGTCCATTTGGGCGGCCTCATCGACGAAGGTTTGCTCGGTCGCTGGGTGTCGGGTGAAACGCATCATGGCTGGACGGTGGAAGCGGTTCGAACCGAATTGCCGTTCTTCCACCGGGAACGGTTGGAAGTGGACAGCGAGGCCTTCCACGTTTCCGAACATGGTCACGCCGACCCACCCTCCGTTACCACCTCGGTGACGATGGATTTCAGCGGACGAGCCGACTTGGTGTTGGCCCTATCGGACCAAAACGGCCAGGGCGCGTTGCAAGTGGTTGATTTGAAGACCAAAGGATGCCTTGCTTCGTTTGATCCCTCATCGCCTGCCGACGGTCACGCCTTACAGGCCGTTCCGCCCACCCGTCTCGAGGTGGCGCCCGCCTCACCGGCTGAGGAAACCATCCTGCAGGAACACCGATTGCAGTTAACGTTGTATTCCATGGCCCTCGAGGCCATGGAAGCCACCAAACCCGAGGGTGAGCGGCGACATGTCCTCCCACCTGCGCTGTTGCTCGGTGCGAACGGCCGAATCGTGCAACTTGACGATGAGGATTTCAATCAGGCAAAAGAGGACCTTCGCCGTCATCTTCAGTGGCGCTCAGCGGTTCACTTGAACCCCACCTTGCCCGAACCGCAACGGCTCCCGTCCGGAACGACAACCTGTCAGCAGTGCCCGTTTTATCGCGGCGACCTCCGTCGATGCGGGCCGCAGGGCGAGCCGCTTGGATTCATGTGAGGGCGGGCTTGGAAGCCGTCAAGACGAGGGTGCCGGCCCAACCTTCCTTGGCACCGACTTGTTCTGCGTGAATGTCGGTGAACCCTGCATCGGCCAACCCTTGTTTCCACGCTTCCATGCTCAAGGTGCTCATGTGGACGTGCAACGAAACGCCCCAGTCGTGGCTGGCTTCGTTCTCCAGATAATGGTCCACTCCGATGACCAGCCGTCCTCCGGGGTTCATCCATGCATCGTGGACGGTCTTGAGGAACGGAAGGGGTTCCTCAAGGTAATACAAGCACTCCATGGTGTGGACCAAGTCCACCGGGGTGGAGGGGGACCATTCGGGTAACATGGCCTCAACGTACGCTCCCGAGGGGTCAATCTCCCGTGCTTTGGCAATCATGGACGGAGCGCCGTCCATTCCCGAGGCGTGTTCGCACAACGGGTGCTGACGCAACCGCCGCACCACCCAACCGTTCCCGCATCCAATGTCAATGGCGGTGAACGGCTGGTTCCAGCCCTCCAACAGTCGGTCGAGCATCACGTCCACGCTCGGGGTGTGGCCCCGTTCCATGCCTTCATCTCGGCCGTTGTCGGCCCATTCGCTGAACAAATCCGTCGCCGGTCGCAGGGTCATGCTGTGGGGCCCTCCTCGGTCGTCCATGAACCTGTTCACAGCGAAAGGACGATGCATGCCTTGCTCGTGGAAGGGCCATGCTTGACACCACGACCACGCTGGCTGACGTCCTTTATCCGCCCATTGAACCGCATCGAGAAGGCCTTCTCTCGGTCTCCGAACTTCACGACATCGCTTGGGAACAGAGTGGAAATCCAGACGGTCTTCCCGTGCTGGTCGTTCACGGCGGACCGGGAGGTGGGGCCCAACCCTCCTATCGCCAATACTTCGACCCCGAAGCGTTCAACATCGTTCAATTCAGTCAGCGCGGTTGTGGGAAATCGACCCCGTACGCCGAATTGACGGACAACACCACCCAAGCCTCGGTTCACGACATGGAGCGGTTGCGAGAACACCTCGGGATTGACCAATGGCACGTGTTCGGCGGTTCATGGGGCTCCACGCTGTCCCTCATCTACGCTCAACACCATCCAGAAAGGGTGCTGAGCTTGGTGCTGCGCGGCATCTTCATGTGCCGTCGCTCTGAGTTGCACTGGTTTTACCAGGACGGCGCCAGCCACATTTTCCCCGACGCGTTTGAGCCGTATCGGGACCACATTCCAGCGGCGGAGCAAGGCGATTTGATCCAAGCCTATTACCGCCGGTTGACCAGCGACGACATCGAGGTTCGACGGGCTGCCGCCAAGGAATGGACGCGGTGGGAAATGGCCACCAGTCGCCTCTTTCCCGACCCCGAATATTTGGAGAAGGCGGAGGACCTTGACTTCGCCGTGGCGTTTGCGAGAATTGAATGCCATTACTTCATCAACGCCATCTTCGTCGAGGAAGCTCACATTCTCAACCACGTCGATGCCATTCAACATCTTCCGACGGTCATCGTTCAAGGGCGGTACGACGTGGTCTGCCCGACTCGGAGTGCTTGGGAACTGCATCAGGCCATGCCCTCGAGTCGACTGGTCATCGTTCCCGATGCGGGGCATTCGATGGGTGAAGTCAGCATCGCACGCGAACTCGTGGCAGCAACGGACGCGCTTCGTTGACCGATGGCACGGGGAATGACGCCCGCTACGGTGCTCTTTGGAGCGTCGGCTTGATAGGGAGGAGAGGACTCGCCGTGTGTGGAGGCTTGACCTCCGGGTGAACACATGTCGGAAGGAACCATCACTCCTGAGGTGCGAATCAAAGAACTCGAGGAGGCGCTGGCCACCGAGACGGACCGATTGCAAAAGTTGTTTGCCGCTTACGAAACCCAAGAGAAGGAACTCGTGGACGCCAAGGCCGAAATCGAGGTTTTGGAAAAGGAGATCATCGACCGTGAAATCGAAAAGGAATCCCTCGAGTCCATCATCGCCGAGAAGGACGTTCGAGCACGAGAACTGGAAATGAAGGCGACCAAATCCTCCAAGCGCGTTGAACACCTCGAGCCCGAACTCGAGAAAATGGAAGAAAAGTATTCTCGTGAAAAAGACCGTTTGGGCAAGGTCTTCGGCATTGCCGAGGAACTTGACAACGACTTGCGCCTTGCCGTCACCGAAATGAAAGCCCGTGACGATTGGTACGTGGCTCACATGCAAATCTTCGAGGACTTGAACAAAGCCATCAAGGAACGCTACGAAATGATCGAGCGTGCCGTGGAAGCCGAGCGCAAATCGCAACACATGTCCCGTGTCTTCACCGAGCGCATGGAGGAAATGGTGCAAGCCCGTTCCGAAGAACAAGCGGCCGAAGCCGCCGAGGCAGCGGAAGCCGAAGCCGCAACGGCTGCGGTTGAGGTGGTTGAAGAATCTCCTGCAGATGAAGCGGCCCCTGAAGAAACCGTTTCTGAGGAATCTTCTGTAGAAGAAGAACCCTCTGCAGAAGAGGATGCGCCCCCAGCAAGTTGGGGCGATGGCGAAGACCCTTGGGCGTCTGAGTAGGTGAGCCCATGGCCGGTTTGGCCCCGGGTGGCCACGCACCGGTCCTCACGATGACCATGATGGGCGTCAGTGCCTTGGTGATTGGCAGTTTCATTGACCCGCTGGCTGGCTTGGTTCCGCTCTTTGGCATGCTGTGTTTGATGGGCGCCGTGTTTCTCGGGTATTTTTGGCGAGACCCTGACCGCCCCGTCCCGCGAACCGAAGGCGTGCTGGTCTCTCCGGCCGACGGTCACGCCATGTTTCTGATTCGAGAGCGAGCCATTGGCCGTCGACCGACCAACGCCGAGCGAGACTCGGCAACGTTGGAAGAGGATGCGCTGACCGGAGAATGGTACCCAGAGCCGTTGGCCAACCCGTTGGCGTTCACCACCGAACAGCGGTTTGAACGCGTCCCCCCAGGCGAGGAATCGTCGGACGATGTTTGGCGCCTGGCCGTGTTCATGTCCCCGCTCGACGTGCACGTGAACCGTGCTCCAGGCGGCGGTGTGATTGAACGCATTGAACATCGCACGGGCAAGGGGCGGCGGCGCGGACCGTTTCGTCCGGCCTACACCAAAGAAAGCGAATTCAACGAACGTGTTCGCTCGGTCCATCGTCTGACCAACGGCCACCGGATTGAACTGACCCAAATCTCCGGGGCGTTGGCCCGAACCATCGTTCCCTTTCGCTTGGACGGCGAGCAACTTCGTCGGGGGCAACGCATCGGCATGATTCGATTGGGCTCAAGAGTGGACCTTCGCGTGCCGGCTGAGCATTACCATTCATCAATCATAACAGCCGCCCACCACCATAGCGGTTTGCCAAAAGGTCAGCACGTGATGGCCGGCACCACCGTGGTTTTTGAGCCAATAACGAGGGAAGAAGCATGAATCGATGGGCACGAACCGTACCGGCCCTGTTGGTCTTGTTGGTGGTCAGTGCCCCGGTGGTGTACTATCAACTTGGCAATTTGGTGTACACGCAAGCTGCCGCCAGCAACCTGGAGTGTTCGGGCCACTCGGCCCGGAACACCCCCGACCGTTTCAGCGTGGAATTGTGGCACGAAGATGTATCAACGGTCACCCATCAGAAAAACGACACGTTGGCCACCGCCTTGGAACCGCTTTGGTTTGAGGCGTGGGTCAACGAGACCATCGATGTGCCCGACGAACCCATCACGTTGGCGGCTTGGGTCATGGAGCACGACCCGTCTCAGCCATGGGTGATTCTTGTTCATGGCATTCGTTCCTGCAAAGCCAATCACGAAGTCCTGATTCCTGCAGCATGGCTTCACCAAGCCGGTTTCAACGTTGTGTTGTTCGACGTTCGCGATCACGGCAACAGCACCGTTGAGGACGGGCTGGTGTCCGCTGGGCAACGGGAATACCGAGACTTGTTGGCCGTTTGGCAGTGGCTGCAAGACGAGAAAGGGGCCTCTGCCGAACGCATCGGGGCCGTGGGCATTTCCATGGGGGCAGGGGCGGCGACCATCGCTTTTGAGCAAGAACCGGGGCTCCAAGCCGTTTTCCTCGAGTCGCCGTTTTCCTCAATGGGCACCATCATCCACGAAGAATTGGAGTTCGCCGGGTTCCCGCCGTTTCTGAAGGACGCGGCCATTTTCGCAGGGAAGGTGTCCTCGGGCGATGATTTGGTGAAGTTCGAACCGATCAACGCCATGCGAACGGTTGGAAACCGTTCCGTGTTCATCACCCAGTCGCTCGAAGACGTTCGCATTAACATCCATCACGGCCAATCGATGTGTGCTGCAGCGGAGGCCAGCGTGAACGAGGACGGACGGGTCGAATGTTGGTTCGCCTCGTCGGCCATCGCTCACCAGGATGGGGGCCGCCAAGGCGTTCTCTCCCACGTCACGCTGATGTTGACCCAACCCGACCTCTACCGGGACCGATTGGTCGGTTTCTTTGAGGCCAGCCTCGGCCAGCCCGATGCGGTGGTTTGAAACCCCGGATGCCGACGCAACGGTACGGTGAACCCATGGCTGCCCCTCGCCCTTTGCTCGGTACAGGCAACAAGGGCCTCCGTATTCACGACTTGGTGAAGGCGCCTGCCAACACCCCTTGGGCGAAGGCGAAGCAACAATCCTGGGATGCCAGCGAACCGGCAACGGTGTATACCACCCCGGAAGTACTGGCCGACGGCACGCCATGTGAAGCGGTCACCGTGATTCTGCGAACCAAAGGGTGCCACTGGTGGTGGTCCTCGGGTTGTACCTTTTGTGGTTATTTCAACGACACGCGAGACGACGTCACCAGCGAGGACCTCCATGCACAATGGGAGGCGGCGAAAACCGCCCACGACCATTTTGCGAAGCAAGCCATGGTGAAGGTTTACACCTCGGGGAGTTTGCTCGAAGACCGAGAAATCCCCGTCGATTTCCAGGAAACGGTCCTCAACGACTGCCACCAGCTCGGCAAAGAACTCATCGTCGAGAGTCGGTGCGAGCAACTCACCGAAGCGAAACTTGCGTGGGCCACCGGCATCAATCCGTCGTTCACCGTGGCCATTGGCTTGGAGGCATACGACGACGAAGTGCTGCGGTTTCACGTGAACAAGGGGTTCTCAACGGCGGCTTGGGACCGTGCCGTCAAGAATTTGCAACGCTTTAACCTCCGCATCAAGACCTACCTGATGTTCAAACCGCCGTTCATGAGCGAGGCGGATGCGCTTGACCATTGCGTGGCTTGGATTCAATCGGTTGCCGAGCGTTCCGATGAAATTTCGGTCAATCCAATGAACATTCAACGGGGCACCGTCATTGACCGGTTGCATCGACATGACGAGTATCGTCCACCTTGGTTGTGGTCCCTGGTCGAAATGATTCGACGCTCTCACGCCATCATCCATCCAAAGGGAGGCGTCAACGGGGACGACGACCAAGTCTGTCGGCTCATTGTCCATCCCACCGCAGGTGGGAAAATTCGTGGTTCACACAACTGTGGGTCGTGCGATGCTGAGGTGGTCGCCGCTGTTGAACGGTACGCCGTTTCTGGAGATTTGATGGAGTTCGAAGGATTGACCTGTTCATGCCTTGCTGTCTGGGAAAACGAAGTGTTCCTCGAGCGGCATCTTCCGCTTCCGCTCGGCATCTCCAAGCCGCGCCGGGGCCGTGTGGTTGACCGACTCCGCTCGCCCTGAAGAACGGCTCGCAGGCCGTCCCTTTTCGTCAAGTTGAGTGGTGAATGTTTATCACCGCCCGTCCAGTCGGAGGCTTGACCCCTATGGGGTCAATTTGAGGTGCACCGTATGACGAACTCTCGAGCCTTGCCCGATACGACCATCGGCACGGGCGAACCAACCGCAAGCCGAATCGTGTTAACCCTGTTTTTCGTGGGCGTGCTGGGCCTCTATTCCCTCTTCTCGAACGTGTTTGGTTGGGACAACCTCCCCCTGTTGGGTG
Source organism: Candidatus Poseidonia sp. (assembly GCA_023254355.1). Taxonomy (GTDB): domain Archaea; phylum Thermoplasmatota; class Poseidoniia; order Poseidoniales; family Poseidoniaceae; genus Poseidonia. The sequence continues at coordinate 14,956 of JALRLR010000004.1, forward strand.
AATTGGTCCCGCTGGTCCAAAACCTCGGCGGGAGCGGCATCTGGTACTATTTGATCGGCTTCCTCGTCGGCGTTGGCGCCATCGTGGCCACCCTGGTGGGCGAGGTGCTCGCCGAGTGATGGAGGTGTGATGCATGGAAACGATTTTTATCGCCGGCGGCTTCATGATTGCCCTTCTTTTTGCCCTCTCCCAATCGTTGGCCAAAGGCGTCGGCTCGATTGGCGGGGCGTTGCAACAAATTGGATTGTTCATTCTCCGAAAGAACCCTCCCGGCTTGGTTGACATCTTTGATGACAAGGACGGCAGTGGGTCCCGAACGTGGATGAACTTCGGCATGCTATGGCTCGTCTTCGCCGGCATCCTCGGATTCCTTGGTGGCTGGCACAATTACGACCCCACCGCGCTGGACTCCTTGGCCAGCGTTGGATGGTCCTACGACGACGGCTCCTCGCTCAACGATGCTACCGTGAACTTCCTCTCCATTGCCCTGATGTACGGCTTGGTGGGCAGCGCCATGGTCGCCGCCGCTCGAAACGGCAACGGTCGGTTGGCCAGCGAAGCCAACGCTTCCATGGTGGGCGTGCTTCTCAGCGCCGTTCTGCTTGCCACCTACCTGCTTCCGTTTGTCTTTGGCTTCTTGGACATTGACACGTCGGAAAACCCGGTTCGCACCGTCCTGTTTAGTTTGGAGACCTTTGTGGTCGGCATGCTGCTTATCCCGGTACTCATCAACGTGTTGATCACCGTTTCCCAACGCGGTGAGCAGGAACTCCAGACCAGTGCTTGGTTCCTCATCATGGGCTTGGCCGCTTACATTCTCTCCATGCTCTACATGTTCTTTGGCGACTTGGCCGACGCTACGCAAGTGGTGTGGTTTGCTGAGCGAGTGGCCCTTGGTTGGGTTCCGCTCGCCCTGATGTTCGCCGTGGGCTACCACGTCGTGCCCATGGCCGCAAAACAACCGATTTGGTCGGCTTCCTTGCGTTCGGCGAGCATGCTGTTGTTGTTCGTGACGGTTCCTCCCTTCTTCATGACCGATGCGTCGGCCGGAAACTTCGTCACCAATCTCGGGGCGATTTTGCTCACGCTTGGCTTGTTGCCCATCTTCGCCGCTTCTATCAACCTCGTGATGACCGCCTCGAGCGGTTTGAGCTCGGTCGTCAAGCACCCCGGTGCGATGGCGGGCACCATGGCGTTCCTGGCGCTTCCCTTCTTTGCCGTTGGTGGGTACTTCACGGGCATGGATACGTTCGTGGGCACCGGTGAATTGGGTTCCATGGCCACCGTGGTCGACCTCGGTGCGTTGTTCACCGTCGGCGGTTTGCTCGTTTTGGCCGGTGTGTTCACCAACTATCCGCTTGCCATCGGCAAGCCCCTTGCAACCCCTTCAACCGCCACCATGGCCGCTTGGCTGGTTTTGGTTGGCGGCGTGGCCTCGACCTTGACCTTCCTGACCGGTGAATTCACCGCCAATGCCGTGGCCGCTTCCGAGGTCGAGGACGTCGTGGCCAACAACGGTGGGTTTTACCTCACCGGGTCAGCGCTGTTCTACCTCTTGGGCATCGGCGCCATTTTGGCCACGATGGTCACCATTCGGACCGGTATTTCCGCAACCGGGCGGTCCATCGACAGCACCGTTTCGTCCGACATGAGCACCTACACGCTGGTTGAGGGTTCTTCAACCACCATCCGTTCCCTCATCGGTCGGGGTGTGGGCGTGGACACCGAGTTGATCGTCAGTGCCGGCGAGTCCAGCGATGGCGGCTCCACCATCATCGGCGTGGACGCCTCTCTGCACAACGACGAAATCAAGGAGTTCCCCGCCACCACGGCCCAAGCCATGGTTGATTTCGTTCAATACTTGGTTGACTCCAACCAATCGGTCTTCCAGTTGTTCCGCAGCATGGACCTTGATGATTCAGGGAAGATCGACAGCCGGGAATTTTTGGCAGCCTTGGAGAATTCCAACATCAACGCGCTCTCGTCGATTGAAGCGGCTGAACTCGTTGAGAGCATGGACCTTGACGGGGATGGGGAACTCAACCTTCCCGAGCTTGACATTGCCATCGCTCAAATCAAGCGAGACCACAACATCACGCCCAACTCTGAAGAAGAGTGATGCCTTCATCGGGTGATGAAGGTGCGAATCGGTCTGGTTGGCAAACCAAACGTTGGCAAATCCACGTTCTTTAGCGCCGCTACGCTGGCACAAGTGGACATTGCCAATTACCCGTTCTGCACCATTGACCCCAACGTCGGCGTTGCCTTTGTGCAAGCACGTCAGCCCTGTCCGTGCCAAGCCCTGCGGGCCAGATTGGAGGGGGAAGGGCGTTTGGAACCTGCATCGGCGGAGGACCCCCGCCAGGGCAGTCTCTGCGAACCGAGAACCGGGACATGCGTGAATCATCGCCGTTCCGTGCCGGTGGCGTTGGTCGACGTAGCGGGCTTGGTGCCTGGGGCCAGTGAAGGCAGGGGTCGAGGCAATGCCTTCTTGGCCGATTTGGCGAACTGTGATGTCTTGATTCAGGTGGTCGATGCCGCCGGGACCACGGACGAAGAGGGCCAGTTCTTGGGGGCCGCTTCCTCAGCCGAGGAGGCGGTGGGGCGCGTTCGTGCCGAGGTGGCGTTTCTTCAGGACGAATTGGACGCCTGGATCGGTGGCTTGCTTGCGGAAGGGTGGAATCGAGGCGTACGACGCGTCCAAGCCGAAGGCGAAAAAGGCCTCACGAGTTTTGTTCATGAGCGCCTCAGTGGCTTGGGGGCGACGCCCACCAAGGTCGCTCAAGCGATGGCGAACTTTCGCGACCTCGCCCCCACCGACCAGAAACCGTGGGATTGGGATTCAGCCGTGTTGCGCACGTTGGGCCAAAGCCTCCGAAAGCAACTGTTCCCCATCGTGTATGCGGCCAACAAGGCCGACATCGCACCTCCCAGCGTGGTTGAGGCCTTTCCAGAGTTGACGATGATTCCCTGCATGGCTGACATGGAACTGGCGTTGCGTCGAGCCAGCGGCTCGGGGTTGATTCGATATCAACCCGGCGATGCTTCGTTTGAGGTTCCAGCCTCTGCTTCGTTGAGCGAGGCTCAATCAAAAGCCTTGGACCACATGCAGCAACGCCTGGCAATGATGGGCGGGACCGGGCTTGCTGGTTTGATGGATCGTGTGCTGTTTGCGGAACTTGACCACATCGTGGTGTATCCCGTTGCGGATGAAACGCACTGGGTTGACGGGGATGGTCGAGTGCTGCCCGATGCCTTCGTGGTGCCACGTGGACTCCATGCCAAAGCGTTGGCCGGACGCGTGCACACTGACCTTGGTGAAGGTTTCATTCGAGGCGTGGACGGACGCACCAAACGCGTGGTGGGTGCAGATCACGAACTCTCGGACAACGATGTGCTGAAGATTCACGCCAAGACGTGAATCAATGTCCTTTTGGTCGGTCGTAGGCAGGCGTGAGTCGAGCCATGTCGCCCGAGTATCGTCCGCCTCGGTAGAGGAACAGAACGGGTGCTGCCAACGTCAACAGGAGCAGCAAACCGAGGAAAAACAACCCCCACGGTTCAACGTCCGAGAGGGTTGCGGCCCAGAGCACCCACAAAAACGGAAGATAGAGGAACACGCTGTAGCGTCGAGCCACCGTTGAGAAACGAGCACTCGAGGTGTCTTTGTCAAAGAGGACGGGAACCTCTTCTTTGGTCACGAGTCCTTTGTCAACGCCGCATTGAACGCATACTTGCGTGTTGGGTCCGTTGCCGTGGATGAAAAATTCACGAGGGTACGTGCTTCCGCAGTGACGACACGCTGGCATGATGCTTCCTCATGCTGCCCAGCGGGAAGGGATTCTTCAACCATCCGATTCGATTTCCAGAAACGCCCGTAACAAGGAAGCCCCTTCGGGCGACCCGATGGATTCTGGATGGGCTTGGAGGGTGTGAATTGGCAAGGTTGGATGATGCATGCCCATGTTCAAACCCGTGTCTCGTTCGGTGAGGTTCACTCGCAGGCCATGGCTGCCCGTTGGCAGGGCCACCAACGAATTGTACCGAGTCAGCAACGTCTCGGCAACGGCGCTGCCCTCAAACAGGCCTTGACCGTCGTGAATCATCACGGTTGGCACCCCGTGTACGGGTCCGTGGGGTGAAGGAACGATGTGCCAACCGTCGGCTTTGGCGAGGGCTTGATGGCCCAAGCAAATACCCAACACCGGGAGGTCCAACTGCCCCGCCAACGCATGATGGGCCAAGGCCAACGTGAGCGGGCAGTCATCCGGCGTACCGGGGCCGGGCCCCAGCACCAAATGAGACGGCTGCAATCGCTCCAACAGGTCGTTCAGCGCTACGGGGTCAAGCCATGCTTGGGAGGCGGGTGACCGCCCCTCCAACACCGTGACGTTGTGGCCGGTCAGGGCCATGGCATGAGCGATGTTCATCGAGAACGAATCAAGGTTGTCAATGAAGAGCACACCGGTTGAATCCGGGTCGCTAAGGGCCTGTTCAAGCCGTTGTATGGCGCCGCTCTCAGCGTTATCTGCAGGTCGAAACAGCGGGGCGTTGACCGGATGGATGCTCAATGAAGCGGTGGGGAGGACGGCATGCTCGGCCCGCATCCATCCTGCGGCCAAGCGAAGGGCCGCTCCTTTCCACGCGGCTTCAGCCACTTCCTTGACCGGGTCGGACGCGATGGTGATGCCTCCTCCAGCCCCCGCGGAGGCGTGCCAAACGCCTCCTTTTCGATGGGCCTCCAGCGTCCGAATCAAGATGTTCCATGCGCTTTGCCCTGAATGAACATCGATGTAGCCGATGGAACCGGTCCAGAAGGAGCGCGGCATCTGTTCCAACTCATCGATGACCGCACAGACCACCGTTCGGGGACATCCCGTGATGGACCCGCCTGGAAACACGGCTTGCAGGGCCGAAGCGCCGGTTGAGGTGGGCTGAAGCGTTCCCGAAACATGGCTTACCAAGTGTTGGACATTGGCATAGGCTTCAACGTCAAAGCGGTCCACTTTGACCGTTCCCGGTCGGGCGATGTGCGTCAAGTCGTTTCGCATCAAGTCCACCAACATTCGGTGTTCTGCCCGTTCTTTTTCATCTTCGATCATCGCTTGACGGAGTCGTTCGCTCTCGGCGATGTCCCTCCCCTGCGGGCAGGTGCCTTTGATGGGGGCGGTGGAAACGATGGTACCATCGCAGGTGAGCAGCGATTCGGGGGATGAACTTGCCAAGGCGAAGCCGAGGTCTTCGGCTTCAACGTAGGACGCGTACGGTGCAGGGTTGATGTCCAGCAGTCGGTGGAAGACGTTGTACGGATGGTCAATTTCCCCGCGCCAGTGCTTTCCGACGTTGACCTGGTACACTTGTCCTCGAACGATGCCGTCTCGAACGGCTTGGATGTTGTCTTGATGGGTTTCGTCCGTATGGGTCACCGACTCTCGATGTTGGACAAGGGGGGGTGACTGGAGGGGTGTCAAGGGGTGTCGAAGGGCTTCTTCAGCCCGTTCGCACCAAGCCACGTCGTTGCCGAACACGGTGCAACGTCCGTTCGAAGCGTCCAGGGCGAGGCCGCCGTCAACGCACCACAGCACGGCGAGCAAGGCGCCGACTTCTGGTGGGTGCTGAAGGCGTAGCGGTTGGGTCCATTGAAGCAAATCATAGGCCAAGGCGCCGCACCAAAACGGTCGTTCTGGAAACACCGCTCCGTGTTGAACATGAAACGGTGCGGCCGAAGTCTCCGGCTTGAGTTTGATCATCAAATCTTCGAGGTTGTCCGCATGGAGGGTGACGCTGTGATACCACGAACCGTGTTTCCACGCCTCAACTTCGGCCCTGAGTCGAGGTGTTTCTGCTTGCAGGCGTAGGTCGCCGTTCAGCGGGGAATGGGGGGGTGCCGCCGGAAGAAAATCACGGGAAGGTTGACGGATCACGACCCGTTTCTTGGCAGGTGCTGCCACCAAGGACCACGAAGCGAGATGGGAGGGTGGACCCGCTGAAACCAGAAGCGTCTTGTCAGGCGAGCCGTAGCGGAGCGCCATTTTTCCGAGCAGACCCTCCTGCGTGAGTCGGTGAACCATGGCAGGTACATCATCCGACACGGTCCAACCTCGGTTGCGACCACGAGGCTTCTTCGGTAAAATATTCCCGAAGCAGGCGTTGGCATTGGTCGGAGAGGAGGTTGGAGGTGCCAACGACTTCTCCGTCCAGCGAGTCAACCCGGCACGCCCCCATCCCGGTGCCCACCAAGACCAATTCTGCGCAGCGAGCCACGGTTCGTTCGTTCAAACGCCCTCGAACCACGGGGAAGCCCTGGTCGGGGAGTTTTCGTTCAAGAACCGAGGCCGTGATGCCGTTGACGCCCCCGTCGCTTTCGGGTGCAAGCCACACGGTTCCGTCTTCGTCCAAGACCATCGGCGTGCCTCGGTCACCGTCAACGATCGCATGTTCGTGAATCAACAACGCCGCATCGCACCCGGCTGCCTCGGCCGCTTCTTTGGCCTTGATGTACGGCTCCCATTCGCCGTGCTTGCATCCATTGGTTCGTTCGTTCCAACGCGGTGCAGGTACACCGATGGCGTCGATGGCTTCGTTTCGAAAAGCCAGGTCTCTGACCTCAACCTGCCACGTGTTCGTTCCCGCTCGACAAGCAAGACGAGCCAACCTCCACCCTTCGCTGTCGTGAGAGGGGAGCACCGGTGGTTCAGTGGGCAAGGTGATTCGGAGTCGCTGTGCGTGCTCAGCAAGGCGCTCAAGATGCATGGGCCAGTCGGCGACGTGACCCTTTTCATTCACCAACGTCGTGGTAAACACTTCACTTCGCGGTCCTTGACGCTCCATGCTGGGCCCTCACAGCAGGTCGTCGAGGAAGGACGTATCGATTTGCGGTCGCTTCTGGACGGGTTCCACTTCATCCAACAGTCCGTTCAGCACGTCTTGGTTGACCTGAGGCCTGAGCACCGGTTGTTCGGGTTGGTAGGCTTGGCGACCGAAATTTGCTTCTTGAATTTGGTTGGCGGCAGCGTACAGGTCGTTGGCTTGCTGAGTGGAAACGCCTTGGGGCGGCGCAGGAGCCGACGTTGGTGCACTGGGTGCTGGCATCGTGGGCGGGGTGTCCCAATCGCCTTGAATGCCCCAAGTGGCTTCTTGAAGTTCCCAGCTCTTGGACCGTTGCGATGCGTTACCACGAGAACGGACGACCACAACCAGCAAGAGCAAGATGATGATGAGCATGCCCGCAGCGATCAAATTCGGCCCGGTCAGGAGCGAGTCTAAGGAAAGTTGTCCCGTTTCATCGCCGGTCGGTTCACCGGTGCCCCCGACTTCCAGCGGGTCCAACTTCACGACCTCAACCGTGGTTTTGGCCACGGTGTCGTCATAGGGGACGACCCCAACGAACCACGCCGTATCGTTGCTCAACGCTTCAAACAGCGCCGGCGTGATGAGGAAGGTGTTGGCCGAAACCGTTTGACCGACCATCGTGGCGTCATCGGTTGACGTAAACGCTTCCTCGCTGATGTAGATGTGGTAGCCGCGAACGTTGGCGTTCACCGAATGTTGCCATTCCACCAGAACATCGGTTTCGGTGGACCAGCCGACTTCAACCTTCTCAATGTCTGGCAAATAGTTGCCCGGGTCGGTGATGCCCTCGTCCGTTGAGGTGCCCGATACCATCGTCAGCAGGGTCGTGTAGGCGTTGCCCGATGAATCAGTGGCCACAACGGCCACCCAAATCTCTTGGCCAGGGATGACGGGTGCATCGCCTGCGACGAGGTCGATGACCACGGGCATGGACGGGTTGCGGCCCAGCGTTGAGACGGGGGCCATTTGTTGAGAGACGGTTCCATCAAAGTTGTAGGTGGCCGCATATACGTCGTACGTTGCCACGTCACCGGAACTCGACGGTCCAAACGTCAAGAGCAGCGCCGACCCGTCGTCGTTTGGACGGTCGCTCAGCGTGAGTTCGGTCACTCGTTCGGGGGCCGTGTTGTCGTTTTGATTGTCCACCGGCGTGACGCTGACCTGCGTAAGTTCGGTGAGATGGACGTTCCCCTTCAAATCGTGCACCGTGACGGCGACAAACAGTTCAACACCGGGCTGAATCAGCCCTGGCGTACCTTCGGTCAGGGCGCCTCCCTGCGGGACATAGAGAGCGGTGGAAAGCGTGAGTTCAATCGGGTTGGTTCGCTCATCAATCCATTGTTTGTTGAAGGAGAAACACCCGCAGCTTTCCGGATTGGTACCAAAGGCGGCGTAGGCGGACGAAAGGTCCTCCACCGGGGCACTGGACACCCATACCGTGTAGGATGCGAAGTCGTCGACGGTTGAAGGCTCCCAAACCACGTCGATGGCCGTTCCGTCGTCGTTGGGGTGGTCGAAGGCCATGAGCGCCGTGATTCGCGGCGGCGTCGTGCCGGGGCCGACGATGTTCTGGAACGGCGTGACCGTGACGAGGTTGACAACCTCCGTGTTGCCGTTGAGCCACACATCGTAGGCCACCACGCCCACCGTGTAGATCTGTCCGTCGATGAGCGGGACGCCGTCAAGGCTGGTGATGACGATTTGGGTTTCATCACAGGGATTGAGGATGGCGGCCTGGGAGAAGCCGTCAATGGACCCCATGTCGCCGTTCGCGGTGTGGTTTCCTTGCCTCATGTACACCGTGTAGAAGGCACAATCTTCCGCCGAACTGCCGTTCCACGTCACGGAAATGCGACCGCCCTCGTCTTCGGGGACATCGCTGGCTACCGTTCCTTCGATCGGCGCTGGCGCTTCGTTATCGTTCAGTTCCCCGGTCGGTACGACCGGTCCCACCACCGTCATGTCGGAGAGGTTCTCCTGGCCCGCTTCGTCCGTGCAGGTGAAGCCGATCCAGACGGGAACGCCAGGGGTGAGTGAAAGAACGGATTGGTTGCCTTCGTTGGGTGCGATGGTGGTGAGCGGGGTGCGACCAAAAGCATCCGTCATGAGGGTGGTTCCCACGTAGATGTTGGTGGCGGCAAGGTCAAGTGCCGTGCATCGAGCCCATTCCACCTCAACGTCGCCGTCGTCACCGTTGGAGCCCATGGCTTGAGCCGTTGCCCAAGCAGGCGCCTTTGGCACTTCGTCGCTGGGGCTGGCCGGGCCGAACGGGGCGGACACAGCCCCCCAGCGACCGTCGTTGTACTCAACCACAACCACGGCGTGGTAGTCCGTTCCATCTTTGAGCGGCAGACCGTTCGCCGTCTCAATATCGGCCGAAAGCCGGCTGTGCAACGAGATTGTTTTGTCCGGGGTTTGCCCGAGCAACATCAATTCATTCGGAGCGCTGGCCCACGGCCCTTCGTTGACAAACACGAGGTAGCGGGCGAAGTCTTCGTCGTGAACCAGAGACCACGATGCGGTGAGGGCACCCCCACCATCGTCGGGTCGGTCGACCAAACCTTCCATCGTGACCGGTGTGTCTGAGCGAACATAATCGTACGTGAGTCGAGCTTCAAGGGTGCCGTTGGACGGGGCGTAGAGCCTCAGAGAGACATGGCGGGTGTTGTTGTAGAGTTGTCCGTTGTCCACTGCGTCTTGCAGGTTAAGGGCCAATGCAGGGTCGTTGCTGATGTCGAGGGTGACGTCGTATTTCAGCGACACCGATTTTGCCCAAACGGCTGCACCGGTCACGGGCGAGGTCATCACGATCGGGACGTTTTGGAACAGCAGGTTGTGGGCTCCAGGCGTGCCCATGGTGGAGTCCAAAGCAAACGGATCGTTGGCGTCGATGAGTTGGATGCTCATGCCAGGGTGCGTCATGTCCGTGACGTTGATGCCGCCTCCGTTGTTCATGGCGCGAAGCGTCAGCGGCAACGCTCGTCGCATCGAACTCTGTTCCATGGCAGGGTATTGGCCGCCGTTGGCGTACCCCCGCAAGCCTTCTTCGGTGAGCAACCATACGGTGTTCGTGCCCAACGTACCGCCAACAACGTTGCCTGGTCGGAAGGTCTGAAGCGAGTTGTGGTTCGTGGAACGGGCTTCAACCAACATGGCGAAGTCGTCGCCTCCAAGAGCCAATACCTCGTCCCCGTTGCTGAACATTCCGTGAACGGGGTATTGGGATTGCATGAACGCCACGCCGTCCTCAAAGTCGCCACTGGAAGCGTTCCAATGCGTGAGCGGCCAACCAGCGGTGGCGATGTGAACACCCCACCAATCCACCGTGAGGGAGGTAACGGTGTTCGAAGGCAGTTGGTCAAAGCGGTGGGTGGAGACCACTTGGTTGGTGGCCGCATCGAGCAGGCTCACGCCGGGACGTTCGGATCCTCGCCCGTCGTGACTGATGAGCAGGGTGGTGGTCCCGCTGCTGCTGGTTTGGGCCACCAATCCCCAGGCCGAGTTGCCCATCAACCCGTTGTTGGTGGTTAGGGTTGACCCGGTGTTGCTGTTGGCGTCCCAAACGAAGACGCCCGAAGGGGTGGCCATGTAAACGATGTTCCCCACCGCAGCGACGTCCTCAACGATGGCGTTGGGCAGGCCGTTGCTCGCCGTGATGGAATCCATCCAGTCGTTGGTCGTGTAGTTCCAGCGCCCCACGCCTCCATTGGTGGCGATGTACAGGATGGAGGAGGTGTCGGTAAAGCCGTTGACAATGTTGGAGGGTAGACCGGCGATCAATCGGCCGTTGCCGAATTGGTCCGTGGCCGGGTCAAAGAGTTGCACGCCGGGAGGACTGCCTCCATCGCCAGCCAGCCCGATGACGAGTTGGTTGTTGTACGTGTGCATCGTGTCGAATTTCCCGTGCAACGACCCCGAAATGGCTGAAATCGTTCGGGTTTGAGTGTCCAGCTTGTGCATGCCATCGGGGTTCGACGCAATGTAGAGGGAGGTGCCTTGCAAATGCAAGTCGCTGGCGACGGTGTTCCCAGGAAGGGTCCATCCGTATTGCCATTCCACGGTCCCGTTGGGAAGGAACGTGCCTTGCAGAAGCCCTGTCCCGCTTCCACCGCCGTTGCCCACGCCAAACTGGGGACCGCCTCCGGTCGCCGCCCAAACATGGGTGCTGTTGGCCACCATGGCCGAAACCTGTCCGCTCACCAAGCCGGGCAAGTCAACGAGTTTCTGCATGCCAGAGGAGGAAAGCGTGGAGACATGGCTGTAGCCCGAGGCGCCACCGGCTTGACCGATCAACCACTGTGAGTTGCTGGCTTGCCATTGGAACGAGGTCACGGAGGAACCACCGCCGTAGACTTGGGCTTGCAGCGCCGTGGCCCCGTTGGCGACCATGGTGGAATAGCCGCCTCCAATCACGTTGGAGCCCGATGCCCCGATGCCGTGGCCCACGAGCAGTTGCGTGCCGGAGTGAGCCAATCCGTCGTACCACACACGGTCGCTGGGAAGGTTATGGCTGGAGGTGGTCAGGCTCGAGAGGAAAGCGTTGGAGACGTAACTGTAGCGCGTGATCGGTTGGTTGTCGTTGTAGTATCCGATGTACAAGGTGTCTTGAGCGTCGCAAGCGACCGAGGCGGGAGCAAAACCGTCGAGTTGGCTGCGGTCAAAGTCGGATTGGACCGAGGCGTTTTGCAGGTCGATTCGTGCGATGCCGCCGTTGCCGTTGTACATGGCGATGTTCAGTAAACCACCGCACATCTCCATCGAGATGGGATAGCCGTCGGGGATGTTCGTGTTGGAGTCGGCGGCGTAGGCGGTCCAAGCGCCTGCTGAGTTTCGGTGCGAGATGACGCCTTCAATGAAGCCGCCAAAGTTGCTGAATCGGACCCCTCCGACGACGAGGTTGGAACCGTCGGTCCACAATTCGTAGAATACACTCCCAGCGTTGTTGGGAAGGCCGTTGCCAGCTTCCCACTTTGAACTCCACTGGTTGGTGGTTTCGTTGTAGCGCAGGATGCCCGATTCGGTGGCGAACAGGGTTTCGCCGTTGTGCTCAACGATGCCTCGGATGGGCAAGTCAAACGAGGTCCACGAGTTGACCAGCGAGAGGTTCGCATCGTACAACTCCAGCTTCAATTCGCCCCACGCCACCCACGTGTTGCCGTTGGAGGATTCGTAGGCGGTCACACGGTCGATGGAACCGGTGGGCAAGATGTTCGTGGCGAAGGTGGAGGTCACCGTGTTCCAGCGAGCGATGCCACCCGAACCGTCGGCGTTCCACCATTGTCCAGAGACCACGCTCACAAGCAATTCATCTCCAGCCAGTTCCATTTTCACGATGTCCCCGCCGTTCTCGCCGACCTGTGCTCCCATGTCGAGGTTGCTGGGTGCCGTGAAATTCACGAGGTCCAAACGACTGACTTCATCGCTTGCGGTGCTGGCGTGATAATAGAGGATGTTGTTGTGAACAATCAAATCGTGAGGGTCGCCGTTGGCGTTGTAGAGGACGCTGTTCGTCTCGATGTCGTAGGCTTCGGCGCCCGTCGTGACGTTGATCAGTTGGAAACCGTCGCCTCCGCCGACCCACAGCAGGTTGGGGCGAATGTCGGCGACCAGGCCCGTGACGTCGTCGTTCCCTCCGTCAAGCACCCCGTTGTCTTCGTTGAACGGCGTGAGCCATTGGTTGGAGGTGATGTTGTAGCGCAGCACCCCCAGCCCTTCGGTGCCAATGTAAGCGATGTCGCCCATGATTTCGACCACGGCGTTGCCGGTTTGGGTTCCTTCGCCCCAGTTTGTGTCGTGCTGGAAGTTGGATTTCGTCACCAGGCCCACCCCGGAATTGGTGCCACCGTAGACGTAGGTGGCGTCAACGCCGACGCTGTACGTGGCCCAATTGGGCATGCCGTCGTAGACGTTCTGACAATCATCAACGGCCATGGTCGACAAGGTGTATTTGCACAGGCCGATGTTGGTGCCCGCGTAGAGCGAACCTCCGTCGATGGCGAAATCAAAGAATTGTTGAGGTCGCGTTTGCCACGAGCTTCCTTGGCCGAAGTTGGTGGCTTGTTGCCCGTCCCACTTTCGAGCGCCTTGTAGGGTGCCGATGTACAAATTCGACCCGTCCGATTCGAGGGCGTAAATTTGGTCGGATGGCAACACGCCGCCTCGGTTCGCAGCGGTGAGCGGGGAGAGAATTTCACCCGTGCTCATGTCTTTTCGTGCGACGCCGTATCCTTGGAGTCCAAGGTGCAGCACGCTGCCCACCATGGCGACCGGGGCTTCGTTGACGCCGTTTACGCCCGTTGAGCCCCATGGCTGAAGCCAGGTGTCGTTGGTGATGTCGTAGCGCAACACACCTTGGTTTTCCGTGGCCACGAAGGCTTTGTCACCGAAGAGGGCGACATCGCCCACAAAGGAGGTCGGCAAACCGTTGGTGGTGTCGTACGAGGTGCATCCGCTGGTGGCTCTGTCAAAGACAACGAACACGCCGCTGTCGAGGGTCATGACCACCGCATCTTGGTTTACGTCCAGGCTGAGAATGTTCGAGGTTGATGGATAGCATCCGTTGGTCCCGTCGAAGGTCGAAACGACTTGACCGTTGGCATCGATTTCCTTCACCACGCGTTGGGTTTCCATACCGGCGAACAAGGCGTCGCTGCCCCCTCCGGATGACGGGCCCGTGACCAGGGCGATGACGTTGTCGTTGAGGGCGGTCCAAGGGGGGAGCCACACGGTGTTGGCAAGGTCGTAGCGCAAGAGGCCGGTTCCGTCCCCCGTACCGATGTAAAGCATGCCGTCCAATTCAACAACCGCCGTCATGTCGTTGCTTGCCGGCCCGCTGGCCAGCACGAGGTTGTCCTCAAGCAAGGGCGTTTGTCCCGGGACGAGGTGAGCCAGCGTTCCGCTTCCATCGTCGACCAGCAACGATGTTGAGGGGGGTGCAGCCGGGCCGACCGCATCCCAAACGAGGAGGGATTCACCGTTGCCGGCGAGGTTGAGGTTCGCCAAGGAGTACGTGGTGGAGAACACCCCGTTGGTGACGTTGTAGGTGTGGATTGAATCGCCGTTGAGAATGTACAACGTGCTGCCGACGCGTTGGAGGCCACCGATGTCGTTGCTGTTCAGCCAGTTGGCTGATGTCCAGGTGGAAAGCCAAAAGCCAGAGGCGTAATCAAAGCGACCAACTCCGGTGTCGGTCGAACCGAGCAACAATTGATTGCCGGACACTTCCATGGCCACAACATAGTCGGAATGCAAACTGTTCGCCGTGCTCCATGTCGAGAGGGGCTGGCCATTGGCGGTGTTGAACCGCAACACGCCTGCGCCAGCGACGGCGGCGTAAACGATGCCGTTGACTTCGGCCATGGCCAGCGCTTCGGTGGGCGTATCGCTGCTCGTCACCGAAACTTCAGGGTTCCAAGCGCTGCCCGTCCACGAGTACAGGCCCATGCCATCAGCGGCGAACACGTCTCCGGAGGCGGTGACCAGGAACTTGTCCATGGTGGCGGTGCGAAGCGGGGTCTGCACGCTGCTGTCTGTCAACGACAGGGCGCGGAAGGTTCCATCGCCCAGAAGCAGATGAAGGACGTTGTTCCCGTCAACTTCGAGGTCCACCACACCGCCTTCGGCCGTGTAATCGTAGCCGTCAACGATCATCGGGTCGTTGTTGGCGTGAAGCACCAACAAGCGTTCGGAGGTGGCCAGGTAGAGCAAGCCGGTTTCGGGGTCGACCACCGAATCGTGAATTTCGAACTCCACCGGCATCAGCGAAACCAAGGCGTCGGAAGGCGCCAGCACTTCAATGATCATCTCGGTGATTTCAGCATCAGAAGGCAGCGTCCATCCAGCCCCGGAATTGCTGTTGGGGTTCAAGCGTCCGCTGTAGGTGGGTCCTGAGGCGAAGGCGTTGGCTTCCCCGAGGACCCCGAGACCCCGCCAGTCAAACAGGGACAACCCCATGCCGTTGACGGTCAAGTGTGGACTGTCGATGGTCATGCCGTTTTGGCCACTGACCCGGAGCTCGAGGGTTACGTTGGACAACTCGGCACCGGGAGCGAAGGACAGGTTCCAGTCGGCCGTGGCTTGTTGGCCAGTCGCGCTGTTCGCACCGATCGCATCCAATTGCACCCATCCAGTGTCGTTGCTTCCTTGAAGCGGCCACGTGACGCCGCTGGGTTCGGCATGGGCCGAAACCGATGGCAGCATGGCCATGGGACTCATGGACATCAGCAGCATTAGCATGACCATGCCAATGGCACGCTGCGCTCCGGAAGTGCTGGTGGCCGGTTGGCGGGCCTTGTTCATGGGATGAACCGGACTTTCCCCGTATTTGAAACAGGCCCCTAAATGACACAACAACGCATCGCGGCTTCGTGGATTTCGTCGTCAAAAAACGAGCGACTGTGGTCAATCATCACCAAGACGGGCCCCAAACCCGCCATCGGGCGCACAACCCTCAAACGCTTTCCCGTTTCCCAACCGATTGGGCTTGCCATGGCGATGAAGAAAAAGGACCGCATGCTTCGAGATGAAGCGCTCCAATACCACGAAGCCGAGCCGCATGGAAAAATCAAGGTGGTCCCCACCAAGCCCCACTCAACGGCTCATGAACTGAGCTTGGCGTACTCTCCAGGCGTTGCTTACCCCTGTCTGGAAATTGAGAAGCGACCCGAGGATGCTTACCGTTACACCTCCAAAGGAAACTTGGTGGCGGTGATTTCCAACGGGACCGCCGTTCTCGGTTTGGGCAACATCGGTGCATTAGCGAGCAAACCGGTCATGGAGGGCAAGGGGTTGCTGCTCAAGACCTTCGCCGGCATTGACGTGTTTGACATCGAAGTCGATACCGAAGACCCTGAGGAATTCATCAGCACGGTGGTCAACATCTCGAAGACCTTCGGGGGCATCAACCTCGAAGACATCAAGGCTCCCGAGTGCTTTGAAATTGAACGCCGAATAGCGGAAGCGACCGACATTCCGGTCATGCACGACGATCAACACGGTACGGCCATCATTTCCGCCGCAGCCTTGCTGAACGCTGCAGAATTGCAGGGCAAAGCCCTGGCCGACCTCAAGGTCGTCGTCATCGGCGCCGGGGCCTCCGCCATCGCCTGCGCGAACCATTACGTCGCCATTGGTGTGAAGATGGCCAACATCACGCTTGTTGACAGCCAAGGCATCGTGACCAAGGCGCGCCTCAAGAACGGCGAATTGAACGAATACAAAGCACCGTTTGCCCACGACCGTCCCGCCGGGGATTTGAGCGATGCACTCAAGGGCGCCGATGTCATGTTGGGCCTCTCGCGCGGTGGTTTGGTCAGCGGCGACATGGTCGCCAGCATGGCGGACAAACCGATCATTTTCGCTTTGGCGAACCCAACTCCCGAAATTTTGCCCGAAGAGGTGCTGAAAATTCGAAAGGACGCCATCATCGCCACGGGCCGGTCCGATTATCCCAATCAAGTCAACAACGTGTTGGGTTTCCCTTACATTTTCCGAGGTGCGTTGGATGTTCGTGCCCGAAACATCACCCAGAACATGAAAATGGCGGCGACCAAAGCCCTGGCGGCCCTCGCCAAGGAACCCGTGCCCGATTACATCTCGGCTGCGTACGACGGAGTGGTGATGCAATACGGGCCGGAGTACATCATTCCCAAGCCGTTTGACCGCCGCGTCTTGATTTGGGAAGCGGCCGCTGTGGCTGAAGCGGCGATTGAGGAGGGCGTTGCTCGCGTGACTTCGGAGGAGTTCAACCTCACCCGATACCGTGAGGAATTGGAGGCACGGTTGGGTGAATCCTATTCCGTGATGCGACAGGTCATCAACCAAGTCAAGGGCAAAGGCAAGCGCATCGTGTTCCCCGAAGGAGACAAAGAACCCGTGCTTCGAGCCGCCGCCCAACTCGTTGAACAAGACATCTGCCATCCCATCTTGCTCGGTCCCGTTGACCGCATCGACCGGATGGTTGAGGAACTGGGTCTGAACTTCACCTACGAGGCGTTCGACCCTCGCTACGACGAACGGCGAAAAACGGTGTATGCCAATGCGTTCTTCAAACGGCGACAGCGAAAAGGCATCACGTGGCCTGACGCTGCTCGCTTGTTGAAAAGCCGCCCTTACTTTGCTGCCCAAATGGTGGCCTCGGGTGACGCCGACGGCTTTGTTGGGGGGGTCAGTCGAAATTATGCCGATGTGTTGCGTCCTACCTTGGAATTGGTTGGCAAAGCCGACGATGCCCACTGCGTGATTGGCTGCTACATGATGAACGTCAAAGGGCGAACCATCTTCTTGGCCGACGCCACGGTCAACGTGTATCCCGACAGCCGGACCTTGGCTGAAATTGCCGTCCAGACGGCGAAGGTGGCGCGCCGATTCGGTGTCGTGCCTCGCGTCGCCATGCTGTCCTTCTCCAATTTTGGGTCCACTCGAGCTCAACGAAGCGAGCGGATTGAAGATGCGGTTCAGATGGCTCGAACCCTTGACCCCACCCTGATGATCGACGGCCCCATGCAAAGCGATACGGCGCTGAATCCGGCCGTCCAAGAGGAATATCCGTTCATGGAGTTGGTGGGGCCGGCCAACGTGTTGGTCCTGCCTAACTTGGCCTCCGCGAACATCGCTTACAAGTTGCTTGAGGAATTGGGCGATGCCGAGATGACGGGGCCCATCCTCGAAGGCATGTCGCACCCCGTCCAACTCGTTGCTCGTCAGGACGGCGTTCGTCACATCGTCAACATGGCCACTATCTGCACGGCCGACGCCCTGCGAAAGGACACCACGTGGGCGACCCTCACGGGCGGTCAGGACACGTCATCGTAGCGCAACAACGGACGTTTTGGCCGCCACACGGCTCCGCTCAAGAAGCCCGCACACAAGCCACCGAACAACAGGTTGACCCATCCGGTGACGGCGTAGTCGCTCATTCCCCTGAAGATCGGAATCAAGAACGAGGGGACGATGCCCAAGAGGGTCATCCAGAGCAGTTCAGAGCGCACGTTCCCCCAGCGGTCCGTGGTCGCGGGGACTCGTTTTGCATCACCTTGACGAATCGGGGTCAACGCCAATCGAGCCACCACGTTGGGCAACGGGCGGTCGTGCGGGACGCTGGTCATCGCCGTGATGTCCATGTCCTTGGGATGAACGGCGATGGCGGCCATGTGATTGGAGGCGGGCCCGAGGATTTCGTTAGGACGCGGTCGTCCGTCCATCATGGCGCCGAGATTGTTGGACGCTGGCGCATCGGCCAACCGTTCCGTGAGGCTTGGGGCGAGGTTCAGGATGTTTTGGTTGACGGCCGCCCGCCATTCGCTTTGCGAGAGGGGACGAAGTTCCCACGCCCCTTCCATGGAATCGGTGAGGCCAGCGAAGGTTTCCGTTTGCATCAGGTGATGAGCCAACTCCATGACATCGTTGGAGGTGAGGTCTTCCATGGGTTCGTCGGGGGCGTCATCGGGGACCGGCGTGCCCATGGCGTGAGCGACGTCTCGCTTCGTCAACGGATGAGCCATGACAAAGAACGCCGGAACGCGCGTCTCAAAACACGGTCGCTGTCCGGCGTGCATCCACCCTCCTTTCCGGGTACCGAGGATGACCGAGGTGGCTTGAACGGGATGAAATTCAAGGCCGTTGAGGGTGGGCGCCAAAGCCATCAACTCACGCAAGGGAGGCTTCCATCCGTCGGTACCACGCCATGCCAGCGGGGTGGTCCTCAAGTTGTGAAAATTGAGGGAAGGGCGAAACGGAGCGCATGTATCCGAAGGCGGCGAAATCCACCAAATCCGGCCCTTCGCCTCCAAAGAATGGTTGACCGTCATGAGCGTCGGTGAATTCCGTGAGGAGGTCGTGCCAGAGTTGTTTGGGCTTTCGACCGTCGTTCTTCACGCGCTTGCGAGCGATGATGCCCCACATGATGGGGAACCCCGCCCAGGCGTACAGTCGCTTTGAGAGAAATCCGAATTTTTCCAGTTTTGAGATACGGGTTGTGGTTTTGAGGGCCGAGCCCAAGGAGCCGTACAAGATGGGCACGGTGGCTTTGGACATGTGGGTGTCCACCCATTCCATCCAGGTGTCGTGTCGCGCTTGGTCACCGGTGTTGGCCAACCGTCCT
Source organism: Candidatus Poseidonia sp. (assembly GCA_023254355.1). Classification (GTDB taxonomy): domain Archaea; phylum Thermoplasmatota; class Poseidoniia; order Poseidoniales; family Poseidoniaceae; genus Poseidonia. The sequence goes on from JALRLR010000004.1 coordinate 33,908, forward strand.
TCGTTGTAGGTGGCGTCAAGGTGTCGCAGGAGCGGTGTGGAATCCACGTGATGGTCGCCGTGTTCGTCGGTGAAGACCGGAACCTTGCCCCAATCACCGGCAAACGCGACCTCTTTTCGAATTTTCATCCCGTTCACGCCCACCAATTCCACGTCCAAGTCGAGGTGTTCGATCAGCCCGCGCACCTTCCAACAGAAGGGACAGGAATACAACAGGTGCAACTGTGGCGTTTGAGCCATGGCAATCGCTGTGGGGCGCCCTTCTTCAAGCCTCGTTCTCATCGTCTTGGGTGGGTTTCCACCCTGCTTTCCAAAAAGCGAGGTCGTCCAACCAGCGAATCCATTCCTGGTCGGAAGAGGAGAGAAGACGGAAGGCACGACTCTCCAAACCTTCCCGGAGCTGAGGTGCCATGTCTCCTCGGTCCACGGCGTCCTTCCATTCGACTTGCATGTGCCGAATTTGCCGCCGGGCTTCCTCGGGGTTGTCAAAGTTCATTTCGCAAGCATCCCTCAATTCAGCCAGCCAGGTTCGGGTGTCTTTCAGAATGGGGTCGTTGTTGATGACCCGTTGTTTGGCCTTTCTCCCGAACGGCCACCATCCCATGTCCTCCCCTTGGCCTCGTGGTTCATGGAGTTGTTCCTCAGCAACGGCTTCAAATCAAGGCCCTCGCTCCACCCGCCATGGGCCGTTTGGTGATTCATAGCCACGGCGTGCCCAAGGAAAAGGCGTACAAACGCTTGATTGAACTCTACGGCGAACGCCTTCAGCCCCGCGGCGTCCGGGTTCAATACCATTCCAGCAAGCTCTCGGCTGAGGCTTACCTCGACCGCCTCCACGAGGTCGGCGGAGACTTGATTTTGCTGGACGAGGGTGGCGCTCTGGAAGATTCATTGACGTTCGCTGCACGCTACGAAGGGTGGCAGTTGAGCAGTCACACCACGCATCTGGCCCTTGGACCCGCTGCGGGATGGCCTGATGATGAGCGTCTTGCGTCCGTCCTTCGGCTTTCCCTTCCGCTGACAAGACCAAATTGCTCGTACGGCAATACCTCTTCCCCCAAAAGTAGCACCAACCATTGCACCGGCCGCAGAAATTCGTCGCGGGAACTGCCCCAACGCATCCGCTTTGACATAGGCAGGCTATTAACCGCATCTCTGATGATTTCGGGAATCACATCCCGAGCAACTGCTCCTGTTTCGGTAACCTGCGCGGTAATTCGCTCAATGCCATTTTCCTCTGCAATAGTGAGGTCTGACGTGCTGATGCCCTGTTTCCGAGCAAAACCCTCGGCTGCCGGAGTCCATTGACCGCCGTCATCTTTTGCCGCGCTGACGGGCGGGCCTACAATGCGTCGTTCTTGATCCGGCCCCCGGAGGGCGACGTCGCGCACCAATACGGCGAGCCGCCTCGGTGTCGAAAACGGTTCCGCGCCGGA
>JALRLR010000050.1 GCA_023254355.1 Candidatus Poseidonia sp.
ATCCTCGCCGTCGCTGGGATGCAACGCAACCAGCGCAATTCGAGAGGCATGGCTGTCCGCTACCATCAGGAGCTGGGGGTCAATTTGAGCGCACGATGGGCACCACGTGGCTGTGATCTCTTCAACGAGTACGGTGCGACCGCCGATGCCTGACGAGACCGGTTCATCAAAACGGTGGTCGAGGGGGACAATTTTCCCTTCAGCGGTCCCCATCAGCAACAAGGCCAAAACGAACAGAGATGCGCCGTGTCTGACACCGCCTCGCCGTTTGGAGGACGCCCCGCTCACGTTCTCGCCGAGGAAGGCGTTGTCTTTGATTGCTTGCTTCGGCGGTGGTTTTTGGAAAAGCATTCATGTGGTTGAGCAGAACCCGAGAGAACGAGGACACGTTGATGGCGGACCACTGGGTTGAAAATCACAAACGTGATTCGTGGCGTCGTCAAGCCAAAGCGAGCGGCTACCGAGCCCGCTCAGCGTTCAAACTGAAACAAATTCAAGAACGTTTCAATTTGGTTCGAGACGGAGACTTTGTCCTTGATGTGGGCTGCCACCCCGGGGGATGGGCTCAGGTCGCGGTTGAGTTGGTCGGCGAACAAGGTCGGGTGGTTGGCGTGGACTTGCAGCCGTGTGCTCCGGTCGAGGGGGCCGTTTTACTCACCGGCGACATCACCGACTCCATTACACAGGAACGCATCTTGAGTGAATTGGGCGGCGAATTGCTCAATGTCATCGTCTCTGACATCTCTCCCGACATCACGGGGAAGTGGGACATGGACCAATCGGTTGCACTCACGCTCGTGGCCGATGTGATGGATTTCTCGTTGCCGTTGTTGCGAAAGGGGGGTGGCTTCACCACCAAACTCTTCCAAGGCGTTGGGGTGGATGAACTCATTCAAGCGGTCCAGCCTCATTTTTCCAGCGTTCGCCGTTTTTCTCCGGATGCTTCCCGCAATTCTTCCTCCGAGGTGTATTTGGTCTGCAAGCATCACACGCCTTGGAAGGCTCCCAAGGCGACGATTCGAGCGCGGTTTGAGGAGGCCATGGACCAACTCCTTGGGGGGAACGACCTTGAAGATGAACCCGAACCCACCCCGTCTTCGTTTCAGGTTCGGCGTCGGAAAGTGGCCGGTGAGTTTGAAGAACATTGAGTTGATGTCACCGAGGCATGAACCCGCCTCATGCACTCACTTGGCCAACGCCCGCTCGCCGAATCGCGAATCTTCAACCGAACACACCGGTGAAGCGACTGGAAATGGTCATCCTTCGCATCTATCCACGGCGACTGATCGTCTCGCCATCCTACACCGGCTACGTCGCTGCCGCCTGCGGGCGCGATGATACGGGTCTTGTTGGTCTTGTGTTGTGGGGGGAACAAATCGAGGCGGTGACCCTCGGGGACATCGTTCGATTGGAATCCGGTTGGTGTCGCTCAAGGGACGGCGCTTTGGTGGTCAGCACCGGGAAGCACGGACGATTGACCGTTGTCAAGTCATTTGAGCGGAAGACCGAGGACTGAGGCTCACGCAACCATAAAGAGGGGGAGGCCGTGGGGAGAATCATTGCGAGGCATCCCCATGAGTGAACGAGCCAACCGTTGCACCTCCTCCGGAGTTCCCCTAGCCGATGAAGGCTCCACGACCTTCCCTTGTCCTGGGTGTTTCAATCCCATTGGTCGAAGTCCCCGAGTGCGCAACCAAGGCGTCCTCTACAAGTGCCCTGAATGCGGTTTCGTTGGTCCCTGAGGTGAGAACATGGGCATGGTGGTCATGACGTACAAAGTGAATCCTGATTCCGATCTTGAGGATGTTGACAGCGACGCCATCGCCGAGCAAATCATCGCTCTGCGCAACGACGACTACGACATCCAAGCGGTTGAAACCAAACCGTTGGCCTTCGGTCTCAAATTTGTCCAAGTTCACGTGAAAATGAACGATGGAGAAGGTCTTGCCGACGCTTTTGAAGCCATGATGAGCGAGATTCATGGCGTCGGCGAAATCGAAGTTCTCTCGATGGGCTTGATTTGAGCGGGTCTTGACGGCCCATCCATTCCGTTGAGTGGACGATGTTCACTGATTAGGCAAAGGCTAGGATACCCTCTCACATGTTCGAGAGCGGACCTTGCATGAATTCACGCAACAAGACCGTAGCGTAGCTTCCTGAGCCGAGCGTGAATCGGAAGCGGAGGCAGGCGCCTTCAGGATGCCAGCGATCGTCGTCGCTTGGCCCTTTTTCCCAACGTTCTCCCATGGTGCGAGCATCGGCGATGGGGACGGTGTCCACTGAAAATTCTTCGAATGAGGCGACCAAACCTCGACGCGTTCCTTTCGTGGACAACCTCGGAATGGCTTCGACCTCCCAAGAGACCTCATCCAAACCTTCGGCTTTGATGGTGGCGAATTCCAATTCACCGGGGGTTCCATGCGACGTGCTGTGCTCGCTTCCAGGAAGCGGGCCTGTGGTCATTAAACGGCCCTTTTCGCAGTTCCTTGCGATCCGTGGCAGGGTTCGCTCTTCGGTGACGATGCACGAATTGACATCCAGCTGACCCTTCTCGTCCACACGACCCACGATATCACCGGCCACCGGAATCGCTAACGGCAAGCCAGCCTCAATTCGGCGCTGGAGGGATTTGTTGAAGACGATGGACTGCAGGGCGTGGACCGTCATCAATTGCAGATTTGTAGGGAGTTGGCAAAAGGCACCCACATGGTCGTCGGGTTTGGCCAGCAAATGTTCCATCATCCTACGTTCAAAACCCATCCAGCGTGGAAGGGATTCTACCAATTCTTCGCTGATCCCGTTCTCACGGATGGCTTTGCGAATGCTGGCCGCTTCGTCCTCCTCGTTCGGTCCCTCCATGGAAAGGTAGGTCATCACGGCGGCTTCAAAATCTCCGGCGATGACCTCCCGGCCCACGAACGGTGTGACCGGGCGTCCGGAACCGAACCGCTGAGGGCCAATCCAATTGGGGAATCGGTTGGGGCCCAAGGAGGCGGTCATCTGACTGGAGATCCGCTCCACTTCAGCAAGGGCTTCGGCGTCGGAGAGGGGGCGACCTTCCGTATCACAACATCCCCGGACCACGATGGTGAATCGATTGCCGCGATGGTTGCCGAACCCAATTTTTTGGTGCGTCCGGCCAAGGACCTCGATTTCAACATCGGGCAATTCAACTTCAGCGACCTTGTTCATCGGGGCATCGATGACGAACAGTTGGGACGTCACGGCCCGTTTGTCTTTGGTCCCTGCAAAGAAAATTCGATTTCGAGGAATGCGTAGTTTGGACGCCAGTTGATTGCAAAAGCGATTCGTCTCCCAATTCGTGAGGGTGATTTTGGCGACGGTGAACCGGCCACGATTGTCCAGGTGAACGGGCGTTGCGATTTCCTCGACTCGGAAATCGGTCACTCGTGCTTTGATCACGCCGCCTATGCCGTTCGAGTTCGTCGCATAGCCGACCAAGCCGATGGCTTCGGCCAGAGCGTCGGTCATGTTCTCGCCCCACTCAGAGGCTTGCGTTGTCAAACTCCGAGGCCACACCGCTGATGATGTCGTTCAGAACCTTGTCAACACCTGCTTTCGAGGTGGTACGGATGTAAAATTCAGGGTCGTCGAGTTCGGGATGGCCCGGGAAGTAGTTGGCATAATCCACGTCTTTGTGACCGTTCAGTCGCTCTCGCAACACTTGGAGTGCGGTGTGACTCTCACCGGTGATGCGAAGTCGAAGCTCGTTTTTTTCCTTCTTCAGAACCGTCACAGACATGATGACCGACCCAGCGACCCGCCGTCTTGTTTTGAACCTTCGCCTCGGTTTTGCCCTGGTTTTCAGAGAGGATGAAGCGGGGGTGACCCTCCCAGAATCACCTCTTTCTTTTTATGCTCCATGCGCAGGGGGAAACCATGGATACGGCGGGCCTTGAGGAACGCCTCGCCAAACTCGCCCCGTCGTTTCAACGCGCTTCCCCGTTGATCGTGGGTGTCTTCACCGTGGTGACCATCCTTTTGGCCAGCAACCTCTACCTCTCGCCCCCAACCTTTCAGACCGACCTGAACGAGTTCTCTCCCGAAACAGATGCATCGTTGGCCCACGACCGCATTCACGAACATTTTCCCAACGAAATGCGACCCCTGTTCGTTCACGTGACGGCCGACGATGGCTCGAACGTATTGGCGCTTGAGGCCCTTAAAACGATGAGCGAAGACCTTGCCCATTTCCAGAACGAATCCGAAAAACGGCAAGATTTTGTCACCGTCTGGACAACGGCTCCGGGCATTCTCCAACTCGCCCTCGACGAGGAGGCCGATGGGCGTTCGTTGGCCTCAATGAACGATTGGCCTGAGGTGCTTTCGTTGGTTTTTGATGATAACGAGTCGTGCGGCTTAACGGCGGACGATCAGTTGTTGTCGGCAGCGACCTATGCTTCAGCGGCTTTGCTTCACAAAGACCTGGATTACGACCCGGTGTGTGACTATCTGGACGATGCCAGCGGCACAGGGATTCCCTCAGCCTCTTCGACCCTGTGGGTGTTGGAGGTGGACCCTAACCTCGAAGAATCGGTTCGTCGAACGCTTCAACATCAACTCCGTGGGGTGTTCGACGAACGTTCGGAAGATTCCGCCTTGCAATACGAGGTCATTTCCAACGATTTGTTGGCGCACGACATCGACGAAGGCACGTTTGACAATTTACTGGTTCTCATTGGCCTGGCCTTCGTGGTCGTCGTCATCATGCTCAGCGTTTCGTTCCGTTCGGTGAATCAAGTGGTCTTCCCGTTGGTTGGCCTCACCAGCGCGTTGATTTGGACCTACGGCATTCTCAACCTCTCGGGAGCCGTCTTTACGGCACTTGAAGCCACGGTGGCCCCTCTTGTCCTCGGTTTGGGAATCGATTACGCCATTCACCTTCAGCGGTCTCAGCGAAGCGCTTCGGATGAATACCCCGACATGGCCGAATCTTGGCTGCGTTCAGTTGGTCATCTGTCGGTGCCGTTAACGCTGGCGGTGGTAACGACCGTGGCTGCGTTCTTGGCCAACATCATCTCCCCACTGCCCCCACTGGCAACTTTGGGTTACGCCCTCTCGTTGGGCGTTGTTTCGGCGTTCGTCTCTTCGACCGTGTTTGTGGGCGCCCTTCACGTGGTGTTCAAGAAGGACATCAAAGAGCGCGAGGACCCACCGGTGCTCAAACTTCCTCAACTTTCCGAACGCATCATGCGGGTGCAACAGAAACAGCAGGTGGGCGTCCTTCTGGTGACCATTCTCATCTCTGGTTTGGCCGTTTACGGTGCCGCTTCCTTGGAGACCGACTTTGATTTGGCTGATTTTGTGAACGAAGATTTGCCCATCATGACCGTTCGGGATGAGTTGTCTTCCAGTTACGAAAGCGCAGGTTGGAAGGTGGTCTATGTTTTGATGGAACCGGCAAAGGGACAAGTCTTCATTCCCGGTGACCATGTGTTGCTGACGGAGTTAAATTACTTCCACTCGGACCTCGAGTCAAACAACGATGTGGTCGGGGTGCCGACCCCTTCCTATGAGGGGCCGTTGCCGGTGATTCGTGACGCTATACTGCGAAACGAGTCGCTCGGTGAACAATTCAACCTTGAAGTGGATCGAGGCGAGGTCTTGCGCATCGACCGAGACGAAGATTTGGACCTCGGGGCCTTCTTCACCGCCCTTTCAAGCAACACGACCGTGGCCGACCCGTTGACAGGTGAAACTTGGCAGCAACGGGTTGACCAAGTCGTTCATCTCAACGGCGATAACATCGTCAACCTGCGTCACGAAATTCGAGTTGAGGCGAGCACGTCCGTGGAGTCAAGCCGCGTCATTGACAACTTCATTGAAATTCTTGGGGCTACCGACGATTCGGGGACGCTCAAATACCAACTCAAAGACCATGCGCAGATACATGTCACCGGCGATTTGGTTATGTTGGAAACGGTGCTTGATGGCTTGAGCCTGACCCAAATCGAAAGCACCCTCATCTCCCTTGTGGTCTCCTTCCTCGTGCTCTTCATCTTGACTCGTCGCGTGATGCCGGCCGTGACCGTTCTGTTCCCGGTGGGCGTTGCTTCCTTGTGGGTGGTCGGTTCCATGGCCCTGCTGGGACTCAAATGGAACGTGTTAACGGTGATGGTCACGGCCTTGACCTTGGGCATCGGCATTGATTACTCGATACACATGTGGCGACGATTTGAGGTTGAAATGGCCAAACGTGGCGACCATTGGGAGGCCCTTCACGCTGCCTTGGACACGACCGGCGTGGCGCTTATCATGAGCGCCCTCACCACCATGGCCGGTTTCGCCGTCCTGTTGTTCTCGCCCATGCCCATCATCCAAGACTTCGGCTTGATCACCGCCGTCACGGTGCTCTTTTCGCTGGTCTTGGCGCTCATGTTGCTCCCGGTCTTGGTCGAGCTCGCCGCTCGTGGCCAGGAAACCGAGACCCCCGAGTGATCAGACCACGGCGAGTGCGTCGACGATCTCGTTCATCGGCAATCCCTGTTCGCGGGCCACGAGGGCATACGCCAACCACGGCGTGATCAGGTCAAACGCTGCCTGCTTTCGCTGGGCTCTGCGGTGCAATTCTTCCACCTCAAGGCCGCTTTGCCGGGCGATAAATCGGACGACGCGCTGGGTCAACTTGGCTCGTGGGTCCCCGCCGGTCTCATGACCTGCCTCCATCGTCTCAGGAAGGCCGACCTCAGGGGCCGTGGCTTGCGCCTTTCCTTCGCCTCGTTGAACGTTGGGTTGGGGTGCAGCCGCTTGGTTGGCTGGGACGGGTGAAAGCAAGCGGTTTGGGCGGGGAAACCAGCCGAAGGGAACCGTGACTTCACCCAGCGAGACGCTCGGTGATAACAGGCCGTTGGCTTCGTGAAGCCATCCGGCCACCACGAGGGCTTTGACGGCCTTTTCGGCTTCGTGGGGAGCAACCCATTCCATGTCAAACGACAAGGTGCGCTCGAGGTCATGAGGCGAGAGCGATTCGAGGCCTCGGTAAACGATGGTAAGAACACGGCGTATATCTTCTGCCGCTTCATCCATGAACGTGAGGATGGATGGGGCCTACATCAAGGTAGGCATCACGGTTCATCGGGAAGTCGCGTGAACGATTTGTCCTCATTGAGTTGCCAACGACCGCACGTCTCGCCGATGTAGAAGGTCCCTTCCGCCGTGTACTCGTATTGGCCTCCACCGGGAAGTTGGGTATAATCCGCTGCGTGTGTTGATGGGGCGGAGGATTCGGCGGAGGCACCTGTTGAAGGGGCGGAGGATTCGGCGGGGCCACCAAGGGCATCAAGGTACTTGGCAGCCATCGCTTGAGGCGATTCATCCACGGCCGGTTCGCTGGCCTTTGGGGGGCCTCGAGGAGGGGATTTCGGCGGTCCCTTGGTTGGGCTTGACGAGGTGGTCGAAGCGATCTTTCCTCCGGGGGGTCCGCGTTTTTTCGGAGGTTCGGTGGTTGGGGTAACGGTGGCCTCCCCGGTCTCCATGAGGGCGTTCTTGATGGCTTCTTGGTCCACGTTTGATGCCGACCGACGCTTCAACAGCGCAGCGGCCAACAACGCCAGGACGCCACCGCTCGAGGCCAACACCACCCAACTCAAACCTCCAGCGTTGGTCGTGAACGTGGCGGTGTACGCGTTGTTGGTTTCGTCAATTTCCCAAATCTGCTGCTCAAGGTCAACCGTGATCTGGAGGGTCCATTCGCCTTCGGGGGCCGTAAACGACCGGCGAACGGATTTCGCCGTGTTCTCGTCCATGGCACTGAAGATGGAGCGGCCAACAAGGGTTCGTTCGTCACCTTGCAGAATCTCGATGCTTGCGTTGAACGGGGTGTTGAGCGACTCTCCGCCGTTCACGACAAAGAACGAGAGGGTGACTTTCTCGCCCGCTTTGACATCGGGAGTATACTCGACGTTTTCCAACGCCAAATCGGGGCCGATGTTGTTGAGCGGTGCTTCCAGCCATGGATTCAGTTCTGAGTTTCCAGTATCGGAGACGAGCGCAAAGCCGGCGTCATCCATGCCTTCTGCCCAGCAGGCCAGCGTGGCTTGGGGCGAGAGGGTAGAGGGGTCACCCAGTTCGCTAAAGTCGTACGTGAAACTAAACATCGTGTTGCCGTTGAACACGGTCGTTGCATTACGCACCAAGGTGATGGGTTCCCAATTCACGGCGAGCGAGCGGATTTGGCACGTGAGCGTCAACGGTGATGACCACGCTTGCTCTTCGTCAATATTGACGCCAACCTGGACGTTGTCCAAGTGGTAGCGAGAGATGGTATCGGAAATCGATGAGGGCAAGAGGGCCGGGGGCAGATGGTCCAGTTCAAAGTTCGTGACGTCGTAACTCGCTAGAATTTCGGTCTGGAGCGGGTCCCACAGGGTGATGGTCAAATCATGCACGAGACCCGACATCTCCGGCGTGGGGATGGAAGCCGACAGTTGACCGTTCGTGATGGTGACGGGGAAGCCACCTCTCCAGTCATCGGATTGAATCGAGCCGTCCCATCGCAATCTCAATTCACCGTTGTACGGCGTCCCGCTGGTGAGGTGGAGAACGGTGGCCGAAAGGTTGAGCTGGTCACCGGCCATCAATACGCTTGCCTCGTTGATACGCTGTTGAACGACGCCGTCTTCGTCTTCGAGACTGGTGATGTCGATGGTCATGGACCGCTCAAGGACCCACGCCTCACTGAAATCGTAGTGTTGGGTGCCGTCGAGGTCCTTTACGAAGACATCGATTTCGCCGGTGATGAGCCCCGAAGAGGTCAAGCTCCATTGGACCTCTGCCGTGATGTCCAACGAGAGTTGTCCATTGCTGGTGTCGACTTGACAACCGATGGGCAAGACTTGAAGCCGTTCATCGAGAGAGGCGCAGGTGTTGTCCACCAACGTGTACTTGATGCCCAGGTTGTCGTCGTTGCCCAGTTCCAAACGCACTTCCAGGAGGTCGCTCAGCCCGTTGGGGTCCTCGATGACCATCGACCACCCCACCTCTTGAGAGGGCTCAAAGCGCATGGTGTTGTCGTTGAGGAGGTTCTTGGTGGGTTCAAACAACACCAACTGGCTTTTGCTTGGTGTACGAGACTCCCAACGAGCGTGGCCGGTTTCGGGACTGGCCGTTGGAAGTCCAAATCCGGCAATATCGGTCCCTTCAAGCAACACGCGAGTCCACTGATGATCATCGTTCACCGTGTCGTTGACCGTGACGTTGACCAGCCATGTGTTTTCGCTGGCGTAGATGGTGAAGGGGATGGGCGTGTATTCCTGCCGTTGAGCGATGCCGTCCAAGGTTTGTCCGTTGGTTCCGTCGTTGACGCCTTCAAACCATGCGTAAGCGGACAAGGTTTCGTTGGTAAACCCTCCAACATCGTGGAACGTGAACGAGGCCGTTTGCTCAGCGTCTTCGTTGATGTAGGCGCCAAGGGCGGGCGATACCGATTGAAGAACGGGGCCGTTTGAATTCACCCGCATCAAATGCGGTTCGGTTGAGTACACGAGTTCCCAATCTTCGGGGGTTCGGGCTTCGAACCAAAGCCGTGCATC
>JALRLR010000051.1 GCA_023254355.1 Candidatus Poseidonia sp.
ACGATGCGTGAGGTGACACCATGGCGGAAGAGCAAGGTGTCCTTGACCGTTGGTTCCTCAAACAAGAGGTCATCGACGAGTTGCTCGCCCACGGCGAGGATGCCGCTGAAGCCGAACGATTTGGTCAACGCATTGCAGCGATTGCGGCCACGGAAGAAGCGGAGCATCAAAGCCTCCACGACCCCTTTGACCGTTCCGTGGCGCTCGTTCTTTCCCTTGTTCGAGAGGAGGAATTCAATCCCTGGAACGTGGACTTATCCGCCTTTTTGACCGTGTTTTCAAAGCGGGTCAACGAGGAATCGGACCTTGATTTGCCTGCGTGCGGACGGTTGATTCGACTGTCGTGGGAGGTGTTGCATCATCAATCGGCCGTCCTGTTCGAGAAGGTGCAACCTCAGGAAGAAGAGGAGGAATGGGACGAAGGATTCAATTTTGGATGGGAAAGCGAGTATGACGACGAAGCCTTCTTTTTCACGCAATCCATCCTTGACGGGGCGGCCGATGATGTACTGCCCTCGTTGTTTGATGAACGGGTTCGACGTGACGAAGGCCGGCCGGTGACGTTGGCTGAACTCCTGTCGGCGTTCAAGGACGCCGCCGATGATGCTGCAAGCCTCAAGCAGCGTGAACTCAACCGACTCGAGCACGAACGGGAGTTGAGCGAATACCTCGACAACGTCGGGGGTCGCATGCACAACGAAGACTTGGAGGGCGATATCGAACGTTGTTGGACTGCGTTAAAGGCGACGTGCGCTGAACAAGGGACTTCAGCCGTCCCGTTGGTGGCCGTGATGGCCAAGCTTCGCCCCTTGTTGGTTCAGAACTTTGGGCTTGATGCAGAAGACGCTGCTAGCGAATCCTTTGTCGCTTCGTTCATTGCGGGGTTGTTCCTGACCCATCGCCGGATGGCGAGCATCACCCAAGAAGGCGAAGCCGTGGCGAACATCATGATCGAAGACCTTTGGCCGAACCACGACGATTTCCATGAGGTGCTCGAAGCCGTGGAGGCCATGATGGCGAACGACGCTGAAGACCTCGAAGGCGAAGCCACGGGTTCCGACCACCGGTTGGAGGCCATCGCCGAGCGTGCTCGCCGGGCGGAAGAACGGGAAGCAAAGCGCCTGGCGAAGTTGAATGATGAGGCGGACGAGGTACCCGACCCGAGCGAGGCCGCCGTGGTGCAGGCCGATGAGGCGACGGACCTCTCCGAGCACGAGTGGTTGGTGGAATGAGGAGGATGTGCCATGTCTGAGATGCCCTTGGAGACCCTCATTGAAGCCACCCTCTTCAGTTCAGGGAAATCCATGTCGGTGGCTGAATTGTCCGAAGCGTTGGGGTACGACGCCGATGAGATGCTCGATTGCCTCGGCTCGCTCCAAGCGACCTTGCGACGTCGGAAAGGCGGTGCGCTCCAACTCGCCGAGGTTGGTGATCGTTGGGCGCTTGAAGTCAAACCGGCCATCGCTTCGCTGTTGCCAAAGGACACCAAAACCGACATGCCTCCCAAATTGCTCAAGGCCGCAGCCTTGATCGCGTATCACCAACCCATGCCGCAGTCCCGATTGGTTGAATTGTTGGGTCAGAAGGCCTACGATTACGTTCGTGAACTGGCTCAGTTGGGCATGGTTGACCGACGAAAGGACGGCAACACCCGTCGCCTCGCCACGACCCGACGGTTCTCTGAAGCGTTTGGCTGCCCCCACACCGACCGAAAGAAGGTGCGAGCTTGGTTCCGTGAACAGGTCCAAGCCTCGGGACTGTTGGACGAGTTGGGAGCCAACGATGTTCTTCGAGAAGAATCGGAGCAGGATGGCACCGTGCAGGCGTCTCTTCCTGTAAGTGAGGAGGAATGAACTTCACGAATTGCGAAGTTCGTTCAACCACGTTTCAACCAAGCTTTGCGACCGATGGCCGTCATGCGCTTCAAGTCGGGCGGCGAGTTGTTCAATTTCATCGCCCACAGCCCCGGCACTAACGGCCATGTTCTTCGCGTGCAGTTTCATGTGACCGGCCTGGATGCCCTTGGTGGACAAGGCACGAAGGGCACCGAGGTTTTGCGCTAAACCCGCACACGCCATGATGCCAGCGAGCTCTTGTGCCGTTTCAACGCCCAAAATGGCGAGGTTGGCCTGCGCAGCGGGGTGGACCTTGGAAGCCCCTCCAACGATGCCAACGGCCATGGGCAGTTCCATTTCGCCGACAAGATTGCCCTCGCCGTCTTGCGTCCACGATGACATTGAGGTGTATCGGCCATGTTTCACCGATGGCCATGCGTGGCAACCCGCCTCGATGGCTCGCCAATCTTGGCCGCAAGCCAGCGCAACGCTGCTGATGGCGTTCATGATGCCTTTGTTGTGCGTGGTGGCTCGATAGGGGTCTTCAACTGCAAAGGCGTGGGCTTCGAGGATCCCTTGGATGATGTCCAATCCATTTTGGTGCGTGCCATCCGAGGCCATCTCTTCAGGCGTGAACGTGGCCTTGACCCTCGCCAGTCGGTGAGCGGCGAGGTTGGAGAGGATGCGGAGGTGAGCGCGTCCACCGCTGAGCGCTTCCATTCGTGGAGCGACACGCTCGACCATGGTGTTCACGGCATTGGCTCCCATGGCGTCCCGACAATCGACCAGGAAATGCACCACCAGCATCTCACCAAGTTGGGTGGTCAGTCGATGGGTGGTGATGCCTTTGCAACCGCCGCCCAAGGCGATCATCCGTGACGGGACGTCGTTGCAGAAGGCCATCAACGCCTCTTTTTCTGATTCAATGGATTGAATGGCTTGGGTGATGTCGTCAACGTCGAGCAGTTGGAGTTGTCCAATCATCACCGGTTGGTCGTTGTTGGTGGTGAAACCGCCTTTGGTGAGGCATCGCTTCGCCATGTTGGAAGCAGCGGCTACGACGCTGGACTCCTCAACGCAAAACGGGATGAGGTAGGCCCTTTCGTCAATGACAAAATTGGTCGCCACGCCGACAGGCAGCGACATGGTTCCAATCACGTTCTCAATCATGCGGTCGGCAGCGGCCTCGTCAAGTTCTCCATGGGCGGAAAGGGCGTCAACGTGCTCTTTGGAGAGGCGGCATGCCTCGGCGACAAGGTTGCGACGTTCTTCAACGCTCATCGTGTACAAGCCTTTGATTCGACTGTTCGCTACGGGCATGGCGGTCCCCTATCGTGTTGGTGTCCGAGCCGTTCTTTGAATGAATCGCCTCAAGTCATGGCGACTCGGTTAACGGGTCTAACGCTTTGGCTAACGCGTTAATGATGTGTTAAACATGCGTTAATTGGAGGCCGAATCCCGCCTTGGTCGACGACTTAACGGGTCATAACGGGTGGTTGGGGGCTGCTCGGCCGATGAAACATCAAATACCTGAAGTGCGGTTGATTGGCATGGCGCCTGAATCCCGCACCTTCGGACTTCCGCTCTTGGATGTTAATCCGTTTTCCAGTCGGCCCCTCGAAGCCGGCGATGCGGGGAAATTGATTGGTCGGGAGGAGGAATTCATGCTCCTCAGGAGTTACTTGCGCCTTGGAACGGCACGCCGAATCATGTTGACCGGCCCGCTGGGTTCGGGACGGACCTCGTTGACTCGGTGCCTCAAACCCTATGCAGGCGCCTACATTTCGATTGACCATTTGCCCGTTCAGGCTCCCGCCCGTGCGATGCTGGAGTCCTGTTATCGGCAACTGATTGGAGGGCATCCCCCCAACGATCGAGACGAGTTGGTCATGCAACTGGTCAACGAGATGTACGCCTACAACGACAAACTTCCCCTGGTGGTGATCGATGTTCCTGCAAGCGATTTGTCCGTCGTCGATGTCGCCTTGAGAGACGCCCACTCGCTCTTGGAGCGGCTGAACGCCATCGTGATCTTGGTATGCGATGTCAAAGATCGCCATCAGCTCCCCGTGGCCGTGGTCAGCGGTTTCGAACCTTTCCAGTTGGGGGCCTTTTCCGTATCGGACATCGTTCAACTGGTTGAACACCGCTTGAGTGAGGTGGGTGTCCTCACGCCGTCGTTCACTGAAGACGACGCACGTTCCCTCCTCGACCAGTGCGATGGCTACCCCGCTTCGGTCATCGCCACCCTGCGTGATGCTGTGGATCGCCTTCGCCTCCAGCAAAGCGAAGGCATCGCCCTACCGTATCGCGACACGTCTGCCCGTTTGCAGCCCCGTGAAGAAGAGCCCCGCCTCAACCTCCTCATGGGGGAAGGGGTGACGGAACCGCTCAACCCTTCGACCAAAGTTGAGCCGCACGAAGAACAGGCTGAGGGGGTAGCTCAGGCCGAAGAAGGCCGTGTTGACCGCTCATTGGTAACCCCTCCTCCTCCTGAAGGTGACCAGAAGGGCGAGGGCACCTTTTACGATGCTTCGGTCCCTTGGAATCAACGCCAGTCAATGGTAGGGCCGGATGAGGAAACGCCCTCTGAAGAGGACGGGATCGGGTTTGATTTGGACATCGAATTCTTGAACACCGACCGGGAAAACGACGAACCGCTCCAGCCTTCGCCGTTTTCCACCCCCATCATCGACGCCTCGAGCCCACCTTCCTTGGCGTCAAGTGCGACCAGCGGTCCGTTTGGGAGTTTGGTTCAGCGAAACAAGGCGTTCAAGGATGTGAAAGATGAGGTTGAGAACACCGCTCGCTCTCGCTCCGCCGTTCTGGAAGACTATTCTGAAGCGGCCGAATGGTGGGTCGAGAAGGAGAGTTTGCCAACCCCTCCCGAGGAGCCGGTCCCCGAAGCGTCATCAGCAGCGTTGATTCACGATGAGGTTGGCCTTCCAACCGCCCACGATGACGAGGGTGAGGCCAGTGAAGTCCTGCAGGAGGACGCCTTGACCACGGACGCCCTCGCTGCCTTGACCGAGCCGTCAAACCCTCTGCCTGGAAATGAAACCCTTGCCCCCAACGCTCTCGATGCCCTGATGCAATTGCTAGGAGCGAACCACAGCGACGTTGCTGCGCTGCAACCCTTGCTTGCCTTCTTTGAAGAACGACGGGTTCAGCGTTACGGTCCCAAACAGGATTATCCCCTCGATAAGGCGGTGTTGGGTGTCTTGAATCCTGCCGAAGCCTACGTGGTGGCGGTGGCGCACGAACGGGCGTATTCACCCTCTGACGAGGCCATGTTGAACCACTTGGCGATCAAACGTGCCCGTCTTTCACAAATCAGTAATCGCCTTCTCAAGCACGGTATCTTGCAGGCCCGAACCGTTGGTCGGGCAAGAAAGTATTCGCTTACTCAAGCGGCTCGTGCCCAACTCATCGCGTGGGGCGCCCTCAAAGGAGGTGAGGCCTGATGACGTGGAACATCGCTTGGTCGTGGCAAGCACCCACCCGAATCGCCACGATGGCCTCGGTCGAAGGGGGCGTGGTTGTCAGCTCCGGCCTTGAATTGGTCTTGCTCGAAGCGGATGGGACGTTGCGATGGAAGGTGGAGGTGCCGTTCAAGGTGCATGCAGCGTACGCCGTCCAAGGCACCATTGGCATTCTCGCAGCCCATGGATTCTATTTGGTGAGCACCTCAAACGGTGCCCTTGTGAGCGAAGGCCGAAGCACGCCGGGCGGTTTCAGTGACCTCTGTGCTCGTCCAGGCGGGGGTTGGGCGCTGGCAGGACGACGAGGGCAAATTCACTTGTTCTCTCAACAAGGCCGCGGCATCCGCCGGGTTGACAGCGGCCCTGTCCGTCGATTGATCGGTTGGTTGGACCGCGAGCACTTGCTTTGGCAAGATCCCAACGGCGTTCTCTGGTGCGGGCGTTTGACCGGAGATGACAAAAAGCGAAAAATCGAGGACCGTGCTTGGAGTTGGTGTTCTCGCTTGAAAGATGGACGTTTGTTGCTCCAGAGCGCCGACGGTGGCCTTTGGGAAGGCGTCCCGCATCCGTTCGGTTGGGACCTCCTCGACCGGGTGGAAACCGACTCCATGGAGCCGATGGAGGGTGTGCGGGCCGGCGACGGTTGGTGGGTTTTGGGCATTGAAGGCCATCTCATTTCGTTATCCTCAACCCGTACTCAAGAAGAAACACCGTTGACCGAACGAATGCACCTCGGCGATGTGTTGGTCTTGTGCACGCCCGATGCCATGGCGACGGCGACTCGAGACGGCCTTGTCCGTCGGTGGACGGCGCCTCATCTGGCGGAGGCGGAACGCGAGGGTCGCTACAAAGCTGCAGCCGAGGCCGCCATGGCTCGAAACTGGGAAGAACGTCGTCAAATGTTCCTCCGCGCCCAAGAAGCGGAGGACCTCGGAAAACTTTCTCTGGCGATTGAACTCTACGAAGCCCTGGGTCGTGATGAGGATGCACGCCGCCTGCTTCGTCGGCAAAAGGAGGGTGGGGAGTGATGTCTGACCTTGAGACACTGACGCCTGAAAGGGTTGTGCATTACCTCGATATCACCCGCAGAGCCCGTGCTAAGGCCACACCTGTCCCACACGAAGGCACGCAGGAGCGTTCTCAACTGGAGGTCATGCTCCGAATGGCGGACGACTATGCTTCGGACGCCAAGCATTTCCTCGACACCGGCGACCTTGTTCGTGCCTTCGGTGCCATCAATTACGCCCACGCCTGGATCGACGCGGGTGTCAAAATTGGTTGGCTTGATGGTCACGGCGATGACGTGTTGTTCACGTTGCCTTAACGCTTCGTTCTATAGCGAATCAAGAACGTAGAGATGTTGGTTTTTCCGCACTTCGACGACCGTCAAATTGGCCTCGAAGAGACGGTGTTTCAACCCGCTGTCCACCGTGAGCGTGGCCCATCCATGGGCTTGCGCACAGGCAAAGATCTCATCATCGGTGTGGCTTGCCTCCTCCTCACCACCGGTAGCGTCGGGGACATGAGCGGTTGATTTTGCTTCCAAGAGGGTCAAAAGCAAGGATTTCGAGCGAGGTCGCTGGTCTTGAAGGCGCTGAAGTTCGCTATGCACCGAAGGCAGGAGCATCCATTCGCAAGGACCGAGCAAGGCTTCCAATTCGCGCTCAACGTTGAGTTTCGCGTCGACACAAGCCACCCAACCGCAGGCGTCAATGAGCACCCGCTGCATGGCCGGCCCCTCACTCAATGGTACCGTATCCAATCAATCGCCATCGAGAGCCAATGCGTCGTGAGAGCGAAATCCGTTGACCTTTGTCGGCGCAGATGGGAAGGCGAAGTTCCAAGTCCGTTTGGCCCTTCTCGGCGTTGCGCGTCACGCCCACCGAGGTCGCCGTGGCGACGTTCAGCATGAGCATCTCGTTGTTTCGGAGCGGTTGAATCTTCTCCGGCGATTCGCCGTCCCCCGCTACCATGTGCGACATGAGGTTCACGCTCACCGAAATGGTGGAATGAATGTCAGGGAGGTCGCCTTTGCGGGCCACGACCTGGCCCGACAGGTTATCGGCCGTCGTGATGGAAGGGTCAAGGAAGGTGGCCATGCCGCACAAACCACCCGCATGCATGGTTTTGAGGTTCAAGCCTCCGCCCTGCATGCTGCTGACCACGGCTTCGATGGGCTCCCAAACGGCCTTGTTGCCTTTCTCGATCTTTCGGCCAGGTCCAATCACGATCTCGTCGCCTTCGTTGAACTCGCCCTCAACGATGCTGCCGCCGATCACGCCACCCTTCAATTTCGAGGGACGTGTGCCGGGGCGGTTGATGTCAAAGGAGCGAGCAACGTGCATGATGGAGCGCTTGTCCTTCGAGCGGTCAGGGGTTGGAATGGTTGCTTCAATCGCTTGAATCAGGACATCAAGGTTGACGTCGTGATGGGCTGAGACGGGGATGATGGGGGCGTTTTCGGCAATCGTGCCTTTGAGGAAGGATTTGATTTCTTGATGCGATTCAAGCGCACGTTCCTTGGACACCAAGTCAATTTTGTTTTGAACGATCACGATGTTTTCGATGCCTGCAATTTCGAGGGCCATCAGGTGCTCACGGGTTTGGGGTTGCGGGCAGGTTTCGTTGGCCGCCACCATCAGCATGGCGCCGTCCATAATGGACGCCCCGGTGATCATGATGGCCATCAGGGTCTCGTGGCCCGGAGCGTCCACAAAGGACACCACGCGTTTCAATTCAGCGGGATCGTCATCGCCTCCATCGGGGCGTTTCCCCGTTGCATAGAATTGACCCTTGTCGTCTTGATAAAACGCCGTGTCAGCGTATCCCAACTTGATGGAAATACCACGCTTGCGCTCTTCGGAATGGGTGTCGGTCCACACGCCGGACAAGGCTTGAGTGAGCGTTGTCTTGCCGTGGTCAACATGGCCGACCAGACCGATGTTCACTTCGGGTTGGGAGGGAAGCTTTCGTGCCATGCTTCCCCTCCTTCATGCCCTGCGAACGCCCTCTCGGGTTCACTCCGATGTTTCCTCAGCCTCAGCTGCGAGGATGGTGTCCAGTGACTTCTTCCCGGCCTCAACCACGCGGAGGTTGATTTGTCGGGTGTCCTGGGTGATGGTGTTGCCACGGAAGTTTCGACGCTTGCGAAGACCGTCGGGCTTGTATCGGAAACGCTTCTTACCGCCGCCCTTTTCCTTGTGGAGGACGATCTGTCCTTTGTAGCCCGTGGACTGGGTCACCAGAATGGATTGGCGGTTGCCACCCTCAAGGTCACGTCGCATGGGCGTGCCGGTTTTGTCGGAGCCGCCGGTGATTTCGAGCTTGTACCCGGAGAGCGTTTTGTCGCCCTCGCCGACGAACAAACCGTCAACGACATCTCCGATCCGCTTGCCCAACATCTGGGCGTGGTTGTTGCCCGTGATTTTGAGGGCGTAGGATTTTCCACCGTTCTTGGGGTCCGTATCGTTGACCACCGCAATGAATTCTTGAGCGTTCTTAGCTGCCATGCGAGCACCTCTCGGGATTTGTCCGACTGATGACCCGTATTTAGCCCCATCGTCTGCGGTTTTGCCCTCAGCGACGGGACAATCGCTTCGGGAGGAGCAATTCCAAGCGGTTGGCGAGGTCGCTCGGTAGGAAATGGGGCATGCTCAGATGCGTCGTTCGGCCACGTCCTCCCGGCACCGTGGCCACTCGGGTCGCAACAATGCCTTCCTGTTCGATGGTTTTGACGTGTTTCCACAGGGTAGTGTGGCTTTTTGGTTGTTGTTCGTACTCTTCGCAAACCACGGCGTACAGTTGCTCAACATCGCCCATGGTCATCGATTCTTGGTTGCGAAGACGCCGGCACATCGCCAACAGAACCATCATGGCTTGTGGATGAAGGTCGTCAACGATCTCGAGACGCTGGTTGGTGTCGCTGGCCAGTCGTTCATTGACGGCGTGCAGGTCCTCCACCGTGATGGCCTGTTCAACGTGACCGTCCTG
>JALRLR010000052.1 GCA_023254355.1 Candidatus Poseidonia sp.
AACGTTTGTTTTCGGTACAACCCAGGCTTAGACGGGCACGATGTCAACGAGGTCAACGCCGAGATTCGTCAGCGATTGATTCACGAAGGCTCGTTCATGGTGAGTCGCTCGAACATCGGTGATGAGGTGGTGTTGCGCATGGTGTTGGTCAACCAAAACGTGACCCGAGCATCGTTGGACCGGTTCTTGGCCCGAGTGGCCCATCACGGCGAGGAAATTTGCCGTGGTTTGCCCGCCGCTGATTGAGCCCTGCGCAAACCGAGGTTTATGTGGCGAGTGGAGGTCCAGCGGTCATGAGCGAAGCGCCCCCCGTACGAACCGCCCTCTACGACGAGCACGTCGCTTTGGAAGCCAACCTCGTCGATTTTCACGGCTTTGAGTTGCCCATCTGGTACACCAACATCCGAGATGAACATTTGGCGACCCGAAGCGGTGCTGGCCTCTTCGACGTATCGCACATGGGTTCGTTCCGATTCTCGGGTGAAGGCGTTCGAGCCTGGCTCGAAGGTTTGGCCACCCAGCGAGTGACGAGCATTGCACCGAGTCGGTGTGCTTACACCCATTTTCTCGACGAGGACGGTTATCTCATCGACGACATGATCTTCGCCGTGGTCAGCGAGACGGAAGTATTGGGCGTTCCCAACGCCTCGATGATCGACGTGATGTGGGCGTGGTTCACCAAGCACCTTCCTGATGACGGGTCGGTTACCTTGGAGAACCTCTCCGATCACACCTCCATTCTGGCGTTGCAAGGCCCGCTTGCGAAGGACTTCTTGGCATCCGCCATGGGCGACGGACAGCATGTTGGTCGCTTCAAGTGGCGTGAACTCACGGAAAACGAACTCGGCGTCAGCGGCTGGATTCAAGGCACCGGATACACCGGAGAAGCCGGGTACGAGATTTTCGTTTCCAACAACGATGCCCCGCGTCTGTGGCGAGCTTTGGTCGATGCCGGGGCCACGCCGGTGGGTCTGGGCGCCCGAGACACCCTTCGTTTGGAGAAAGGCTACTTGCTCTCGGGGGTTGATTTCTGTTCACCTTCCCTCGGCGACGATGCCTTCCTTGCCCGCGATTCTTGGGAGACCAACGTCCCGTTTGGACTGGACATGGACCACGAATTCATCGGCAAATCCCGCGTCGCTTCCCACCACGACGACGACCCCCGTTGGTGGGGCATTCGCTACGTGGAGAAAGGCCCGCTTCCTCGTCCAGGTAAGGAGGTTCAATCCCTTGACGGCCAAGCCCTCGGTCGCTTGACCTCCGGCGCACCCGCTCCCTCGTTGGACAACACCGGTATCGGCATCGGCTATCTTGCAGGCGTCAGCGAAGGCGACGAGGTCCTCATTGTCGCCAGTCCTCGCAAATCGGTGCGAGCCGTCGTGGTTCGTCCACCCTTTTACTGAAGCTCGGCCAACAGCGGTTGCATCGCTGCAAGCCAACGCTCGTGTTCTCGCCCACCGTCTCGTTCCAACGTCACGGTCATTCCTTTGGCTTGGAGCATGGCTTCGCCGATGGCGGCCGGGTCGTTCCAAGGGGCCGGTACGCCAAGCATCTCCATTTGGGCCACGTCAGCCATCAAACAACCGTCGTTCACCACCGTCGGGATGCCGTGCGCAGCCGCATCGAACATTTTCACCGGGAGAGCGCCTTGGAGAATGTTGCCTCGCAACGGTGTGTACATGGCAAACATGACGTCGAGTTGAGCCAAAATATCCGGCAGGTCTGTTTGGGTGAAGGCACCGGTGACTTCGGCGCTGATTTCGCCTTGTTCAACCAGGTCCATCAAGTGGCGGCGAACCGCCGAAGCGGCCACGCCATCGCCAGCAATGCGAACGGTGGGGCGTTGGTGAGGCGGCAAAGAACGAACCGCCTTCAACATGACTTCAATCGCTTTCATGTCGCGAACCCGACCCACGTAGCCCACCGTCCAACCGTCGTTCGCGGGTCGCTCGGGAAGGGTGAACGGGGGCTCAGGCCGATTTTCAACCGATACCGCCGTCAAACCGTGATGCTCAAGCCATTCCACGAATCCACGATGGTCCCCACCCACTGCACTGCTCGAGGTGATGATGAGGCGAGCTTGTCCTGCTCGGGTGAGCATCCGCTGTTTCATTTGACCAGCGATGACGCCCCGGACTTTGGATTCCGGCGAAGGGTATCGCACCCACGTGTGTTGGAGGTCATGCATGTCAAAGACAAACGGTATGCTGCGCTGCTTTTTCAGCGCCACCCCCACACGAAGGGTGTCGGCGTCGTGGCAATACACGAGTGCAGGTGGGTCGTGCAACAAGGTCCGTATCACGCGCCGGTGGAAGGCACGAACACCTCGATAGGTGCTCCATGTCCCTCCGTACGGCGTTTGAGCGATTCGGTACCGCATGATGCGCACCCCCTCGTGATTCTCGCTCAAGGGATGGTCCATCGTCCGGTCGAAGGCATGAACGGTGACTTCGCACCCGGTTTCATGAAGCCAGCGTGCATGACGCAGGACACGCGGGTCAGGGGCGCACGCGTTGGTCACGACCATGGCCACGCGTACCATGCGCTGGCCACCCCGTCCGATGCCATAGGCGTTGCCTCGTTAGATACGGTGCGAAGCAATGCATTATGAGCGGTACGCGGTTCGTTTTCACCATCCTCAGGAGTGAACCCCATGGTGGACCAACTACCCAACCGCGGCCGAGAAACGGAAATGCTGTCCCAGATGGGTTTCAAAAGCATGGAAGATCTGTTCGCCGACATCCCGGCTGAGGTGCGTTTCAAAGGCGATTTGCCGCTTCGTGGCCCCCAATCGGAGGAAGAGATCCTGAGCGATGCTCGTCGTTTGTTGGGTGCCAACCTCGCCCTTGGCAGCCGCCCGTCTTTCCTTGGAGCAGGACTGTATCGGAATTACGTCCCGGCCTCGGTCTTTCAACTCGTGACCCGTGGCGAATTCTTGACGGCCTACACCCCGTACCAGCCTGAGGTCAGCCAAGGCATGCTCCAGGCGATGTGGGAATTCCAAACCCTGATCTCCGAACTGGTCGGCCTGCCCATCGCCAATCTCTCGTTGTACGACGGGTCCACGGCGGCGGCTGAAGCCTTGACGTGCGCCGTCCGAGTCCACAACCGCAAAGCCTCCCAACCCAACACGGTCTACGTGTCGGCGCTGACGCCTCCCGACAAGCGTTCAGTGATGGAGAACTATTGTCAGGGAGCAGAAATCGACATTCGCACGCTGGAACACAACCCAGACGGCACCCTCAATCTGGAGGCCTTGAAGGAAGCCGCCGGCTCTTGCGGCGTCTATGTGGAACAGCCCAATCCGTTGGGGGTTTTGGACGAAGGGTTGACTGCCGTCAAGGAGATTGTGGGTGAACACACCGCCCTTATCGTGGGAGTCCAACCCGTTTCGCTTGGCGTGGTCGAGGCACCCGGTCATTACGGTGCGGACATCGTGGTTGGCGAAGGACAGCCTCTTGGGAGCCCCGTGACCGGTGGCGGCCCGCTTTACGGCATCTTTGCCTGCACCCAACCGTACCTCCGCTTGATGCCGGGCCGCATCGTGGGACGTTCCATCGACGTTGACGGCAAAGAAGCGTATTGTTTGACCCTTTCAACCCGTGAACAACACATTCGCCGTCACCGAGCCACCTCCAACATCTGCACCAACGAGACCCTCATTGCGCTCATGGGAGCGATGCACATGGCCTTGCTCGGCCCCGATGGACTTCGGGAGTTGGCCCAACGCAACATGCAGGCCTGCCAACGGGCCAAGGAAATCTTGTCCGAAACACCCGGCGTCCGCCTCGTCCACCCCTCCGCTCACTTCAACGAGTTCGCCATTCAAGTGACCGGCAACGCGGAGGCGTGCCTTGCCTACTTGGACGCGAACGGGATCACGGGCGGGTTCAACCTCGCCTCGTGGTATCCTGACCTCACCGACCAAATTCTCGTCACGACCACCGACCAAACGTCGCTGAGCGATATCGAAGCTTTGGCTGCCCAACTGGCGTTGTGGACCACGCATCAGGAGGTGAGCGCTTGAGTCATCTCTTTGGCCACAACGGAGCCGAAAACACCGGCTACTCCCAGCCCGAAGGTCTTGCTTGCGCCACCAAGCCCGTCGTTCCCGCCGGCCTGGTTCGTCAACAGCCGGCTCGCTGGCCTCGCCTTTCCGAGCCCGAGATGGTTCGTCACTACACGTGGCTCTCCAAGCGAAACTTTGGCATCGATACGGGGTTCTATCCTCTTGGGTCGTGCACCATGAAGCACAACCCACGCGTGAACGAGGTCATCGCCCAACTTCCCGGCATCGCCGACATCCATCCCCATCAACCCGAGCACCACCTCCAAGGTTTGTTGTCCATTTACTACGAAATGCAACACATGCTCGAAGTTTGTGCGGGCATGGACCAGGTCACGTTGCAACCCGTGGCGGGGGCTCAAGGCGAGTTCACCGCTGTTCGTTGCATTCAGGAGTATTTCCGCCTTCGAGGCGAGACGCAACGCACCAAGGTCATCGTGCCCGATTCCGCCCACGGCACCAACCCCGCCAGCGCTGCCATGGCCGGATTTGAAATCGTTGAGATTCCCAGCCGGGCTGACGGACGCATCGACCTCGACGCTCTCGCAGCGGTGGCCGACGAAACCACGGCCGCCATGATGATCACCAACCCCAACACGCTCGGGTTGTTCGAGGCCGACATTTCAGCCGCCAGTGAAATCGTTCACCAAGCCGGCGGTCAAATGTACTACGACGGCGCCAATTTCAACGCCATTCTCGGCATCACCTCGCCCGGTCTCATGGGCTTTGATGCCGTGCACTTCAACCTCCACAAGACCTTCTCGCAGCCACACGGTGGCGGCGGTCCGGGTTCAGGCCCCATCGGTGTCAAGGCCCATTTGGCTCCCTTCCTGCCCGGTCCGTTGGCCGCTCGTCGAGAAGCCACGCCTGAAGAGCGCACGATGGCGGTTGACGAACACTGGTACCACTGGCACCAACCCGAACACAGCATTGGAAAAATCCAGCAATGGCACGGCAACGCAGGGGCCGTCATTCGTTGTTGGGCCTATTACCGTCGTTACGGTAACGGGCTCACCACCATGTCCCAACACGCAGTGCTCAACGCCAACTACTTGCGTCACGCCATTCATCGGGAAGCCAAAGATGCTGGTGTCGACCATCTCTTCGTCGACGGAGCCGAAACCGAAGTGGCCAAGCACGAATTCACCCTCTCCATGCAACCTGCTAAGGACGCATTGGGCATCTCGGCCATGGACGTGGCCAAAGGGTTGCTTGACCGAGGGTACATGGCCCCGACCGTTTACTTCCCGCTGGTTGTCCCCGAGTGCATGATGATTGAACCGACGGAAACGGAATCAAAAGACACGCTGGACACGTTCGCCAAGCACTTTGTTCAGGTGTTGAAGTGCGACCCTGAAACGTTGCATGAAGCCCCCATCACCACGCCGGTTCGCCGAGTGGACGAGGTCTACGCCGCTCGAAACCTTTGCCTGCGTCATCCGTTTGAAGACGCTTGAGGCGAAGAGACTTAATTTCACCTTCCCCGGGGTGGGTCCATGGCTTCCGTTGAGGATCGACCCGATGGGTGGACCGAACGGGCCAGTGAAAGCAACTTCACCATCACGCTTCTCGTGTTTTCGTGGGCCTTGTTGCCCGTCGGGTTCATGCTGATGTTGCTGCTGTTCAACCGCTACCCCGAACAACGTTTTCCGCTCAGTGTCGCCACCTACGGCATGCTTGTGTTCACCTTCATCACGGGCG
This sequence comes from Candidatus Poseidonia sp., assembly GCA_023254355.1. Classification (GTDB taxonomy): domain Archaea; phylum Thermoplasmatota; class Poseidoniia; order Poseidoniales; family Poseidoniaceae; genus Poseidonia. Next base: position 5,768 of record JALRLR010000052.1, read on the forward strand.
TGGGTCAACGGCAAAGTGCCTTGCGTGACGACCGGGTGTTCTTGAGTGCAACCATGCTCTTCATCACCGGTGTCACCTTGGTGGCTGGGCGTGCACTCAGCCTTGACGACCTTTGGTGGGTCGGCTACGCAGCGGTGCTTGGATGCGTTCCGATGCTGTTTGTGGCCATGAGTCATTTAGCATCCTGCACCGCCCCCGGACTTGAACGACCCTGGCAAGCCAACTTGCCGGTTCCCGCCACGGCTTTTCCAACGTGGAGGGTGGTGTCGGCGGTTTGGACCCAGGGAGAAATGATGTGGTCCAAACACAACGGGATGCTTTGCGTGCTCTACGGTGCCTTGGAGAACGAACAACCGGTGCTTCGCTTGGAGGCCTTTGCCCATGGCAAGGTCTTGCCACTCGAAGCCTTTGGTGAGATTGATTGGGAAGGCTTGGCCCGCCCATTTCAAGCGATGAGCGAAGAAGCGTGAGGTTGCGGCCCTCATTTTTGAGAGGAGGCATCTAAAAGAACCACCCGCGATGGCCGATGCCCATGGATGTAACCATTTTGCTCGGGTCTTCCTCAGACTTGCCAATCGCCGAAAAATGCACGAAAATTCTGAACCAATTTGGAGTTCCCCACCAACTCCGAGTTGCCTCAGCCCACCGCTCACCACGATTTGTCGAAGAAATCGTCGGTGATGCCGTTGACCAAGGCTGCTCGGTCTTCATCGCCATGGCCGGGCTGGCCGCTGCCCTTCCCGGAGCCGTTGCTGCCCTCACCACCAAGCCCGTGATCGGTGTGCCCTGTGGAGGAAAGGTCCCTTACGACTCCCTTCTCTCCATCGCTCAGCTTCCACCCGGCGTTCCCGCCGCCACCGTCGGCGTTGACCGAGGCGACAACGCTGGCTACTTGGCCGTCCAGATGTTGGCGCTCTCCAACCCCGCTTATGCTGCTGCCCTTGAGCAAAACAAACTCGACCAAATCGAGCGCGTGAAGGCGCAGGACCGAGAAATCAACGGCGGTGCCTGAGCATGTTCGACGCTGAGGAATTCATTGCGGAGAGCATTGAGTCCCTCAAGGCCACCATTGACGACGTCGCCATCATTGCGTGTTCCGGCGGCGTTGATTCCACCGTGGCGGCCGTCATTGCCAACAAGGCCGTTGGAAACCTGCTCCACTGCGTGTACGTGGACACCGGATTCATGCGCAAAGACGAGACGGAACAAATTGAAGCGTTGCTCGCTGCCCAAGGCATCAACCTCATCACCGTCAAAGCCGCTGACCGATACTTTGCCGCACTAAAAGGGGTCACTGACCCGGAACAAAAGCGCAAGGTCATCGGTGAATTGTTCATTCGCATCTTTGAGGACGAACAAGCCAAATGCGGAGCGAAGTACCTCGTTCAAGGCACCATCGCTCCCGACTGGATTGAATCCGGTGGTGGAGTCCGTGACACCATCAAATCTCACCACAACGTGGGGGGCTTGCCCGAAGACATGACCCTGTCCGTGGTGGAGCCGCTGCGAGAACTCTACAAGGACGAAGTTCGTGAATTGGCTCGCAAACTCGACATCAACGTCGCCGAGCGGCAACCGTTCCCCGGTCCTGGCCTGGCGGTTCGAACGCTTGGTGAATTGACGCCCGAACGGGTGGCCGTTGTGCGAGAGGCCTGTGCCATTGTCGAGGAGGAATTTGAAGCGGCGGCCGAACGAGGTGAAATGGACCTTCCTTGGCAGTACTTCGCCGCTCTGCTCCCGGTACGAAGCGTCGGCGTCCACGGCGATGTCCGTGCCTACGGCGAAACGGTCGTCGTGCGAGCGGTCCAGTCAATGGACGGCATGTCGGCCCGTTATTCCGAAATCCCTCACAAGATTCTCCAAAAGATCAGCACCCGAATCACCAACACGGTCAAAGGGGCCGTGAACCGGGTGGTGTACGACATCACCCACAAACCCCCCGGCACCATCGAATGGGAATGAACCCGAGGATGGCATACCTTTGTTGAGGAGGAGCGGGAGGGCTCACCATGGACGATGCGTTGGGTCTTGAATCGACCCCGGAGGTAGCACGAGGCCCGATGGCCGTGCTGTTGGCCACCTTGGTGGTCGCCAGCGTCTTTGTCGTCCTCGCGGCGGTGATGCCTTCCGAAACTGATACGGCCCAAGCCTCAGGGGGGACGTCGTCGGCCTCAGATTGGCGCCCGTATTCCGTGGTCGCCCCCATCGACACGGGCATCAACGTGTATCACGACCATTTCAGGACCGACGAAGTCTTTCCTGATTGGTTGTTGGACGGCCTTGGCGTGAGCATGGTCTGCGAGCCCACCTTTGACGGGTCGTGGCAAGAACGCTATGAAGCGGACAAAGAGGCCTGCTGGGACGCCATCACCACGTCGGACATTGTTTACTTCAAAGGGACCAAGATCATCGGAACCTCTCCCGACGGCAACACGGACATTCACATTCTGGATGACCCTTCGGACGGGCACGGAACGGCCGTCACGGGGGCCGTGCTGGACGCCAACCCCGACGCCGTGATTTTCTTCGTAGAGGGATTCTCCACGGAAGCGGTGTTGGCTGCAGGTAACCAACCGCTTGTCGATATCGTGACCACCTCGTTTGGGGCCATCGGTTCGCTGCCCGTTCCCGGCATTGAGACGGGCACCCATCAAACGGTGGTGGTCAACCACAAGATCCACACCGGTGCAGCCGACAACTCCCCGTCCCCAGCGGTGCAAGACGCCACGGCTGGCCCGCCGTGGTCCATCGGCATCGCCGGTTACGCCGAGGAAGGTGACGACCAAAAGGAAACCATGAGCGGATCCTATCCCGACATTGCGGCTGATTGGACGCAGGTCCTGCCCAACCACGACGATGTGGATGGATACCACGAAACGTCCGGAACGTCCTTCGCCACCCCCCGCACCGCCGGCATCCTTTCCTTCGTGCTCGAACACCTGCGAGAAGAAGTCGGGGACATGGGTTCAGGCGCTTCCGGCGAGCGAAACGCTTCCCTCGTGGTGGGCACATGGCCCGAAGCCAGCGCTGGAAAGGGCGGCGTGGCGCACATCACGAACGCCGACGTGAGGAACGCCCTGAACCTCTCAGCGTGGTATCCTTCGTTCACCACGTGGGACCCGACCTCGGGCACGATGCCCATCTCTCCCGTTGCGCCCTGCACGCAAGTGGGGTGGGGCGTGGTCAACATGTCCAACATTCAGCCGATGATCGAGCACTTGAACGGAACCCAAACCATGCCTGACCGACCGGGGGACGTCGAACTTTGCATGCAGCTCAATCAGGAGGCTCGAGAGGCCTACTGGGGTGTGTACCCCACCGAGGCACCGTTGCGGATGTCGCTGGAAATGGCCTTGCGAGATGAGGAAGACCGCTGACGTGAATTGGGACCTCGAACCCAGAGGGTCA
>JALRLR010000053.1:0-248 GCA_023254355.1 Candidatus Poseidonia sp.
CCAACGGACCGTCTGAAAAGATCGGCGCTGCGGCCGTCCAGAGTCCAGCTCGTAGGCCGCCCGAGAGCGTCTCTCGAATAACCATGGTGAGCAGGGGTCCGGGCTTGAGCCCTTCCACCACGCCGAGCATGGTGCCGGCACCGGCGAGGGCCAAGATCAGCGCAATGTCCACGCGCTGTGGCCATCGCAACTTCTCAAAAGCCTTCGTGACACGGCGTCAACGAGCCCCTTCCTATCGGTCTCACCGA
>JALRLR010000053.1:258-9133 GCA_023254355.1 Candidatus Poseidonia sp.
TGAGAACCAATCGAGGGCTCACTCGGCGGCTGCCAAGGCTTCGGTAGCTTTCTTGGCGCCCATCCAGGCAACAACACCGAAACCGATCTTGTTGATCACGTCGGCAATGTTGTAGAGGACGGCCATGATTTCAGCCGAAACAGCGTCAGAGATGCCTGCGGTTGGGTTGAACAAGTAACCGATGGGGTAGATGACCCAGCCGACCACGATGAACCAGCGCAGAGCGTTGGTGCTCCACATGAGTTCGGGAGCAATGTTGTCGTTGTTGACGCCCTTTCCGGAGGACCATGGGGTGCCGGTGGCCACGATGATCATGGCCCAGCCGACCCCACCAAGGATGAGGCCGAGCATGCCGTCAATGGCACCGGACTCGCCGAGGTAGCCGAATCCAATCATGATGAGAGCGCCAGAGAAACAGACGCCGGTGAAGCCCATTCCGAGGAACTTGGCATCGGTGATGGCGTCCTTGCCCACCAAGGATGGGAACTTGAGGGCCATCAATGGAACGGTAATGATCCAGTCCATGTATCGGTATTCGATGGACACGCTGCCGTAGTCAGCGTACACGCCTCGCATGTAGTAGTAGTGGAAGGCAGCGATACCGACGATGAGGGCCGAGATGGTCATGGTCGTGCGGTATTGTGGGGCGACCGAGTTGCGCTCCGACATGAAGAAGACGAAGGCGGCACCCATGGCGATGTAACCCACGAAGAAGAGGAAGAACGTGACGAGTTCGAGGGTGTCGTTGCCAAGGCCATCCGACAGGAACACGGGCAACCCATTCGCGCCCTTTTCGTAGGGCGCAACGGCCGACACCGTCCCTGCGAAAGCGAGGGTCAGCGTGGCGATCAACAGCAGGCTAGTGGTTTTCGAGAAATTTTGTGTTTGCATGGTTCTCAACCACTGAACGAGCAAAGTGAGTATATAAACAGGTGTATTTTTGCTAACTTTTGCGCGCGTAAGTTTACCGTTATGGGCGTTCACCCGTCTGAACCGACCACAATCGGGCATAGACGCCCGCTTTTGCGATTAATGTCTCGTGCGTCCCGTCTTCAACCACGGCCCCGTTTTCCAACACCACGATGCGATCGGCATGGCGTACCGTTGAGAGGCGGTGGGCGATCACGATGGCCGTGCGCCCCGTCGATATCCGTTGGATGCTTCGTTGAAGCGCCGCCTCGGTTTCGTTGTCCACCGCGGAGGTCGCTTCGTCAAGGATCAGCAGTGGGGCATCCTTGAGGACCGCTCGAGCGATGGCAAGACGTTGCCGTTGCCCACCTGAAAGGCGGTGGCCACCCTCGCCCACCATCGTGTCCCAGGCCTGCGGGAGGCCTTCAACGAAGGCCACGGCTTCAGCGATTTCAGCCGCTTTTTTGACGTCTTCATCGGATGCGTCGGGGCGTCCGTATCGGATGTTTTCGAGAATGGTGGTTGGGAAGAGCGTGATGTGTTGGTCAACCAACGCGATGGAAGAGCGCAACGCATTGAGCGACCACGTGTCCAGCGGACGGTCGCACCACACCACGCGACCATCATCCGGCTCAGCAAATCGAAGCAACAGTCGGATGAGCGTTGTTTTTCCCGCCCCCGTTGAGCCAACCACGCCAGTGGTGGTGCCTGCGTTGAACGTCAGGGAAAAATCGTCAAACAAAGGGGCTCGGCCCGGATAGGCAAACGACACCGAGTCAATGGACACGGGACTTGCGGCGATCGCCGAAGGTTCCGGAACAAAGTCACCTTGCTGCAGTTCCGTGGGCGAGTCCAACACGTCCAACACCCGAGTTGAGGATGCCATGGCCCGCTGATAGAGGTCGAAGGTTTCGCCAAGACGGGTGAGAGGCCAAAGCAACCGTTGGGTCATGAAGACCAACACGGAATAGGCGCCCACCGCCATGGTGCCTTCCAAGGTGTACCACCCGCCCAACAACAAGGTGGCGGTGAACCCGACCAAAATCGCCATTCGAATCAAAGGAGTGAAGGCTGCAGAGAGGCGAATGGCCTCCCGGTTGGCCTCGCGGTAAGCGTTGCTCAACGCTTCAACGCGGCCTAATTCGTGTTCCTCAGCGGTGAACGATTGGACGGTTGACATGCCCGATAAATCGTTCTCCAACAAGGCGTTCATTTGGCCAGCCGCCGCTCGAACCTTGGCGTAGCGAGGCTCCAGACTTCGCTGATATCGAAAGGACCCCCAGACGATGAGGGGAATGGGAAGAACGGCAAACAACGCCACTTGCCAGGAAAGAGCGAGGAAAACCGCTCCAACCACCACCACCGTGGTGCTGACCTGGAGCAAGTCATTGGCCCCCTTGTCAAGGAAGCGTTCCAGTTGATTGATGTCGTCGTTGAGAATCGCCAGAATATCGCCTTTCTGCCGTTCGTCAAACCACGCCATGCCTTGTTGTTGGACGTGGTCAAAGGTGTCCAGTCGAAGCTCGTGTTGCACGGTTTGCGCAAGGTTGCGCCACAGGACGCCGTAAAAATACTCGAACAGCGACTCCAAGCCCCAGATCAGGAAGGTGAGAACGGAGAGCGCAATGAGTTGGTGCCACGGGTCGGCCACTCCAAACCCACCAAGCACCGAATCCTCTTTCAGGACCACCACATCAACGGCCAAGCCAATGAGCAACGGCGGGGCCAAGTCCCAGATTTTGTTGAGGATGGAACAGAAGGCTGCCAGCCGCACCGTTGCACGATGCGGCTTCATGTAAGCGAGCAATCGACGAAAGGGACCGACCTCGCTCATGTTCAGCCGAAGCGGTGAACCTTTGAGAACACTCCCGTCGGTTCAGCGAGGGCGCAAGCCCTATGCCCCTTCGCACCAAGCACGCCATGAAGCCCATGAACACCGGTGAAGAATCCGTGCTGACCAAGGTGTGCCGAACCGACGGTGGCGCCCGGCACGTGACCCTGATCGACCCCGCAAAACAATCGCCCGAGGTCGCCGCTCAGCGGGCGATGGTGGCCGTCGAGTGCGGTTCTTCGATGATTTTCGTGGGCGGGTCCACCGACACCCCCGATACGGTCGTTCACGCCACTTGCGTGGCCGTTCAGGAAGCGCTTGAGCTTCGCATGTTCGCTGCCAGCCAAGACCCGGAGAGCGACGAAGGCGCCTGGGACATCCCTGTGGTGCTGTTTCCCGGAGGCGCACACGCGCTTTCACCGGCTGCTGACGCCATCACGTTCATGATGCTCATGAATTCCACGAAGCGAGCGTTCTTGGTGGGTGAACAAGTTCGCGGCGCCCCTTATCTCCATCAATTCGGCGTTGAAGCGCTGCCAACCGGTTACGTTGTGTGTGCGCCCGGCGGCCGAGTGGGCGAGGTGGGTGCTGCGGAATTGATCCAAGAAGACGATGTCGAATTGGTTCGTGCGTATGCCTTGTGTGCCAAGATGTACGGTTTTTCCCTGTTGTACCTTGAAGCGGGAAGCGGGGCCGAGACGCCAGTCCACCCTTCCTTGATTCGTGAGGCTGCACAAGTCGATGGCCTCACGCTCATCGTTGGAGGTGGTTTGCGAACCCCCGAATCGGTCAGGGCGGCGGTGGGCGCTGGCGCCCGCTGGGTGGTGACGGGAACGGTGACGGAAGACGCTTCCTCGTTGGATGAATTGCGGGAGCGGCTGACAGGCCTTGTGGCCGCTTGCAGGGCTTGACGTCACTCGTCTTCGTCCTCATAGAGGACAGGGTCGCCGGTTCCGCCGGGGGATGGCGGACGAACATCGTCGACTTCCATGCCCTTTTCCAAGACGGTTTCTTCGGTGGACAGGGCCACTTCTTCACCTTCGGCCAACTTGGCCATGTCGTCTGCGGAAGGGGCTTTGATGGTGCGTTCAACATCGGGGGCGTTGGCGTAGAGTTCACGCTTCAATTCCCGACTTTCGTGGCTGCGGACCAGAGAGAGCGAATCGGCGAACACACGACCCACCACTTCTCGGGTTCGTTCGCTTCGACGAGCGGAATGCAATTCGTGTTCCATGGAACTTCGCTGTTCTTCCAGTTCCCGTAGTTCAGCCGTCCGGTCTTGCAGGGCGGCTTCCAAATCGGTCATGGTCAGCGTCATCTGTTGGAGACGTTCGTCGCGTTCAAAGACGTCGTTGTGAAGGCGACGCTCACGGCGTCGGAGGGATTCGTATTCCCGGTTGCGCTCCAAAAGTCGCCGCTTCAACTCCTCGATTTGCTCAACCAAGTAATCGTGTTCGGCTGAAACGGAGCGAGGACCTTGCATGACCCGTTCGAGTTGTTCTTCCAATTCTCCCAAGCGCCGGTCACGAGCGTCCAACAATCCTCGAAGCCGGTCAGCGATGTCGCGCAAGCGTTGCCGTTCTTCTTCAAGCGCTTCGGCAGCGGCCCGCTCCACGTCGAGTTGGCGTTGCTTTTCGTCCACCTGATGCTTGAGCAACCGCACTTCCTCCGCCGTGACGGAGGTCAAACCTGCGTCCGCTGCTTTCTCCAAAGCCTCAACCATTTGGGACATGCGTCCTTCGAGCTCGCCGATGACGTCGTCCTGTTGCGTGGTTAACTCGCGCAATTGAATGACTTCCGATTCCATGGCGTTCCGTTCCTCCACGGAGAGCGAGGATTGTTGAGCGGCCAATTCGGCCTTGGTGTCCTCAAGCATTCGCTCAAGGTGGATGATTTTGGCATCGTTGTCCTTCATCGTTTGCTCTGCTTCGGCCAACCGAGCGATTTCCGGCGCAACGTTGTCGTGACGTTCGGCCAGATCGAGCTCGACCACTCGCAGGCGTTGCTTGACCGCGACCAGTTCGTCGTTTCGCTTGCCCAACTCGTCCCAAGCAACCAAGACTTCGTCAACGAGTTGCTCGACGGGATACCCTTTGAGCATCCCTTCAAGGGCTGCACGCTCGTCGTTGGATGAATTTCCGACGCGTCGCATTCCACCGGGTGACGAACTCTCTACAGCCATACGGCAACGCATCGCAAATTTACCACACTTGAACCTTCCCGCAGGTCATCGTGTCCAAAGGGCGTATTTCACACCCCTGCGCCGCCGCCGTCTCAGTTGATGGCGGTGTACATGTCGTCAGGCATTTCGCTGGCGAGCTTCAACGCACCAGCGGCAACGGAGTTGATGGGGTCTTCAACGCACCAAACCTTCACGTCGCCGATGTCAGCGATTTCTCGTGCGATGCGCTCGGCGATGCCTTCGATGAGGGAACCGCCACCCGAGAGGATGATGTTGTTGCGCAGCAACTGCTGGTATTCGGGGTCAGCGCCGGCGACGATCTTCTTGATGGCGTTGCCAATCTTGGGAACGATCAACTCACAGGCTTCATGAATCAAATCACCGATGTCAACGACTTGGCGCTTTCCTTCAACGGACAAGTCAACGGTCACTTCGCGGGTCTCGTCGTTGACGTAGGAGGAGGCTTCCTTCCACTTGCGGACCATGTCCTTGGTCACCTGAGCCCCGGTGTACTTCTTCTTGACGAGGTCCATGAGTTGGAGATCCAACCAATCGCCGGCTTCGGTGATGGTGACTTGGTCTTCGTCGGTGGGGAACGTTCCGTAGAGTCGAGCGATGTCGGTGGTACCGGCGCCGATGTCAACCACGATGGAACCCATGTGCTGGTCGATGCCGTAGCCCGTGGCGAAAGGTTCGGTCACGACCATGATGGCGTTGACTTGACCTCGCAGGGTTGCCACGAGGTTGGACTTGTCCGTGAACGACACGTGGCTGGGCGAACAAATGACGCCGAGCACTTCGTCGAACTCCTCAGGGTCCACGGTTTCAAGGAGATGGGAAACGAACGCCTTGGCCGCAGCCAGATTGGCTTCGTCGTCTTGCGTCACACCCGCAGCCATGGGGCGGTACAGATTGCAGGCGAGCTTGTTCTTGAGAGCGTCTTCGCCAAACAGCACGTCTCGGCCCAAAAAGTTGCGAGCAACGGGGTCCTTCGGGCGGCCAACCACGGTTTCGATGGTGTGCAATTTTCCAGCGCTTGAAGCGATGGTCGATTGGTAGGTTCCTAGGTCAATTCCAACATAAAGGCGGTCGCTCATTTTTCATCACCTTGCCCCTTGGGCAGATGGACCGAGCATGGCACTGGACTTCAAGGTTCACCTTGTGAGTTTGGAGTGATTTGACGCTCTGCGAGCGCAAAAAGGAGTCGCCCTTGCTTGTTTTCGTTCCTCGTCATTCGTTTTCCCGATGGGTCTGGTCAGGAAACGGCGAATTGGGAGGTAATTCGTCGGAGCGGTGATGCCGTGAGGCCTGAAATCGAGCGAACAGAACACCGCCGAGAATTCCCAAGAACACCACCACCATCACCGGTACCGAACGCTCCCTCCCTTCCACGCTGTCAACGACCGGGGTGTCCTCGGGCACCAGCAATCCATCGGCCACCACGATGATGATGGGTTCAGTCGCAGCAGCCGGAGAAGCGTTTGTGGTCGTGAGCGTGGCTTGTAACCGATATCGTTCGCCTTTGATGTAGTAAGGGGTGAAGTCTTCGGGCAACGCCCAATCGCACGCTCCCTCGGCAGGAACCGTCGTTTCGTCCATGCAGGTCAGGACCGCGGTCGAGGTTTGGTTGGCGAACACCAGCTCCCAACGGACGAGCGCACCGTCCATATCGTCATCCACCACTCGCCACGACACGCCAAGGGCTTCGTCCAGTGTGCTGTTGTTTGCAGGGGAAGCGAGAACATGGAGGGTGGGGGGTCGGTCAATCGGGTAACATCCGACCCCGTTGACCGGCCATGCAAGATCGGGGGTGGGGCATTCGTCAACATGGTCCTTGACACCGTCCCCGTCAGTGTCGTCGATGCACCCGTCCCCGTTGGCATCGAAGCCAACTGCGGCTTCGTTCGGACAAGCGTCCACGTTGTCCTTGACGCCGTCACCGTCAGTGTCGTCGATGCACCCGTCTTCGTCAAGATCGTGGTCCGATGCATCCTCGTTGGGACAGGCATCGTCCATGTTGGCCACCCCATCACCGTCACCGTCCAAATGGTCATCCGCATCGCGCTCAACCCCCTTGACCACCAACGCAAAGCCGACCGCATCCCCGTCCAAGCCAACCGTTCCTGGGCGTTCGCCAGGTTGCACGTACCGTGCGACGACTTCGATGTCCATCCACGACGCGTTGGTGAGATAATCCGCCGGCACGTTCAGACCGACGGTCGTTTCGTTGCTGTTCGGGAAAGCGACCGCATCGCTGAAATCGGCCACGCTTGCGTTGAACCGGGTGGGACTCCCGTCCGCCTTGAGGCGGTCAGGCAGCAACACATCGCCGTTTTCCAACACCACGCGAAGTTGCAAGTCCTCCACCAACGCCGGAGCTGGTTGAGCCGGGAAGGACAGCCGTATCATGACGTCCTCGCCCGGTAGCGGGGTGAATCGTTGGCGAAACACATCCCCCGTCCTGAGAAAGGGGCCGTGGGCCCCGCTTCCGTTCCACGGCGTTTCCATCAACCCTGAAAGGTTGCTTTCCGTTCCCCCGTGGGTTGAAAACCACGTCGCAACGGAGGTCGATTCCAAGCGATAACTGTCGTGTACCCAAATGGACGAGGCGGGCGAAGATCCGTTCATCACGGCGGCGGCATCAACGAGTTGGCTCAGGTTCACGACGCCCCAGCCGTCATACGCGTTGTGGAGGGCCTGCGTTTCAAGACCGCCGTTGCGTTCACCTGACGAGAGCGGCGTGGCGGCGAGGGCCAGCGTGGCCCGAAGCAACGGCCCAGAGGGCGTGAATCCATCCCCCAGCAAGAGCGTTGTTGGCCCGTTGCTGGAGGACCAGTTCGGGACGCTGAGGGTCACGGCGGTCAACGGCTCGTGTGCTCCGTGCAACCATCCGTCTTCGTAGAGTTGCTGAATCAAGCCGGCCGATGAAGCCGCAAGAGGCGTGGCCATGCTCGTGCCGGACGAGCTTCGAAGGTTGTCGTTGTTGGACGACCAAAACCCATCGGCTGCAGCCGATTGAATGGCCACGCCCGGAGCGAGGAGGAAGAGCCCGTCCGTCCCCGCCTCGGTCGGCCCGTACGACGATGAAGACCAACGCTCCGGCATCGTGGCTTTGGTTGACGCACCCACCGCCACCACGTTACGACCGTTGGCGGGTTCCAAGACCCCTTCGCCGCTGTTGCCCGGCGCGATGAAGGCCGTGGACCACGGCATGGCTCGCGCATAAGCGTCAAATCGACCGGTCCGTTCGGTGTAGGCTGTGGTGTCGTCCCCCCAAGAATTGGAGTGAATGACGGCCCCTTTTTCCGAGGCTTCCCACAACAACCGGTCCACATCAGGGGGCACCCATCCCGCCTGTGAAACGATGTCTTGAATCACCAACTTGGCTTCGTAAGCCACGCTGGATCCGTTGCTGGGAGCTTGTCCGCTTCGTGCATCGTACACGTTGAAACAGGCCAATGAACCGATGACGTGGGTGCCGTGCCGATAATCGCTGTGTCCGGGGGTGTCGTTATCGTCCAACGTGGTGTTCATCAACAGGATCTTGCGGTGCTCGCTACCGAACAGGCCCACGGCTGGGTGGTCGGCGGAGGCTTCCGCGTGAACGCTTTGGTCGGTGGTGGCGTTGCGAAAACAAGCATGGTCTGCGTCAAGACCGCTATCGGCGACGCCCAACACCACGCCGGAGCCGTTGATGCCAAGGTCCCAAAGCGGGTACTGCCCAAATGACCCTGACTGAACAAGCGAAGCGGCTTGGCCGTTTCGTGCGGTCGTGGTCAACACCGGTTCAATCCACAGCACGCCAGGGAGGTCCAAAAGCGAAGGAACAGCGATGCTGGGGAGTTGGTCCACGACCAACGAGGTCGGAAGCGACGCCAATCCTTGGCGAAGTTCGAGCAACCGACCCTCAGCAGCCACCACGTCATCGACGGTGCGCTCAACCGCATCAAGGG
>JALRLR010000054.1 GCA_023254355.1 Candidatus Poseidonia sp.
CGGACGACGGCGACGTGGATTACGGTTACACCGAACCCGCCTTTGACATGTTTGGCCGGCAAACCAAGTTCGTCTCCAACACCGTCAACGGCATCAACTACGCCGCCGATTCCGCCTCCTTGACCCTGGACTTGAACGGCGAAGCCAACGGAGGCGTGTTTATGCTTCCCGAGGGTGCTGAAGTGTCCTCGGCCGACATCAGTTTTGACCAAGTTTCCATTCGCTCGAACACCGACCCCACCGAGGGCTTCAAACTGTCCCTGATGGCCGGTTCCCAATCGGTGGATCTGGGCGACATGCCCAACGCAACCGTCCTGTTCCCCGAGTCGTTGACCAACCCCATGGATTTCAAGGGCGCTCTGAATTCCCTGCTGACCAACCCGTCGGTGGCAGGTACGCACGAGGACGAGTTCGGTCGCTATTGGGTTAAATTCCGATTCATGATCGAATCGCCCAACGCTTCCTCCGGCACCTCGGCCAAATTGGTGAATCTGGATGTTGTTTACAATTACTCGACCACGCTCACCGCCGCCGACGGCCTCGACATTGAATTGAATCAAGGCGTCGCTCTCTGGACCGGCGGTGCTACGGCCACGGTCCCCGTCGCCGTTTACACCGACACGGGAGGCGGTGTGACGCTCAGCGACCTCAGCGTGTCCTCGAGCACCGGATACACCAACACCATTTCCATGACCGACAACCCCGTGGGACTCTACCCCAACGGCGACATCTACGAAGTGGTGACCACCCACACCGTTGACCCGTTGACCGGCACCTCGCTCTCCGAAGCCTGGTTGACCTTTGAATCGGCTTCGGGCTACATCAAGTTCTCGTGGAGCGATTTCATGTCCTTCGCTGAGGCCAGCGATGAGAACAATTACGTGACCCTTGAATCGACGTCATCCTCGACGTCCATCACCAACGGCTACGAAATCACGTGGCATTTCCGAGTCAACCCCAACTGGGACGACACGGCGGCCGTTCGCGTCTATGCTGGATTGACCACCACCAACAGCGTCAACGGTCTTCCCGATGCCGTCCTGCTCGACCCAGCGGTCGGCAACGCCGTTGAGAACGACGCTGGCATCACCATGTTTGAGCTTCAAAACAGCATCGGTGTGGCCCAATCGCTGACCGGTGCCGAATCTGGACAAGACATCAACCTCATCGGTCAAATTCGCCTTGAGGACTTGAACGAAGCTCCCGACCCAAGCGCTTACTACCTCGTTTTGGAGTTGAAGCACGTCAACTCCACCGACGGCAACATCACCATCGAATGGGAAGAGATTGCCAACCGTTCGGGCGTGATCGGCGGGGACTTCAACTGGAACGTTGACCTCGGCAACGCAGCAGGGAGCGAAACGTACCGCTTTGCGCTCCGAGGCTACGAAGGGGGCGACTTGCTCTGCCCACCCTCCCAGTACAACCCCGACGAGACCTGCGCCATTCCGTTCGACATCACCATCGACACTTACGAGCCCAACCTCTTGGACATTCAAGTTCTGAGTCCCGGCACCGATGCGAGCGTGGACTCCAACTGGCGTACCCTGCTCGACGACACCTGGGTCGTGCCTCAACAAGCCCAGAAGATTCGTATGTCCAGCCAGGACTTGCCCAACCCACCCGCCACCCTTGACCTTCATCTCTGGGTGGAACACGACCACGACGCCAACAGCGATGGCCTGCCCGACGCTGAGGAATACATCACCATCACCATGGTGGGTGACGGCGAGGCTCCCACGGCCAACTACTCCGGAGAATACAACGATTATGCCAACCAAGGCTTGGAAGGCAAAGTGTCGCTGTGGGTGGAAGGATACGACTTGGCCGGGAATCCCATCGACGGTGGCGGCCCTGGCTTCGCCAACGACGAAGTCACCTATGTCTCCATGACCTCCAAGTCGCCGGTCATTCGGAACTTCTTCATCGAGGATTCGAAAGGCAACGGCTTCCTCAACTCCAACGAGTTGCAGTGGGATGGAACGTGGAACCAAACGATGTACGCAGGCAACACCTATCATTTGATTTTGGAAGCCAGCGACGACAACGGCTGGCGTGATGTTGACTTCTTCAAGATCAACCTCGACAAGACCACGGATGCTGAAGGCGTGACCCAAGACTTGAATGTCTGGTACTTCCCACGAAACGAGACGGCCTGGACGGACAGCCCCCACCTCTCCATCGTCTACGACGGCAACACCGTGCCAACCATGCTGACGATGGACAACACGGCGCTGATCGATCCGTTTGAATCCGACTTCATTCTGAACATTCCGATTCGCCTCAACTGGGGCATCGTGGGCTTGGACGGCAAGGACATCCAGCCCAAGTTGCAGATGCAAGACCTCGACAACCCGCTCTACACGATGCTGACGGGTGTGCCCGGCCGATACATCCAGGATTGGCGGTACAGCGACGGTATCCAACTCGATTTCCGGACGGACGAAGCGAACAACGCCATGGTGACGCCGAACTTCGAGGACGTGAGCGAACCGTACACGAGCGATGTCCGTGAAGGGTTCGTCTTTGCCGGCGACACCGTGCGATTCTCCGGCCAATTCGCCTTCCGGGAAGGTATCTTCTACAGCGTGTTCATCAACCCTGAAGTGGAACTGACGTTGGAGATCACTCGCGCCGACGCTGCTGAAAATTTTGACAAAGGCTACATTTCAACGCCCGGTGAAACCATCTACCACACCTTCACCGGCGGTGTCTTCGACATCAACATCACCGCTCCGGTCTTCACCAACGAATACGCCTACACCTTCAAACTCGTCAACCTCCCCAACGGCGCTGAGGATTACACCGAGGCGTTCTGTGCAACCTCGTCGAGTTACGGCTGCCAATCCTTCACCCTGAAGGTTGACCGCACGCCGCCAAAGGTGGTTTCCAATTCGTGGTTGGCGGAAAAAGGAGCCTTGGCTCTGGGCGAAGACGGGCGAACCATCGCCAACGTGTTGTCCACCGCCAGTTTCCATTGCATCGATGTTCAAGTTCAAATTGAGGAGCGAGAAGCCATGTTCCCTGGTGACCTCAAGGTGAATTGGATGTTCTATCGGGACACCATCAGTTACTTGCCTTG
Organism: Candidatus Poseidonia sp.; assembly: GCA_023254355.1. GTDB lineage: Archaea > Thermoplasmatota > Poseidoniia > Poseidoniales > Poseidoniaceae > Poseidonia. Next base: position 3,083 of record JALRLR010000054.1, read on the forward strand.
GTCTGAGTTCAACCAGGTTTCCGACGGCGAGCCGATGACCGAAACGCTCACGCTGACCACCATCCCCGGTGGCTACTCGGCCACTGCGACGTGCATCGACCTTTGGCCGGTGAGCGAAGGCGTGTTTGAACCCGGTGAGCAGAAGATCAAGGACGAAAATCCAGTGCTCATTTTCTGGGTTTCCGGTGTGGATTCCGCTGGGTCAACCGTTCCCAATGGCGGCGGCCCGGAGGACGACGGAACGGTTCTCCCCATCTTCTCCAGTCAACCCCAGTACAAGTCTCAGTACAGCTTCATTCACGAAGAAGCCACGTTCAGTGTCCAAGACGTGTTGCTGGATGAAGACCCTCGTGTCGGTGACTCGATGAAGATGCAAATCAAGATCAAGAACACGGGCACGATGGCCGGTGCGGCTGAATTGGTCATCAAGTCGGTGACCGACGGCGGCACACCGGTGGTTGAGAAAACCGTGACCAGTGCCGAACTTGGCATCGCCGAGACCAGCGACTGGATCGTCGTGGACCTTGAGCCGTTTGCCGAGCAAACCACGGGGATGTACTACACCATCAGCCTCAACGGCTCCAGCGTGGCCATTTACGACGGTTCGAGTGCGCAATGGAACGATGTCTTCAACGTCAAGGTGGGTGAGGAAGAATCCTCGTCCTCGTTGCTGCTCATCGTTGTGTTGCTCGTGGTCGTCATCGGCGTTCTTGGAACCCTGGTGTTCGTCCTTGCCCGTCGTGGCGGTGGAGGCGGCTCCATGCTTGATGACGAGTACGAAGACGACGATGACGAAGGCTACGGTGGTGGCGGCGGGAAGGTCCTCGCCGAAATCCCTGCCGATGTTGACCCTGAGATGGCGCGTGCCATGGAGCAGTTCCCGCAATGGACGCAGGAAGAGATTCAAGGTTACTTTGACCAAGGATGGAACGTCGAGTCACTGCAGGATTGGGTCAACAACCAGTGAGGTTGTTGGATGTCCGCTTCCATGGATTGGGCCGACCCCGTTTGGGTTGACCCCGATGGAGGCCGCATGCAATTGCACGGGACTTTGCCCACCGTGGTGTATCCAAACATCATGCGACCCCGGCAAGGCTGGCATGGTTTGGCGTTGCTCGAGACCCCCGACGTGGTCGAACTTTGGGTTGAAGAAGAAGCGGACGAAGCGGCCTCGCAAGGGGTCAATTTGACCCACGCCATGTTGTCGGGGGGCGCTTTTGGCCGATACGCAGAGGGCATCTCGGTGCTGGAGGAACTCCAAGGCGGTCGCTTTCCAGACCCCGAACCTCGCCGCCTCCAACGCAACGCTGACCGCCATGGACGGCCCGTGTTCTTCATCGAGCCGTTGGCCGATGACCCTGACTGGAACGACTTCCTGACCAAGGAGGCTCGCGCCATGTCCCATTGGCGCAAATTGTTGAGCATGATTCGTATCGGTAAGCGTTGGAAGAAGAGTGTCAAACATCACGTAATGACGGTTACCCCTCCCCCGAAAGGACAGTCGGTGGATTACGCCAGTGCAAGCGTCATGGCCTCAGCATGGTGGGAGTTGACGCGGGCGATGAGCACGCCAGCCTTGAACGAAGCCCGAGACCTTCGGTTCGCCGCTCGCCTCCGTGGGGCGTTGGCCTCCTTGCGTGTGCTCCACGGTGATGACGCGACGTTGCTGGTGGCCCTCCATCAGCCGCACCGCGAAGCCATGCTCAAGGCGTTGAGCACTCAACCCACGCCTGAGGAGATTTCATCAACGACCACCACCACCACGGCCCAGGAGGAGGAGTGACGTGGCCGCCGGTTCCATCGACGTTCGAGTTGAGAATCAACTCGTTCGGTTCGTTTGCCCCACTCCCCTTGACCATGACCGTGTGGTCAACGAATTGGGCGGTCAACGCAACAGCGGCGTGGTCATCAAGGCCATGGACCGCCCCCGGGCCACCTTGGTGGTCGACGAAGCGGGACGCATCGTCGTTCACGGGACCCACCGGGTCGAAGCCGCTCGTGCGGCGGCCAAGGAATTGCTGCTTCGCCTCGGTTTGGACGACAGCGGTTTGGTGGCGGAAATGGGTCCTGTGGTGGCCTCGTTCAAGTTTGAGCAAGATTTGAACCTTCAAGCCATTCCTGCGAATTTGCCTTCGGGGACGGCAGCGTATGACGAACGGCTGGGCTGCACGGTGCTGTCCGACGAACGCCACAATTTGACGATCAACGTTTGGCCCAACGGAACCTGCGTGGTGGCCGACGCTCGTCATGCGAACATGGTGGCGATGGCGGCGGTGTATTGGAAGTCGGTGTTTGCTGAGCGTGGATACTTCGTGGAACGCATTTGAGGCGAGTTCATGGTCTACGACGGCCCGATTCTTGACAATCACTTCCACCTGAATCGCCGCGGATTGTTTTTGGACGCCGCCCAAGCCTTCCAACGGGTCGGGGGGACCGACATCGTTCTGGTCCACTGCCCCGATTTTTCCGCACCTCCAGAAACCCTCCAGGGCCATCACGACGCCTACGCGGACACGGTACGCATGGCCGAGGAAGTTCGCCAAGAGGTGGGACTCGGTGTCCGTGTGGTCCTTGGCCCGCATCCGGCAGCCTTTGCCCATCAGTTCCAGCGATGGGTGGAGAACGACGGCGAAGCTGGGCGGGAGCGAGCCGTCGAGAACTACCGTCATTCCATCGAAGCGGCCCTTCATTTCGTCCACGAGGGCCAAGCCCACGCCATCGGCGAGGTCGGCCGCCCGCATTGGCCGGTCTCCGACGAAATCTGGGCCTTGTCCAACATGCTTCTGGAGGAAACCATGCATTTGGCCGCTCAAGAGCGCATACCGTTGCAACTTCACGTCGAGGGCGAGTCCGATGAAACCTATCCCGACCTCGCCGCTCGGGCGGTGGCGCAAGGCATGGATTTGCGGCAATTGGTTCGCCATTATTCTCCCCCCGACGTCCGGGAAGCGAACACTCACGGTTTGACGCCGAGCGTGTTGTGCGGCCAAGGAGCGCTTGAGCGCTTGATTGAAACGCACGCTGAAGCCAAAAACGGTTTCTTCCTTGAAACCGATTACATGGACGACCCGCGACGCCCCGGAGCGGTTCTGGGTCCGAAAACGGTTCCAAAGCGAACTCGGCAATTGCTCGATGCCGGCATCGATGAAGAGGTGATGTGGCACACCCATCAGGAACTTCCCAACCTCGTGTATGGCCCAACTCCCTAGGCGGCGTGTTCGGGCGTAGGGCCGCTGATTTGGCCCATCACATTGATGAAAGAGGATGGACAGGCGAAGGTGTGAGCGACCGTTCTGTGCCGAACCGTTGGCCCCTCGTTTTGGTGCTGATGATGGTGTGTTCGCTGCTCTCCACGGCTCAAGCGCAAATCCCCACCGCTCCGGGGGTGGAAATCGATTGCGAAAACAAACAACCCGAATTGGACGTCCACCCGCTCAATGACCCGGTGGTCGAGATCACCTGCACCGTGCGAAACCCTTCGTCGTTCCAAGAATCCATCCTCGTCGAAAAAGAATGGGACGGCCTGGAGGTTGACATGATGCTTGACGAGGACACCTTTGAACTCGGGCCTGATGAGGAGGAAGATTTCAAGGTCACGTTCTCAGGCCAAACGCGACTTTCATCCTCGCTGTCCTACGATTTCACGCTCGTCGCCACCGTGACCAACGTCGGCATGTTGGATTGGCCTGAGGCGCTGACCTCCAACGCCTCCGTGAGCGGCGACCTCAACATTGCGACCTTTGGCATGGTGGATTTGGAGATCTCGGACAAGAGCACCCGCACCATGCAAGAGGGCGATGAAATCAAAATCTCCTTCCAATTCCAAAACAACGGTAACGACGACGATAAGATTCGAGTGACCATCCTCAACGCCGCTGAACTTGAGGAAGCGGGTTTTTCCTTCCCCGGTGGTACGTTCGTTGCTGAAAACGTCGCTGAGGACGGTTCGTCCACCGTTCGAGAATTGACGGTTAGGTCGCCTTCCGATGTCGTCGCCGATGAGCGCTTCCAAATGGTGTTCCAAGCGGAGAGCGAAAACGACGACGAAGCGCCGGTGAGTGAAATCACCATCTCGATTCAGCTGGAAGCTGGAAACACCGCTGGCGGTTTGGGTGGCGGCCTGGAAGAAGTCGACAAAGATACGGTGGTCCTCTACGGGAGCATCGGAGCGGCGGTGCTGTTCGGGTTGATTTTCGTGGTCGCCTTGGCCAAGGCGTTGCGCCGGCGAGCCAATTCCCAACCGATGTATGTCCCACCCGTTGATGTCGATGACGAGCCCGAAGAGGATGACTTGGACCTCTCCGAACTTGACGACCTCTTTGCCGATGAAGGCGGCGAGGAGGACTTTGACGCCGTCTTCGCCGATTTATGATGGCTCGGTCACCGTATCGGTGGTGGCTTCACCCCCGTGAACTCGGCCGATGTGTCACGATTTGAGGAGCAACACTCAAAGGCTAGGTGTAGCGGACTACACCTATTCGCCACGGAGTGTTTTCCATGATGGGCTTAGAAGGAAAAACAGCCTTTGTGTTCGGGGTTGCGAGCGAAGATTCCATCGCTTGGGCGATTTGCAAGCAACTCGCTGCAGCCGGGGTGACCTTGTACCTCGGCTACCAAAAGCGCTTCATGAGTCGAATTTTCCAATTGAAGGACCAACTGCCTTCCATTGGAGGATTTTACCCGCTGGACGTGGCCTCGGATGCGACGACGCAGGAATTTTTCACCGCGTTTGCCGCCGACCATCCCGGAAAAAAGGCAGACATTCTCATTCACGCCATCGGGTTTGCACCACGGGCTTGTTTTGATCGCCCCATCCTCTTCGTTGAAGACGAGGACATCAACACGGCGATGACGATATCGGCCAATTCGCTTCAGCGCTGCCTCAAGCACGCCTTGCCCTACCTCAGCCCGGGGTCGTCCACCATCACCCTCACCTACGCTGCTTCCAATCGCTTCGTCCCCAGTTACGGCATCATGTCCATGGCCAAGGCAGCCTTGGAATGCTGGACACGAGAACTGGCTTGCCATCTCGGCCCCGAAGGGCATCGAATCAACGCCATCTCCTCGGGCCCGATTCGTACCATCGCCGCCAGCGGCATTCCGGGGTTCGACCGGATTCTTGACCACGTCGAAGCCAACGCCCCGCTTCGTCGCAACGTGAATCAGGACGACGTGGCCGGGGCCACCCTCTGGTTGGCGAGTCCTTTGGCCTCGGGCGTCACGGGCCAGTGCATCTACGTGGATGCGGGGTATTCCATCACGATGGTGCCCGAGAGCATCATGAATTGAGGTGAATCAATGACGCTGACCACCGAAGACGGCAAACCCTGCGAGGGGATTGAACAGGGGCCGTTCGAGCCGATTGCCGTGGTGGGATTGGCGGCTTTGATGCCCGATGCGGCCAACATCGATGCGTTTTGGCAAAACATCCTGGACGCCAAAATCAGCATCCGTCCGCTTCCTGAAGGTCGATGGCCGGGGCCGCTTGAGCACTTCTGGAAGGAGGGAGGTCCCGGGGAACACACCGAGGGCTTCACGTACGCCAAAATTGGCGCTTTGGTCAGCGATGATGAGTTTGATTGGCGCCGCTGGCGACAGCCTCCGGGCACGCTGCCGCAAATTGACCCCTGCCAGTTGTGGGCGGTCACGGTGTCGGCGGACGCGATTGAACACGCAGGCTACGACGGCGCCGAGAAGGACCTTGACCGCACCCGAACGGGCGTGGTGTTCGCCAACGCCCTTGGGGGCGAGAACCGCAACATGTCCAACATTCGAGTCTGGTCCAATCACACGGTTGAATTGGCCAAAGCCCACGGCATGCCCGCCGAACAAGCGGAAGCGTTCAAGGAGGCCGTGTTGGACCAAACACCTCGCGTGGACGAAGACACCATGCCTGGCGAATTGGCCAACGTGGTGTCGGGTCGTGTGGCTAATTTGCTGGATCTTCAAGGTCCAAACCACGCCATGGATGCC
>JALRLR010000055.1 GCA_023254355.1 Candidatus Poseidonia sp.
GGGGAGGGGGAGTCGTTACCCAAACCCGGACGACTCACGCCGTTGGTGGGGGTTCACGCCACGTACGCCAATCAACCCCCAGCGACGCGCCCGGTGTACGGACGGGACAACGAACTGAGCGAGCTTCACGCTTGGTTTGGCGACCGCCATCCATGCATGGTGGTCCACGGAATCGCCGGGATTGGCAAATCAACGCTCGTGGCCCACTGGCTTCAGCAACACATGCAGGACGACCCCTACCTCTCGGTGTGCTGGTACACCTGCCAGCCGTGGGACCGCGCCCTGGGGTTGGCGACCAGTTTGCTGCACCGATTCGGCATCGACGAAACCCACGACCCGTACAACATCATCGAAACCTTGCCGCTCACGCCCGGTGCCGACATGGACGTTGATGCTTGGCGTCGCCGCCTCCTCGCCTACATGACGGACGCCAACACGATTCGGGAGCGGTTCAAGGACAGTGCGGGAGGCCCACCCCCGTATTGGCTCATCGTGCTGGACGATGTTCACCACATCGCCAACAACGCACGTCACCTGTTGGGGTCCTTGCTCCAACTCGCCCAAAAAGCGCCGCTACGCATGGTGCTCATTTCCAGAACGGAGATGGACGTGTACGACCGGCGTGACGTTCACATTCGGAACACGGTGAGGGAAATGCCGCTCAAAGGCCTGAGCCTCGAAGCCACCGAAGCCTGGCTGGCTACCTTGGACGAAGGAGCCCCCTCCGCCGCTGAAGTTCATGCTGCCACCGGCGGTCACCCCCTTGCGCTGGAACTCTTGGAACTGTATGGCCAGCCCACCCACAAGGATTGGCTGCGTTTCCTTGACGAAGAAATTCTCACCCGTTTGCCGCCCCAGGAAATGGAGATGTTGGCGACGTTGGCCGTGGCGGAAGCGCCCATCGCTTGGGAAAAACTGGCGAACAGCGTCGACTGGAACGGTCCCCCACCCAGCAACCTGCTTCAGCACGGTCTCCTGCTGGAATTGGACGAGGGAATGTGGCTGCACGAAGCGTTGCGTGAACGATTGCTTCGCGACGTTGGCGAGCGTCAACAGGAACGGTTGGAACGCTTGAAGTGAATCAGAAATCGTCGGCGTTCATCACTTCGTCGATCCAAGCGAGCAGTTTCGGTTTTGGCATGCCGCCGGTTTTGCTCGATACCATGGTTCCGTTGCGGTACATGAACAGAGCCGGGATGCTGCGGACGCCCAGTTGGCCAGCCGTGGCTTGGTTTTGGTCGGTGTCCACCTTGGCCACGAGCACCTCGCGCTCGTTGGCCACGGCTTCAAGCACGGGTCCGATGGCCTTGCACGGCGCACACCAAGGCGCCCAAAAGTCCACAATCACCCATTCTGAAGCGTTGATGGTGTCGTTGAATTCGCTGTCGGAAATGTTTCGGACTTCTCCCATTGGGTTCACCGTGCATTCGTTTTGGACGACGCATTATAGGCGTTTGTGCGGGAAAATTTGGGGTCACGCCGCATGACAAGGCTCATGAAATGGCGTTGCTTGGGGTGGATTGGAGATTCCATGATCATCGCACCCAGTGTCCTCACGGCCAACTTGGCCGACCTCGCAAGCGATTGCCAGGAAGCGTTGGACGCGGGCCTTGATTGGCTTCACCTCGACGTGATGGATGGAAATTTTGTCCCCAACCTCACCTTTGGCCCGCCCGTGATTCGAAGCCTGCGCAAGGCGCTGGGCCCCGATGCGGTGTTTGACGCCCACCTCATGGTTGAGAACGCCGAAGCCTGTTTCCAAGACTACATCGATGCGGGATGCAACCACCTTTCGGTCCACGTTGAAGCGGTCAAGCACCTGCACCGCCTGCTCCACGCCATCCGTGAAGGCGGGGCAACGGTGGGCATCGTGCTCAATCCCGCCACCCCCGTGGAGGCGGCCCTTGAGGTGTTGAGTGAAGTGGATTTGGTGCTCATCATGAGCGTGAATCCCGGGTTCGGGGGACAATCCTTCATTCCCAACGTGGAGGCGAAAATTCGACGCTTGGCCGACGCCATTGAAACTCAAGTGGCCAACGGTGGGCGACCGGTCCAGATCCAAGTCGACGGCGGCGTCAAGGCTCACAACATCGCAATGCTGCGAAGTTGGGGCGTGAGCAATTGCGTGGTGGGCTCGGGCCTGTTCAACGACCGAGCCAGCGTGGCCGACAACCTCGCTGAAATTCACACGGCGCTGCAATGAAGGAGGGTTCGCCGTCAAGCTCCTCGTCGTGAGTTTGCTGCACCCGCTGCCAACCAACGCAGCCAGGGGCGTGTTTGTAGACGACAACATCCGGTTGCTTCGCTCCATGGGCCACGACGTCAAGGTGGTCAATCCGCTCCCTCGGATGCCCAAGTACGCCGAAGCCCGACGGTCAACGATGATGGGCGTCGCCAAGGCGCCTCGCGTGTGGCGACACCGCAACGAAGAGGTGCTTGTGCCCCGATTTTTCGCCCTACCCGACCACCCGTACCCACGGCTGACCCGCGCCAGCGTGGCCCGACGAGCCCGCTGGGTTGAGCACCGGCTTGGCGATTGGCGCCCGGACGTCATCGTCTGCCACACCTTGTGGCCCGTGGCGTCGTTGGCCGAACGCTTGGCCCTTCGATGGCGTGTTCCTTGGGTGGGGGTGGTCCACGGCTACGACGTTGATGTCGCCTTGCATGACCCAACGCTCGCACCTCACGTCAAGCGTTCGATTCGATCGTGTCGCACGCTCGTGTGCGCTTCTGACCGACTCGAAAACGCCGTGCACGAACACGTGGACGGCCCGCCCCAAACCGTCACCATTCCGTGCCATACCGAGGTGGACGCCGAGTGGCGACGCCCCGTCAAACCGCTGACCAAGAATTGGCAGAAAGAACCGATTGACATCCTCTTTCCTGCCGACCCTCGGCGCCCCGAAAAGCGTCATCTTCTGGCGCTGGAAACGGGCCAGGAATTGGAACAACGCGGCTGGATGGTGGGCATCACCACCTTGCGCCACCAGCCTCGCAACATCGTCTTTGACCGCATGCTGGTGGCGGACGTCACCCTCATCACGTCGTCGAGGGAGGCGGGGCCGTTGGTCGCTCGAGAATCCCTGTTGTGCGGCACGCCCGTGGTGAGCGTGGCGGTGGGCGAAGTGGCCCGATACTTGCCCACCCCGTGGGTCTGCGAACCCACGCCCACAGCGCTGGCCGACGGGATTGAGCACGCCCTGCGCCACGGATGGGAGCAGGCATCCACCCCCGAGGAGGTGTTGGCCTTCGCCAGCCAAGAAACGGTCACGAAAGCGTGGAGCGAACTGCTCGCCAACCTTGAGGCGTGAACGCAAACAACGGCAACCCGAGCAACCACCACCACGAATGCGTGGCCAAGCCGACCACGACAAAGAGGGTGCAAAGGCCGACCAGGCACCACTCGTCTCGCCGGTGAAGAACGAAGGCGTGTTGACCGCTCATCGTCCAGGAAAACACCAGCAGCATCACGCCTGAAAGTGAACTCGCTAACGCCGCCGCCACCAAAACCGCCCCGTCGGTGGTGGCCATTCGCACCACCATCGCGTACCCGACAACGGCCGCCACGAGCAAGACGGCGAAGATGAACTGCGTGAACCGCCAAGGCCGACATCCCGCCACGAGGTTGGCGTAGGTGGGCGTGGCCAGCAAGGTGGCGGCCCACCCAGCCAGCAGAACGGCGAAGAGGTCGACCGCAGAAGCCCCGTAGGTGCCGTCGAGGTAGGCGGACGGAAAGGCCACCGGGGCCAACACGGCCACGACAAGGTAGCCGCCAAACAATCCGTACGGTAACACGCCAAAACACATGTCAAGGGCCCGATTCAATTCAACTCGAACCGCAGCGGGACGGTTGCGTACTTGTCCCAACACGGGAAGCAGGGCTGCGCGAACGGCTGCGGGAACCACCAACCCCGCCAACCAAGCCAACTGAGCAACGTGAAAGACGGCCGCCAAGGTCGGTCCGCCAGCGCCCGCCACGAGGAATTTTTCCAGACGGACCACGTAAGGCAGCACTGCAAGCGTGATGGCAAACGGCAATGCTGCCATCAGCAACCCCCGATGGGTGGTCCAGTCCGCTCCCAAGCGCTCCCAAACCGGCTCTTTTCCAGCAGGAGCCACGCGGACCATCGCGCCCAACGCCACCAGCCACCCCATCGTCGCCCCGACCAAGAACGCCAGCATGAAGGCGACCACCGACGTTGAGCCTTGCCAAGCCAGCAGAACGTAGCCCCCCACGGTGACCGACCGTTCGATCACTTTGGAAACGGCCTCCATTCTCGCCTCCCCCAGGGCCCGAAGCGCGGAGCGGGGAGCGTAGGAAGCCACGTGCACCAACGCCGTCATGCCCGCCAACACCAACAGCAACGCGGGAGGCGCCATGTTGAGCAGGCCATCGGGACGGAACACCACCGCCAGCAAAACGAACGGCACGGCAGCGAGCGCTTGCAATCGGTAGATTCGATGGACGGCTCGGCGAACCGATGCGGGGTCGTTGGCCCCGTCACGGGCCAAGAGCGTGGGCAGGCCCAAGTCGATGATCAGGAAGACCGAGGCGTACAAATCAACGGCAAGCACCATCCAACCGTAATGTTCGGCGGCGAGCGCCTGAACCAACACGATCTGGCCAAGAAACGCCAGGCCCACCGCCACGAGGTCAGCGCTGACCAGCCACCCCGCATCTCGACCGCTCGACGGGGTGCGAGCAGGGGCGTCGGCCATGGTTTCACCAAGCCACGGCGGCTTTCAACATCTTGGCCCTGTCATGACTCTTCGGGAGGTTCTGCGCCAAAGGCCCACACGCTCACCGTGCCGCGTTCACCGTTCTCCTCGCCAAGGCGGTGAACAAAGGGCGAGCGACGCAAGGCTCGATTGAGCACGTGGGCGGCCACCTCGCGCCCGTTGGCTTCGAGGGCCGCCACGATGTCGGGGGTCGTGGCCGGGCCGTGTTCACGCAGCCAGCCAACGATCCATTCCGCTTGTTCGCGAGCGGCTTTTCGCTCGTCACTCCAGCGAGAAGGCCGGCCCATGAACGCATGAACGACCTTGGTGGCATCAAGATTTGTTCGCTTCACCAGCGAAGGCGCTCAATCCTCGTCGTCGAACTTGAGCGCCCGAGCGCGCTCCATGGCGGCGTCATCGGTGAACCAGAACGTCGGGGTGGGGCCCATGTCCTTGTCCCATTGTTGGACCGCACGGGCAAACATTTCTCCCTCAGCGTACTGCTTGCACCAAGCCAAAAACCAATCCGCTTGGGCCTGCATGGCTTCGTCGCCTTCCGATTGCCGTCGAAGGACTTCGGCTTGCAACGCCGTGATCATCATCCAATTGGGCGTCAACGCATAGGTCACGTACGGGTTGCGTTCCATGGCCACGCTGCTGTATTCGGTCCACAGCGAGAAGACCTGGTCGTAGAGGTAACCGATGGTCAAGACGCCAAACATGACGGTCAGGAAGATGGTCAAGAGACCGAGATAGGTGGCCGGTATCCCGAGCAGGGTGTCGTTGAAGCACAGGCTGTCGCTGCACGACGCTTCAAACCGCCAGCGCACGTAGGGCCACACCAGCAGGGTGATGGTGGTGCCCCACAACAACAACCCGACCACCGCTTGGGATTGTTGCATTCGCCAGTATTGACGCATGAGCCATTTTCGGGCCAAGGAAGGGGATTTGACGTCGGTCATCCAGTCCCCTCGAGGCGCAGTTCCCTTAACAAGCCAACCCTTGGAAGACGGGTCAATCAACCCATTCCGTGGGCCCGCTCACTCGCCGTTGACGTAGGCCAAGACCTCGGTCAGAACCTGCGCGAGGGTGCGAATGTTGTCCTGCGTCAGGTGAGGTTGCAACGAAAGGTCGACGGCAAACTCAATGTTGGCGATGGTCTCCTTGAGTTCGTCTTTGTGCGCTTCAACGTACTCCCACTGGCGGAAGTCCCGAGCGTTGCGGTCCACGCCGAAAATCTGCATGGGCACGCCTTCTTGCTTGGCGACGTCGATGAAGCGGTCGGCGTCCTCCCGGGACAGGCCGACGAGGTGGAACTGCATGGTGTCACAGAAACTGTCCACTTGAGGCAAAGCCGGAGGAATTTCGATGTTGGGGTGGTCGGCGATGAGCGAATGGAGCAGGTTCCAGTTCGCCACGTGAACGGCTTTAATTTCGGCGAGGCGAGCGATTTGCGGCGTCAGCATGGCCGCCGTCACCTCTTGCATGCGCATCGAGTAACCAGGAATTTGGTTCTGAAGCATGTTCATCATGTCGTGGTCGAGGTCAAAGTGCTTCTTCCACAACCGCTCGTACGAACCGGCGTACAACACGGCCTTGGCGGCGTACTCGTCGTTGTTGGTGATGAACAGGCCGCCTTCACCCGCACTCAAGCCCTTGGAGGACTGGGTCGAAAAACATCCAATTTCGCCAAACGTGCCCAAACGCTGACCGTTCCAGTTCGTTTCGTACGCGTGAGCACAATCTTCGATGAACATGAGGTCGTGCTTCTTCACCACGGCCATCACGGCGTCCATGTCGGGCACGTGGCCACGCATGTAGGACATCAACAGCACCTTGGCGCCCGATTCGGTGGCCTTTCGGTCAAGGTCCTCAGCGTCCATGCCCCATTCACGGTTGCTCTCAACGAGCACGGGCACGGCTCGAGCGTGTTCGATGACGCTGGGCACGGCGTGGAAGGTGAACGCGTTGGTGAGGATCTTGTCGCCCGGTTGAACGTCAGCGATGTTGAGGGCGATGAACATGGCCGAGCCGCAGGAGTTGGTGCCCACGGCGTGCTTCACGCCCATGTGTTCGGCGAAGGCCTTCTCGAAATTCGCCGTGATGGAGGCGACGTTCGTCTTGGGCTGATAGCGGTACATCACGCCCGCCTGCATGGCCTGCACGGCGAGGTCGATGCCGGCTTGGGGGATGGGTTTGAACGCCTTGATGTCAAAGTCAACGATGGATTCGCCGCCTTCGACGACCAACTTGCGTCGGGTGGATTGCATGCGGTCACCCGTGATTCAAGCCTGCCGACCGGCGTCGAACATCTCGCGCAGGCTGCCGTCCTGAAGCATCTCCAGAGCAATGTCGGACCCGCCAATCAGCTCCCCGTGCACGAAGATTTGGGGCATGGTGGGGAAGTCCGACCAAGCGCAAATCGAGGGAATGGCGCGAGGGTCGCTGAGGACGTTCACGGAAGCGAACTCTTCGCCCAGCGACTGAAGCACCTGGGCGGCACGGTTGGAAAAGCCGCACTGAGGTTCGTTGGGGCTGCCTTTCATGAACAGCACGAGCGGGTGGTCGTCAACAAGGGCTTGCAATTCTTCGGGGGTCCATTCCATGGGGTTCACTCCTGGTTTCGCTGGATACGGCGAAGGTGCACACCCTGCCCGCCGCCGTGCGGGTCAAAGGCCGTGTCCCCGGAGGTCTCGGCTTGTGCGGGGGTCATGCACTTGAGGTCAAGTGCGTGAATGGGATGAGGGATGTGCTCGCGCATCACGGCCAGCACCTGCTTTTGGCGTTGCAGGGGACGCATGCCTTCAAAGGATTCGGCGATGACGCGGACGTGGAAGTGGTCGCCGGAGCGGTGCAAATCAATGACTTCCACCACGGCATCCGGAACGGCCTTGAGGACCTCGGATTCAATCCATGCTGCCTCAACCATGCCCCTCGCCTCGTCAGTGCCTCGTCCTCATGACTCTTTGAATCTGCGCCTTCACGCTCAAGCGGTCGCTTCAAGCGCCTTGAGCACGCCCGAGGCGCCGTCCCGTTTCGACACACGAAGCCAAGGCTCAACGGTCCGGGTGTTCACGTCGCTCTTGAGGCGCTCCGCGCCCCCGCCGCTGATGTTCAGCAGGATGCAGTCATCGGCCTCGACGTCGCCGGCTTCCACGGCCTGTTGGAGGCTCGCAGTGGCCACGGCACCGGGGCTCATGATGTCGATGCCTTCGATGGCTTCCACCATGGCCTTTGCAGCACGGGCGTCGTCTTCTTCCACGATGTGGGTTTGACCGGCAGAGGCTCGCAGAATATCGTGAACACCCCCCACTTGCCCGTAAGCGGGCGCGGTGTTGAGCAAGTAATCGGAATACACCTCGACCTCTTCGGCAGGGAAATCTTCGGCCAACAAGTGGTCACGCCCGGCCTGCCAAGCGTTGTGAATGGGGCAGTGGTCCGCATTTTGAGAGACGTGTTGTTGAGGAACCGGCCCTTCAAACTGACCCGTTTCCACCAAGCGCTCGGCCATCTCGTGGACGCCGATGGGACCCGGCCCCCCGCCGATGCCCTGGAAGTAATGGTCGGGCAACGCGCCGATGGTGTGGGCGGCATCGATGATGAGCGACCCGATGCCGTCGCGACGGGCGACGTTGTGAACGCCGCCTTCGAGTTGCCAGCCCTCAAGTTCCAGCGCCAATTGATTGGCAAGGCGTTTGGCGTCGGCGTAATTCCCGTCCTCGACCACCACCAGGCGCACGCTCTCGGTTGAGATGCCTTCCCGTACCCAAATGCGCTCGGCATGGTCTCGACCGACGATCACGATGAGCGGCGTCTTGGACAAGCTGCAGAAATGCGTGAAGGCTCGGGCGGTGTTGCCCGCACTGGCGCAGATGAGTCCCTGACCGTCGTGGTCACTCAAGCGCTGAAGGGTGGGGACGGCTTCCATGTCCTTGAAACTCCCCGTGGGGCAGAGGCCGCCCTTCTCGGGCCAGTACCCGTGAAAGGCCACCCAGAGGTTGGAGAGGCCCAATTTTTTACCCAAGGCTTCGGCCTTGTAGGTCACCGTGCCGGCCACGTATTCGTTGGCGTTCGTGACCGGAAGCCAGTCTTCGAACTGCCAGACGCCTTCGGCTTCCTCGTTCACTTCGAGCGGGGCCTCGTATTGCGTTTGCAACAGCGCGTTGTCGGTGTGATGAAGGGTGTAGTCATCGGTGAGGCGTTCGTTGGTCTTCAAGCACTTTAATTCATATTTCATCCAAACAACACCCAAAGGAACACTCG
>JALRLR010000056.1 GCA_023254355.1 Candidatus Poseidonia sp.
TATGGAAACGCCCGCCCACGACCGAGTGGAACCCGGGGCCATTCACCGAGCCCACAAAGGGGTGCTCTACATCGACGAAATCAACCTGCTTCGCTTGGAAGAACAACAAGCGCTCCTCACGGCCATGCAGGACCGGGCGTTCCCCATTTCGGGTCGCTCCGAGCGTTCCTCAGGAGCCTTGACGAAGACCGAGCCCGTGCCTTGTGATTTCATTCTCATCGCTGCCGGAAACCTCGACGCCATCCAAGGCATGCACCCCGCCCTTCGCTCCCGTATCCGGGGTTACGGGTATGAGGTGTACGTGAACTCGGAAATGCCCGACACCTCTCGTAACCGACGTCGCTTGATTCGCTTCATTGCTCAGGAAGTCCTTCGCGACCAAGACACGGTGCGTGAAATCCCTCACTTCGACAAGAGTGCCGTGGCCTTGATTCTGCGAGAAGCTCAACGACGAGCCGGTCGTCGTGGCAAACTGTCACTCCGCCTTCGTGAACTCGGTGGCTTGGTTCGAATCGCTGGGGACCTGGCCGTCGAAGCCGGTGCCCCCTTCACCTCCGCCGAGCATGTGCTCGGTGCACGCAACATCGCCAAACCGCTTGAGCAACAAGTGGCCGACCGCATGATTGAGCGACGCCAAGATTACGCCATGCTGGTCAACAGCGGCGAGCGCGTGGGCCGAGTCAACGGTTTGGCCGTGCTCGGTGCGAACTCCGGACTTTCGGATTTCAGCGGCATCATGCTCCCGGTCGAAGCGCTCGTCACGCCCTCTCAAGGCGGTGGGGGAAAGATTCACGCCACGGGTGGCCTGTCTGACTTGGCCAAAGAGAGCGTTACCAACGTGAGCGCCGTCATCAAGAAACTCACCGGCAAAGACAACTCGGATTACGACATCCACATCCAATTCGTGGACACGCACGGAGTGGACGGCGATTCCGCCTCAATCACCATCGCCACCGCCATCATCTCGGCCTTGGAGAACATCCCCATCCGTCAGGACTTGGCCATGACCGGCTCGCTCTCCGTGCGAGGCGAAGTGTTGCCCATTGGCGGTGTGACTGCGAAGATCGAAGCGGCGGCCCGCTCTGGGGTCAAGACCATCGTGGTGCCCCGAGCGAACATGCAGGATGTCCTGCTCGACGACCGCTTTGAGGACATGGTCGAAGTCGTTGCGGTTGATACGCTCGACGAGGTCATGAAGTACGCCCTCATCAAGCACGAGCAAAAGGCCAGCTTGGTGGAACGCCTTGAAGCGGTGATTGACCGTCTGACCCCCGATGTTCAAAGCAAGATCTCCCTGGTTTGAGCCCTTGTAAATCGGAAGACTCCGTGCTCCTTCTGCGGTTGAATACAAAAGGGGCCGTTGACTGGAAGCGTCGGTGGAGACCATGGCTGAGCCGGTCAAGGATGCGGGGAAGGGCGCTTTGCTCGTGCTCTTCTTGGTCACCATGATCGACATGATCGGCTTTGGCATCATCATCCCCTTCCTCACCTACCTCGTCAAGGACTTGGCTCAAGCCGAAGGGGTGGTGCAGGTTGGCCTTTGGGTCGGCTTGTTGATGACGTCGTATTCGGCGGCTCAATTCTTGTTCTCACCGTTTTGGGGTTCCCTTTCCGACCGCATTGGTCGTCGCCCGGTCCTCATGGTGGGCTTGGTCGGTAACACGGTGTTTTTCACCGCCTTTGGTTTCTCCAACACGTTGCTTTTTGCCCTTGCCATGCGATTCCTGGCGGGCGTTTTCAACGGCAACATTGCCGTCGCTCGTGCTTACATTGGCGACGTCAGCACGCCGCAGCAACTGGCGACCCGGATGGGGCTCATCGGGGCTGCCTTCGGATTGGGCTTCACCATCGGCCCGTTCATCGGTGGTGAATTCTCAAGTCCCGCCGAACGTTGGGATTTCTTCGTTGGCACCGTCTTCGACACCTATCCCTACTTGCTGCCGTGTGTCATCGCCAGCGTCCTTTCAACCGGTTCCCTCGTCTTGGCGTTCTACAAACTTCCAGAATCGGTCAACGTGCAAGCCAAGAGCGAGTTGAAGGAACGAAAAGCATGGACGGCCCACATGGCGGGCATGGCCAAAAACTCGGTGGCCATGTTGGGAACATCGAGCATCGGAGCGATGATTTGGGTCTCCATGCTGTTTATTTTCGGGTTCACCGTGATGCACGCCGTTTTCATTCTCTACACGGAAATGAGCGTGAGTCGGGGAGGTCTCGGCTTTTCAGAACAAGACAACGGGCGGGTCTTTGCCATGATTGGCCTGCTGGGCATTTTGACCCAAGGAGCCCTCATCGGCCCCTTGACTCGGAAGTACGGCACTCGCCGATTGATCCCCGCTTCCATCCTTGTCACCGGTCTGGGCTTGACCCTCATTCCCTACACGCAAGCCTCAATGGCTTGGATTCAGATGTTGCTGGTCTGCAGTTGCATTGCCATTGGCAACGGGTTGTTCCAACCTTCCTCAAGCACGTACCTCACACGTATCGCTCGAGAGGAGGGGTACGACCTCGGAGCCGTCATGGGGGCGCAGGAATCGCTTGGGGCGTTTGCCCGAATTTTGGGCCCACTCTCGGGTGGCCTCGTGTGGGAATTGACGGCCTCGGGTTCCTATCCCTGGGACTATCACACGGCCTTCCATTTGTGCGGCGCCTTGATGGTGATTTCCGCCCTTCTCACGCTCCGCCTTCCCGCTCTTTCGAACCTTGAGGCCGGCGAACAAGCGTCTTCAACCGTTGAGAAGTCTTGAAATGGTCTTCGTGGGTGTCTTGGTCATGGAAGACGGTGCAGCGTGGAACACCCAACAGTTCCGCAACCGTCTGACGGTGCTCTCCAATGCGGCCGTTATCATGACCCTGGTCACGATTTGGCTGATTCAACTCATCGACGTGCTTCAACCGCTTTTCATTGCGCTCGGCATGTACTTCGTGTTGAAACCCGGAGCGGATTTCCTTTCAAAGAAAGGGTTCCCGTTGATGTTGTCCTACATCACCATGCTCATGCTGGCCATCCTCATCGTCTTGAGTGCGGCGTTCTTTGCGTACCAACAGACGGCCGATTTCCTGAGCGATGACGAGCGGATGGCCGAATACACCGACCGTCTGAACGACCGTTGGGACGATTTGAAGGGCATGCCGCTCATCGGTCAGAGCCTTTTGGATTCGGGGGCCACCCCTGATGGCACGTTGGACGAGGATTTGGGCCACATGGGCGTGCTTGACGAAGGTTCAGGATTGACCGATGCGATGGGTGCGGTGCTGGCAAGCGTTGGGGCGTTTTTCATCACGGGCATCACCGTTCTCTTTTTCCTGCTCTTCATCATCTTCGAAGCCAGTTTCCTGCCCGGACGGATTGAACGAGCCTACCCCGGGGGAGCAAGCGAGCGCGTCCACATGATTCGCGACCAGATCGAGGCCAGTGTCAACACCTACGTCGTGGTGAAGACCGGTGTCGGCTTCGGAACCGGTTTGTGTGCGGGCATCATCATGCTGGCGTTTGACATTGACCTGTGGTTCACGTGGGCTTTGTTGACGTTTTTACTGAATTATGTCCCTTACATCGGCTCGTTGTTGGCCACCATCCCGCCGTTGATTCTCGGCTTCATCCTGCTTGACCCCGTGATGCTGATGTTCTTGGGCGTGTTGTTGCTCACGAATCAACAATTGTGGGGCAACGTGATTGAAACACGATGGGCGGGTCGGGCCTTGGACATTTCACCGGTCCTTCTCTTGGTGGTCACGGCCTTCTCGTTCTGGGTTTGGGGCATCGTTGGCATGATCCTCTCGGTCCCCTTGGTCGTGATTTTGAAAATCGTGCTCGAAAACATCGACGCGACTCGCCCGATTGCCATTTTGCTTTCCGAGCGGGCACCCACCCTCGAAGAGGCTTGGCGTGAAGCCATCAAGGATGGTCGAATCACCGCTTACGAAGAGCGCATGTTGAGCGATTTGCAAGTCACGCTCGGTTACAGCGATGTGGAGGTGAAACTGCTCTCCGCTCGCATTGCCGCCGAGTACGCCTTGCGGCGGGGTCGCCTCAGTCTGGACCAAATCGCCTTGATTCGCATCGGCATTGAGCACATGGCCAAGCCGAAGAAGTGGAGCACACAATTCGAAGAAATCGTGACGGAAGGGCGTCTCAGCGTGATGGAACGCTTGTTCCTCGGGAAGTTGGTCTTCGCTCTTGACTTCACCGAGGAAGAATGATCAGAGCACTTCGGTAAGGATGCGCTCAAGTTCGGTGTTGATCGTCAAAATCAAGGTGCCGAATTCGGGAGGAATGTTCGGGTCCTCGTACAGTTCCTCTAGCTTTGATTGAGCCATGGCGATGCGAACGTCCAATTTCTTCGCTTTGTTCAGCAACCATTGGTCGCAGGCTTCCTTGGCCTGACGGCGAATGTTTCGAGGCACTTTGGGGTCGTCAATTTGGTTGATGACGGAGGCAACTTGTTCCAATCGTTCTTCGATATCCATTGACCTCACCCGTGAGCACGCATCATGGGCTAGTCGGTGGCCGTCTTTAAGTTGATGGCCGTCGTCGTTCCCTGCATGGAGGCGACCAACGAGGCCATCTTGGGATGGACTCGCGTCGCTGTCTTGGTGCTCGGCATGGGCTGGGCGGCCTGGATGGACCACAAGCAACGAAGGGTGCCCAACGACCATTGGATTGTCTGGGCCAAACCTGCAGTCTTCATTTGGGCGCTCGATTTGATGGTCCAAGGGGCGGATTGGACCATCTACCTCACCGCCGCCGGGGTGGTCGCCTACGCCAGCGTCTCGGTCTTCGGCCGTCCGACCCTGAGCGATGCCGTTGGAGGCTCGTGGATGGACCGGTGGTTTCTGCTCTGGTATGCAGCGGCGGCCGCCGGTGCCGTTGCGGGTGCCCTGCGCTATCAAGACACCACGCCGTTGGATGCGATGCTTGGCGAGGGAGACCCGCTGGGGGTCTTGTGGTGGAAGACGGCGGCCGTGTTCGCGGTGGTGTTTTTCATCGACCTCGCTTGGCGCTTGCGCTTGCTCCACGGCGGTGCTGATGCAAAGGCGTTGATGTGGGTCACGCTGTTGTTTCCCTCTTGGGCCACCGTACCGGTCATCATGGAAGCCCCCGGGGAGGTTTCCGTGGTGGCCCTTCCCGTGAGCATTGCGTTGCTGATTTGGGGCGGATTGGCCTTTTTGGCCATCCCGTTCATCATGCTGGCCTTGAACCTCAAGCGGGGGTTCATCACGCGCTTGGGTGACCTCAAACTCGCTTGGCATGCGTCGATGATCCCGTTGGAGGAGGTCCAGCGACGTCATGTTTGGTTGCTCACCGATGTCATGGAGCACCCCGACGGAACGTTCCATGCGGTGCATCAGGCAAGAGCTCCACGAACCACGCCCAGCGATGAAGCGCTTGAAGCGCAGGTGAATCGTCTTCGAAACGAAGGGGTTGAGCGCGTCTGGGTGAGTTTCAAGATGCCGTTGCTGGTGTTCTTGTTCCCTGCGGTGCTTCCGCTCGTTCTTCTCGGAGACCCAACCGCGCTGTTGGTCGCAGCGATGAACTGAACGGATCAGTTGCCCTTTCGCTCAATGTTCTTGGGGCGCAAGCCCTTGTAGTTGCACTTTCGGCAACGAACGGCACGAACGGCGTTGCGAGCGTTGCAACGCATGCAGATTTTGCGGTGAAGCATGCGGGCTTCTGCTTCGGGGAATCGTGCCATGTAGCGGGCGACAAAATCCCCCTATTTAATCGCAACCACCCCGTTTGGGTATCTTCAAGGACGAGGCCGACCTGCGAAGTGCGTGAAGGTGACGCGACTTCCCGGCATTCATCACGATGGCAACATCGTGTTGGTCTTGGGCGCCGCAGGGAGTGTTCTCATCGACGCCGGCACTTCATGGTACCAAGCCTTGCAGGTGGAACGGATTGAAGGCTTGCTCGAAGGTCGCTCGATTGACCGGATTCTGCTCACCTCCCGCCGTTTCCCCGTCTCAGGGGGGGCTCACCATCTTTCCGAAGCCTTTGGCAACGCCCCCGTTCACATCCACCCCGAGGGCCAGGCCGCTCTGGAGACGGGCGACTTCTTCACAACGTGGGCCAATCGATATGACTCCGATATGCCGCCGACATCAAGCGTCCCCGTTGCGCCCGAAGAGGTGTTTGCGTTGGGCGATGGCGAGGTTCACGCCGTGGCGCTGCCCGGCCACGCACTGGACGGTGTGGGCTATCATTTGCCTCAGCTCTCCACGTTGGTGGTGGGTGCCTTGCTGCCTCGGGCCGACCGGCCAACGCGTTGGGATTTGCCCGGCGGAAACCTTCGAGACGTGGTGTCGAGTTTCAAGGTGATGAAATCACTCAACCTGAAGTCCATCGTTCCTCTGCAAGGGCCGGCCATCCGTGGTAAGTCTCACGTGAAGGATGTCCTAGAACGGCATTTGTCGTTCTTTGAACAGGCGGTGGACAACGAAGGAAACCCGCCCGCTTCGTGGCATCGACCGGCGCCAACAGCGCTGTGGCTCACCCCCCTTCAACCGTGGCCCCTTGAAGAGCACGAACAAGTTTAGGCGGGGTTGGGCATCACGTAACTGCGGTCAAGCCGCTTGAAGCGTTTCACGTTGAACGCTTCTGAGGTGTTCGTGATGTTGTGGTGTTGGCCGTCCCAGGAGCGGACATGATGGACCCATCCGCTTCGTACATGGACCGCATCGCCTTCGAGGTGAAGGCTTGAAACAGGCCCGTCGATGCTGAACACCAACTGACTGCGGTGTTGCTTCCCGTCTTCGAGCGACCACACCGCCCCGTGCTGGGTCCCTGCCAAGAAATGAAGCCGGCCTTCCGTCACCAGGCACAACGCTCGGATGCTTCCGGATTGCAAGGAGAAGCGGGCCACTTCTTCCAAGCGCGGGAGCGTGAGGACGTGAACCTCGCCGTCCGCCGTACCGATGACGGCGGTGTCCACCGGACCCATCGGCCCTCGCACCGCCAACAACACCGTTGGCCAAGCCGCTAACTTGGTTCGAGTAGGTCGTCCTTCGGTGGGTTTCCATCCGATCACGCCGTCGTTCATGGCGACGAGCGTGCCGTCTCGTGTGGTCAAACTGCGAACGATGGTTCGTTGGTTCATGGTGGGAGAGGTGCGCTGGAGGTACAGCACCTTTTCCAAGACCCCTTTCACGAAAGGTGAAAGTGAATCTCAATACATGTCATCGGTCTTGTTTTCCTTCTTCCACGTTCGGTAGCAGGATTTGCAAACACGGACGCGACCTTTGCGCTCTTGATATCCGCTCGAGCCCCACATGTCGATGGCATCGTCGATGGAAAGTGAACGGCCACCCATGGATTTGTCGGCGAAGTTTTCGCAATCTCGGACGCCGCAGGGCATCTCGCCTTCCTTCGTGGAGGTCTTGGATTTCTTCTCGTCTTCGCCGGCGTCCTTGCGGTGCTTGCGAGCCTTCGACTTGAATCCCATGCCATCCCCCTTCCGTGGCTTGTTCATGAAGGTTGGGTCGGTCACTGAAGGTCTTGGAAGGTTCGAATCTTTTCCAACAAGTCGTCAAACAAGCGGAGCAAACCCCGCAGGGTGACTTCCGAAACGTTCGCCACGGCGCAGACTTCGGACTGGGTTCGGGGCGTTCCGGCTTCGTTGGAGGCTTTGTAAATCAGCGCAGCGGCGACACCCATCGGTTTCTTGCCCTGCCAAACATCGTCGTGGGGTTTGATGGTCGTCCACAACTCGTCAAGGGGTCCACGAATGCTGGCCTCAAGGCCGAGGTCAGAGATGAACTTGTCAAAGTACTCATCGGGTCCGGTGATCTTGTGCATGTTGAGGCGGCGAGAGACCTGGCGAATCAACCGAGAAAGGTCTTTTTCCGTGATGTCGAAGGCCTCGGCAATTTCTGGAATTTGCCGGGGCAACTCCTCTTGGCGAGCGACCAGGTAAGTGCAGGCCGCTGTCACACCGGCAATGGACCGTCCGGTGACGAAGCCCTCGCTGGAAAGGCGCCGGTACAAGCGAGCAGCTTCTTCCTGCATGGTGGGGGGGAGTCCTGAGCGGTCCCGGATGAATTGGTTGGCCTTGACCAGGTTGCGCTCACGGCTCTTTCGAGTTTTGGACCGCTCGTCAATCACGCGTCGTCGTCGCCAGTCACGGCGGGCCTGAGAACTCATCCCGTGGCGTGAGGCGATACCCGTGTTCAAATCACGGACATCGATGGTGGTGTTGAGGCCTTTGTCAGCCAACGTGTACGTCATGGGGCGCCCCACTCGAGAACGGTCTTCGCCGTTGTCTCGGTTGGTCCACTCGGCGCCTGGGTCGGGAACGTTTTCTTCGGCCACCAAACCGCAATCCTCGCAGGTGATCTCGCCTCGACTGATGTCAAGGTTCCAATTCACGGCGCCGCAGTCTTCGCAGGGTCGGGTGTGACCTTCCAACACTCGGCGTGAGGGGCGCTGCGATCCGATGCCTGGGCGTGAGGTGGGCTTGGTCGTTTTGTCCGACGAGTGGCCTTTGTTTTCTTGGTTCATCATCTCAACTCCTTGTATAGTAGTTGGTTGCCGTGTTATATAAATTGATGGTTTCTTTGCCAACACCTACTATCGCTCATGTTAGCATTTACGCCGAAATTTGACCACGGCCTCCATGGCCTCAACTTTGTTTCAGTTGTTATAAAGCGTCGTTCCTCTTCACGGACAAGTGGTCACTTCAATCCTCGGAAGATCTCAACCTCGGCCAACACAGGGTTCAAAGACGGTCTGCTTTGCCCAAATGCCGAGGAGAGGC
>JALRLR010000057.1 GCA_023254355.1 Candidatus Poseidonia sp.
GGCAAGTACCAACCCGTGGCCTCAACCGGGAGCTGGGACCGGCAACTCGACGTCGACCTCCAAGCCTTGGTCGACATGGGCGTGAATCGGCTCATCAGCCTCATCACGGAAGAAGACATGACCATGCTCCGCGTGGAGAACCTCGGTGAAGAAGCGAGGCGATTTGGCTTGGCTTGGGACCATTTGCCGCTGCCCGACACGACGGCGCCCACCGACGCGTGGATGGACCGGGGAACACCGGTTCTCCAGCACATCATCGCCAGCATCCCTGAGGGTGAGGTGGTGGTGGTTCACTGCATGGGCGGGCTTTCCCGAGCGGGCACGTTCGCTTCGATGTACTTGTGGCTCCGTGGCATGGACATGGCGGAAGCGATTCAGCGGGTGCGTGAGGAGCGCAGTCCGCACGCCATCAACCCCCGCCAACGAGCGTTTCTGTTCCAGCTGGCCAACGGGGAGTAACTGCGTAGGATGGCGGGCGATGGAGGATTCGAACCCCCGTCTCCGGCTCCGAAGGCCGGAAGGATATCCAGACTACCCTAATCGCCCGTTGACCTCGCGAGAGGCCCCCCCTTCTTGAAGAAGGCGGGTGGCGTGGCTCGTCCATGGCGCGCTCGCTTCCGTGCATTCCGACCGGCTGTTCGGCGTGCTGCAGGGAGACCACGATGCCCATCACCAAGGCCGAGGCGGCTCGTCTGGCTCGCCGAACGGGCATGAACGAAGCGGAGTTTGCCGTGGTGAATGACGGGGTACTCACCCTGCTAAACAACGCGGAAACCCGAGCCTGCGTGTTCTTACTGACGGATTCTGCCAATGCCAACGCCGAGGGCTTGTGCTCGGTGTACGAAATCCGACCCAAAGGGTGCCAGACCTATCCCTACGTGCTCAACGACCACGACCAAGCGGTCCTGGACGAGGGTTGCCCGCACCGAGCCCAATTCCCTCCTCCTCCCGAAGGAACGGATGCGGTGTTGCTCAACCTTGAGGAGCGCATCGTGCGTGAAGGATCAGCCGACTGAGGCTTCGATGAACCCGCTCGACGTGCCCTGATTGGAGATGCCAACCCGCCTCGGCGATCAGCGCTTTCATGGCCGTCCACTCCCCTCGCAGCAACGGAAGCGCCTCCGCCAAGTCGACCTCATTCACGGGATGGGGGTCCATCGGGTGAAGGGGGAGGATGAGCACAAATCCCGCCGACGGCGCCGCAACGGCCCGCGCGCTTCGCAAACACGCCGCCAGCAACGCATCGTTGTCCAGACTTCCATGGGAGTTGCGACCGTAGGGTGGGTCGAGAACGAACCCGGCAACCTTACCGCTCCACTCCTCAGGGACGATGTCCCCCAGGCGCGTGGCGTCGCCGCGAACCACACGGGCGTGGTCGGGTGCTCCTTCGCACGCCCAGTTCAGGTTGGCTTGGGCACCTTGGACCATTTCCGAATGGATGTCGATGCCCAAGGCCGGACGACCGCTGAGGGCCGCCTCGATAAGGAATCCACCGGTCCCCGTCATGGGGTCAATCACCGGACCGTTGGAGACCGGGCCCGTGGCCAGGTTCACCGCCAGACGCGCCAGCATGGGGTCAAGGCTGACCGGTTTGAAAAACGGCCGTTCACCGGCTCGTCGTTCACCGTTTGAGAAGGCCGCCTGTCCGTCACCCACCATCCAACCGCAAGCCAACGAGGCGGCCGGTCCGTCGGCGATGAGAGCCAAAACGTGGTCTGGGTGCTCCAAATCGATGGTGCATCCCCGCCCGTGCAACACCGCCCCCAATCGTCCGGAGAGGGCCGAAAGACTCCAGTCCGGGATCTTCCCGCCCTGTTTCCAGCCGCGAACGGCGACGCTGCCGGACACGGGGTGGTGGTCGAAGTAGGTCCGGACAGTGTCGAGCCAGGAGTCTTGGTCCGTTTCCTCAACGGCCGTCACCACGCCATCGACCAAGTAACACTGGAGGCCGCTCGCTACGTTGAGGGCTTCAAGCCCCTCGGATGTCTCCACGCCCCTCACACGCCACCATCGGGCTGACGGGGTTGGTGAAAGGTCGGCCTGGGGGAGCAGAGCGCTGAGCTCGGCTTTGGCCAAGGCGGGGTGCCAACCGCGCAAGCACGCCAACAGGTCCCCCATGCCCTCGCCTGTGCCCCGGCCTTCTTGATGCTCTCGCAGGCGAACGGCTACATAGGGTGACCTTGTGTTGGTTTCATGGGCTGCAATCTCAAGGACCTCGCTCCTGCAGAACAGACCAACTTGAAAGCGCTCTCTGGTAAACGCGTCGGCATCGATGCGTTCCTGACGGCGTTCCAGTTTCTCACCACGATGCGCGACCGTTCCCCCCAAGGCGACGGCATGCCGCTGACAGACGACAACGGCAACCCGGTCTCCCACTTGATGGGCTTCTTGCACCGAACCGCCACCCTGCTCGCCGCTGGCATCAAACCGGTGTACATCTTTGACGGGCAATCGCCCGAACTCAAGGCCGACGAGATGGCGGCTCGACGAGAGCGCCGGTTGGAGGCCGAGGCCGTCCACAAAGAGGCTCTGGAAGCAGGTGATTTTGCGCTCGCTCAGAAAATGGCGGCCCGCATCATGCACTACTCGCCCCAAATGGTCGAGGAAACCCAGCAACTGCTCGATTTGATGGGCGTGCCTTGGGTGACGGCAGCAGCGGAGGGCGAGGCTCAAGCGGCGGTGATGGCGGCCAAAGGGCAGTTGGATGTGGTAGCGACCCAAGACTGGGACGCATTGCTGTACGGTTCACCGGTGCTGGTTCGAAACCTCATGGACGAGGGCACCAAGCGCTACGGGCGCGTGGTTCACGCTCAGTCCATCGACCTTCAACACATGCTGAACGAAACGGGGTTGAACCGAGAACAACTGGTGGACTTGGCCATCATGATCGGCACCGATTACCACCCGGGAGTCAAGGGCATTGGGCCCAAAACGGGTTTGAAACTCATCAAGCAGCACGGCACGTTGGAGGCGGTGTGTGAAGCCAAGGGGCAAGACGTGCCCGAACGCCTTGCCGAGATCCGTGAAATCTTCCTCAACCATCCTGCCGTGGAGGTCGACGATGCCGACCTGGTGCAGGGGCAAGTTGACCGAAAGGGCTTGATTCGCTTCCTTCAGGAAGAGCGCCAATTCAGCCAGCGTCGCATGGACCAGGCCTTTGAGAAACTCACCGAGGGCGGCTATTTACGAGAAGGCGGTCAAACCTCGTTGTTCTCGTTTGACGGATGAAGAAAACGAAGCGGGCTGGCCAGGGTGAGCACCCCTCGATGGTCTTCAAGCCCCCCTCTGGCCTCGGTTTGCGGGTCACCCAGCGCCTCGTTCACGGTGTTCACGGGTGAGCAGGGAATGCCGACGAGCAGCGTTTCAAGTTCTGCACGTGTACGGAGCCCCACGGCGTGTTGAACCATGGCTTCGACATCAGTTCTGGCTTGAATCCGAGCCCGATTGTTGCCCCATTCTTCGGGCACCTCGAGGTCGAGGGCGTTGACCAAGGCTTGCCATTGGTTCTCCGTGCCCACACCGATGGCAAACCAACCGTCGCTGGCCTCAAACGCTCGGTAGGGCACGAGGTTGGGGTGAGCGCTTCCCATGCGCCTCGGGGTGACGCCTGCCAGGGCGTTGTGCCCTTGATTGACCAAGGCCGCAAGCGCCGTATCCCAAAGCGAGATGTCCAGACGGGCGCCTTCACCGGTCCGCTCTCGATGGTACAGCGCTGCGAGAACGGCGCTCACGGCGTTCATGCCCGTCATCACGTCGATCCACGCCACGCCCACCTTGGCCGGCGCACCACCGGCTTCGCCGGTGATGGACATGATGCCGCTGCGAGCTTGCATGGTGAGGTCAAAGGCGACTTCGTCACGACGGGGACCGGATTGACCGTACCCTGAGATGCTGCACACGATGGTCTTCTCGGGAACGGGGCCGAGCAGTCGGTCAAACGTCCCCGGCTTGAAATTTTCAATCACCACGTCGGCCTCGTGAATGAGGTTCCTGACCTTTTGGCGTTCGTCCTTGATGTTGGCGTTGACGATGGTCTTGCCACGGTTGCACGAGAGGAAATAAGAGGCCACCTCCTCGCCGTCAAAGCCCGCTTGAAACGGAGGCCCCCAGCCACGGGTGTCGTCGCCCCACGGGGCTTCGACCTTCGTGACCTCCGCGCCCAAATCTGCAAGCGATTGCGCCGCATGGGGGCCTGCGAGGATTCTCGAAAGGTCAAGCACCTTGACGCCGGCAAGCGGTTGCATATCGCGGCCTTTGCCTTGAATCAATTCAACGTATGCTCGCCATCAAACGGCGGGCCTTGGGTTGATCGAATCGGTCGACGAGCTTCAAGCGCTCTTGTCGGACTGCACCTGGACGCGAACGGCCTGTGCAGCAGCCTTGGCTTCCTGCATGGCCTTGCGGACACGGGTGCCAGCGGCGGAGTTGCCCTTGTCGTGCTTTGCAGCGTCAACAAGAGCGGCGGTCAAATCATCAATCATCTTCTGTACCATAGCCTCAACGGACATAACCAGCGGCTCGGAAAGTCGGTCTTTATGACTTGCCGTCAAAAACGATGACCGTCGCCTTTGAACGCTGATTTTCAACGGCCCGGCCGTTCGCCGAGGGCTCGAACCGTTGGTGATGGTGGCGAGGGATTGAAAACCCTCACCACAGACCCCATACCAAGGGGGACGACGACGATGGGCTTTACTCGACGCTCCACCTCACCTGACCCCGACCCCGTAGCGACGCAAGAGTGGGAGGATTCCATCCGAGCGGTCGCCGAACACATCGGCCCGGAAGAAGCCCTGCGTTTGCTTCACGCCACCGTCGCTTCGGCCAAGGAGGCGGGCGTGGACATCGACGTGGTGGACACCCCCTACCTCAACACCGTCCACCCCGACGACCAGGGGGCTTACCCGGGGGATCTCGAACTCGAAACCCGCCTCCACGGCGTCGTTCGCTGGAACGCCATGATGATGGTCACGCGAGCGAACAAGTACTTCGACGGCATTGGCGGGCACATCTCCACCTACGCCTCGGCCTCCCATGCTTGGGAAATTGGGTTCAACCATTTCTTCCGGGGCAAGGACGGCGAAGGGGCGGGGGACCACCTGTACTGGCAGGGCCACGCCTCACCGGGCATCTACGCCCGAGCATGGTTGGAAGGGCGGTTGACCCAAGAGCACATGGAAAAGTTCCGACAGGAAGTGGGCGGTCAAGGGCTCTCGTCCTACCCTCATCCGCGGTTGATGCCCGATTTCTGGGAGTTCCCGACCGTCAGCATGGGTCTTGGTGCCATGACGGCCATCCATCAGGCCCGCTTCAACCGTTACCTCGAGGACCGCGGCCTCATCACGACCGCAACGTCCCGCGTGTGGTACACGATGGGTGACGGCGAATCGGATGAACCCGAGTCGTTGTCCCAACTCTCCCTGGCGGGCCGTGAAGGGCTCGACAACATCGTGATGACGATGAACTGCAATTTGCAACGTCTTGACGGCCCCGTTCGAGGCAACTCGAAGATCGTTCAGGAACTCGAAGGGCGCTTCCGTGGCGCAGGATGGAACGTGATCAAGGTGCTTTGGGGCAGCTCATGGGACGACCTCTTCGAGCGAGACGCCCAAGGCTTGCTCGCAAAGCGACTCAACGAACTGGTGGACGGGGACGAGCAACGCATCATGACCGCAGACGGGGCCACCATCCGAAAGGACCTCTTCAATTCCGACGGCTTGGCGGCGCTGGTCGCCCACCTCAGCGACGACGACCTCGTGGCATTGTGCGCTGACGTCGGCGGTCACGATTTCCGGAAACTCCACGCCGCGTACGCTCAGGCCACCGCCCACAAAGGCCAGCCAACGGCGGTGCTCATTCGAACCATCAAGGGCTACGGGCTTGGGCCGGCGTTTGCGGGTCGCAACACCACACACCAGAAGAAGAAAGCCGATATGGAAACGATGCAGTTCATGCGAGACGACCTCGGTTTGCCGTTCAGCGACAAGGACCTTGAGTCCTACCCCTACGTCAAACCAGAAGACGTTCCCGAATTGGTGGCCTATGCCAAACAACGCCGTGACGCCCTCGGCGGCCCGCTGCCCAAGCGCGTGGTGCCCAAGGAAACCATCGTTTTGCCCGAAGCGTCGGCCTACGCCGAATTTGACGAGGGAACCAAGGGCACGATGGAAGTCTCCACCACCATGGCCTTCGTTCGCGTCCTTCGTGCCCTGATGAAAGACAAGGTGTTTGGCCCGCGGGTCGTGCCCATCATCCCCGACGAAGCACGCACGTTCGGGATGGACCCGTTGTTTTCTGAATTTGGCATCTATCATCCCGAGGGCCAATTGTACAAACCCGTGGACCACAACGTGCTGATGAAGTACAAAGAATCGGCCAAAGGACAACTGTTCGAAGAGGGCATCAACGAGGCCGGCGCCACCTCGACGTTCATTGCTTCCGCCACTTCCTATTCCACCCACCTCTACCCCACGGTGCCGTTCTACACCTTCTACTCCATGTTTGGCTTCCAGCGGGTGGCCGACCTCATCTGGTCGGCGGCCGACCAGCGGGCTCGCGGCTTCCTCATGGGCGCAACCTCCGGCCGCACCACGCTCAACGGCGAAGGCTTGCAGCATCAAGACGGCCATTCCTTGCTGATGGCCCACACCAACCCAGCGGTTCGAGCGTGGGACCCGGCCTTTGCCTACGAGTTGGCCGCCATCATCCGCCACGGCATCGAAGAAATGTACGCTCAGGACAAGGACGTCATCCACTACATCGCCGTGTACAATGAAAATTACCCGATGCCGCCCAAGCCAAAAGGCGTGGACGAAGGCATCGTGAAGGGCCTTTACCTGCTCCGCCCGGCTCCAAAGGGCGACGGTCCGGTGGTTCGTCTCATCGGTTCGGGCCCCATCATGGTGCAGGTGCTTGACGCCGTGGAGAAGCTCGAAACCTACGGCGTACGGTCAGAAATCTACTCGGCCACGTCCTACGGCGAATTGCGCCGCGAAGGGTTGGTCTGCGACCGACACAACCGGTTGCACCCGACCGAACCGGTTCAGAAGCCGTGGGTGGAGACCGTGTTGAGCGAGGCTTTGCCGACCGTGGCCGTGTCCGACAACATGGCGGCCGTGCCGGACATGATTCGCCAATGGGTCAACGGACCGTACACCGTGCTCGGCACGGATGGGTTCGGTCGGTCCGATACTCGGGAGGCGCTCCGCCGTTTCTTTGAGATCGACGGGGCCGCCATCGCTCTGGCGGCGCTTTCCTCATTGGTTCGGGAAGGTCACATCGAGGCCAAGGTCTACGAAACGGCGCAGAAGAATTTCGGGGTCAGCTCCGAGCGAACGGACATCACGGAACTTTGACAGCTACCAAGATGCAGCCCCCCATGGCTCGTGTTCAACGGAATCATACAACCATTGTATCCAACCGTCAACTTCGTCCTGTTGTCCTTCTCGTCCGTGGAATGTTTTGTGAGTCCGTGTGGCAACCAACTCTGCCAGCGGACTAGCGACAAGTGGCGTCCATCGGGTGAACTGGATTCGTTCTGGTTTTACCGTTTGGGCTAAGCGTAAGCTTGCTTTGACCGATGCTTCGTTTTCAGTTGGTAAACCGATGACAAATCCCACTGAGCGATTGATGCCATGATGCTTGAGGAGCTCAGCTCCTTTGATCAAGTCTTCAACCGTCGCATCTTTGTTGACAATATCGTCAAGAATTCGTTGATCTCCAGATTCAAACCCAAGATACATTTGGTGACATCCAGATTCAGCAGCAGCCTTAGCGACGGTATCGTTAACTTGGTCGGCTCTTGAATTGCAAAACCAGGTGAATTCTAAGCCACGGTTGGCAATGCCTTCGCAAAGACCGACCAAGCGCTTACGATTAATGGTAAACACATCATCCACAAAGGAGATCTCCTTGATTCCGAGATCTCGAACGAGGTATTCCAGATGGTCTAATACCGCATCAACCGTCCATCCCCGAACCTTCCGCCCCAACAAGGCTGGAGAGGAGCAGAATCCACACCGATGGGGACAACCACGTGCGGTCATGACCGTTACCATCGGCGCTTGTTTTGCATCGGGGCACCAATATGCCTCGAGTGGTAAACCATCGTATCGGGGAAACGGAATCGTGGAAAAATCCTCTACGATCTGGCGCTCAACCTCTTCCCCGTTTCGAGAAAGGATGCCAGGAATGCCTTCCAAGTCCTCTCCGAGAGCAAGTCGATGAACAATTGACTGCATTTGGTTCTCCGCCTCTCCGCAGAAAACCCAATTCACGTGCGGCAACCGAAGCAGCGTCTCCTTGGGGTCAAGGGTCGCTTGGGGGCCTCCAATGAGTATGGGTATGCCGTGTTTGGCAATCGGGCGCGTGATTTCGTCAATCATTTCGAAGGTGTAGGTCGTTAGGGTCAAGCCGACTGCCTTGGGTTGGAGTTGGAGGACCTTTTCGACCGTTTGATCAAAAGTCAAGTTCATTCCATCAGCATCAAGGACAATGCACTCTTCTTCGGCCACCATCGCTGCTAGTTGACACAATCCAAGAGGTGGATAACATGAACCCGAGCGTGTGAATTCTCGACATGCCCCGGGGGGC
>JALRLR010000058.1 GCA_023254355.1 Candidatus Poseidonia sp.
TGCCCCTCAATCTATAGAACCTGATGCATGGAATACCCTGGCCGTCACGGGCCCTCCCGGTGTCGGTAAATCGGTCTTGATGGATGCGGTGATGACGCAATGGGCAAGCCAAGGTCACCGTGTGGCCCTGCTGGCCGTGGACCCAAGTTCACCCCGCAGCGGAGGGGCCCTGTTGGGCGACCGCGTTCGCATGACGTCCGTGGACAATCCAGAGATCAACCAAAACGTGTACGTTCGCTCCATCGCCACCCGCACGGCTTCGGGAAGTGTTCCGCTCATCGTCGAAGACATGGCCGCCTTCTTGCTGCGATGTGGCTGGGAGCGCGTGCTGATTGAAACCGTGGGCTCAGGCCAAGCGGAATTGCGATGTGCTGCGGTGGCCGACCGTATAGTCGTCGTCGAAGGCCCGGCGCGAGGCGATGGTATCCAAGCCGAAAAGGCGGGATTGTTGGAGCTTGCCGACCTCGTTCTGGTCAACAAATCGGACCTTGAGGGGGCTGAGCGCCATGCGGGTGAATTACGAGAATCCTATGCCTTGGACGGTGAAGGGGGGCCCAAGGTCCTGCTGACGTCTGGGCTGAAGGGCCACGGTGTCGCCGAGGCGGCCGACGCCATGCTTGGCCTGCAAAGTTCGGGACGAGCGGTTCGAGCTCGCATGCGAGAACGCCTTCTGGCACGACACGAACGTCGGCTTACCGACCACCCCTCCTACAACGAGGTGCTGGACCGCTTGTGCGAGGGGACCCTTGATATCGTGGACGCTTTGGTCCGTCTTTCGGGCGATGATGCATGAGCGGGCAAGTTGAACTCACGAATCCCGTTGATTTATCGGTCGGTGGAATGAGCGGTCACCTGCTTCGTCGAGGCATTCACGTGAGCATGGCCGGTTTGCCCTTCGTTTACTTCGCCTACGGGGATCAAGTGGCTGAATGGGTGTCGTTGACCCTCGATCAAGTCGTTGCCGGGGTTTTGCTGCTCGCTATCATCGGGGAAGGGATTCGACTCAAACTTGGCCTCACCATCTTTGGGCAGCGGGAATACGAAGCAAAGCAAGTCTCAGCGTTGGCGTGGGGCGCCATCGGTGTGGGATTCGTCTTTCTTTTGACGCCTCATGAGGCCTATGCATGGCCGTTGATCCTGTCGCTGTCGTTGGGTGATCCTTTCATGGGCGAACTTCGTCGCAAAGGGCTTGACGCCGCAAAGGTGATGATGTTCGCCACGGGTCTGCTTTTGGTGATTTGGCTGGCCTGTTCGATGGCCTTTGGGACACCGGTCTGGATGGCCTTGCTCTTGGCGCCCGTCTGCATGTTGGCCGAATGGCCAAGGCTCACCTACATTGATGATAACGCCACCATGCTGCTCATCCCCCTTGCGTTGGTCCTCTTGCTCGAACCGTTTGCGGGTGTCATGGTCGCATGAACGCGCTCGCGGACGCCGAGGCCTCAATATGTTCAAATGGGGGCTTCCGGTGGTGAGGTCAGGTGAAGACCATGGCCGACGCATCTGAAAGCAACGACCCGCCTCAACTTGCCTATCAAGTCGGTTTCGCCCTTGCCATCATTCTCCTTGGCGTGACGATGTTCAAATACCCGCTTTGGTGATTTTTCGCTGGTGAAATTGAACACCCCTTCAAAAGGGGGTCGCGGTTGGTTGAGTTCATGTGCGGCATCGGTGGCATGCTTGGAGCCCCCGATGCGAACGTGTTGCATCGCATGAATCGATTGCAACAGCATCGTGGCCCTGACGCTGATGATGTGTGGATGGATGAACAGGTAGGCTTTGCTCATGCCCGATTGGCCATCGTCGATTTGGAATCAAGCCAACAACCCATGCACGGGGCGAGCGGCACCGCCCTCATCGTGAACGGTGAAATCTACAACCACCTGGAACTGCGCCGGCAGCGTTCAACCTACCCCTTCACCACACGTGGCGATAGCGAAGCGATCCTGGCCCTCCATGAGCACCATGTGAACTCGGCCCCGCATCGCCCAAGTCCTCAAGACCATGCGAAGTGGATTGCCTCACTTGACGGCATGTACGCCTTCGCTCTTTGGGACCCCGCCCGCCAACAACTCCTTCTCGCCAGGGACCCCCTTGGCATCAAACCCCTGCTGCGCACCTCCACACCAAACGGTCTGTTGTTCGCCAGCGAGGCCAAGGCCTTTCGAGCCCACGAAGCCCACGTTCCTCGCCTCGATGAATTGGCGTTGGCGGCGAGGTTGGTTTGGGAATACCCCCTTGACGGGACCACGATGTTGCAGGGCGTCCATCAAGTTCGACCCGGAACGGTGGAATGTTGGACGTTGAATGAACACGGCCAGCCCGTTCTTGAGGGCAAGGCGAACATCGAGCGACAATCGCTGTGTCCGAATGACCAATGGAATCCGGAAACTGGAGCGGCCCCCCTGCTTGAGACCTTCGTTGAAAGCGTTCAGCAGCGATTGATGGCGGATGTCCCCGTCGGCATTGTCCTCTCGGGCGGCTTGGATTCGAGCTTGGTGTGCGCCGTGGCCGATGAAGCGGCAAAGCGTGCAAGCCAACCCGTCCCGGAATGTTGGACGGTCGCCGAAAGCGAGGATAACCCGGACTGGCAAGCAGCGGAACGGGTGGCTTCGGAACTTGACCTCGTCCATCATCAACATCTCTTGGAAGCCGATGCCTTCGACAACCGCTTACCGCGTTTGGCCTGGCACGGCGAGGATGCAGACGTGACCGTGATGTTCTTTCACCCGCTCTTTGAGCACATGGCCAAACGCGTCAAGGTAGGATTGTGTGGCCAAGGTGCCGATGAACTTCACGCGGGTTACCCAAGGTACGGTGACCTGCCTCAGCACGGAGCGCTGCTGAACCACCGAATGTCGGCGCTGCCCGACGCCCTCGGGAGCGCCCTGCTCGATGGCTCGCTGAGCCAAGACGAGGGTTGGTACGACGCGAGGCATGACCCGTCCACGATCACCAGCGACCTGCAAAGCATGCTCGATTTTGAATTGGAGCACGGGCAACTCAGCAATTTCCAACTTCGCCTGGTTGACCGGCATTCCATGGCGCATTCACTGGAGGTGCGGGTGCCGTTTTTGGGAACCTCACATCGCCAAGCAGCCAACCGATTGCCGCTGGCATGGAAACGGGATGACGCCCGAGAAGAGAAGGCGGCCCTCCGTCAAGCCGCCGACTTGACACGGCTTCCCAAAGACATCGTTCGACGGCCCAAACTTCCCGCTGGCCGAGCCACCTCTCCTTCAATGCTGGAGG
Organism: Candidatus Poseidonia sp.; assembly: GCA_023254355.1. GTDB lineage: Archaea > Thermoplasmatota > Poseidoniia > Poseidoniales > Poseidoniaceae > Poseidonia. The sequence goes on from JALRLR010000058.1 coordinate 3,253, forward strand.
GATTCCTCGCCGGTCGTGCGAGTCAAATTGAAGAATTGCTCGACCGTTATCGCCGTTGGGCTCCGGTCCTCAAGGGACAAGAGGAACTGGCGCTTGGCTTGGGATTGTTTGAAGCGCTCCATCTCTCTCAGGACGGTCACACCAAACATCATCAAAGCATTGACCAATTGTTAACCGGAGTGATTTCACCATGATGTTGCACGACCGACACCGTCTTTTGGAAGACAAGCGCGAGGAAATAACGGCTTGGATGAAAGCGAAGCGAGCGGAAGTCCCGATCCCGATTTACGGTAGCGTGGACGTTCGCGATGCGGGGTGGAAGGTGGGGGTGGTCGATGCCAATCATTTTCCAGCCGGCTTCAACAACGTCGCCAAGGAGGAATTGGAACACCTCGCCCACCTTTTTGCTGAACACCTTGGTCGAACGCATCCCGAATGCCGATGGGTCCACCTCCTCCCAGAAAGCCACACCCGGAACCAAGCTTATGTGGAAAACATCGCTTCCATCAAGACCATGATCGAACAGGCTGGTTACCAGTGCACGGTTGGGTCGTTGGCCCTGAACGAATTCGACTCCCTCCACGGCATCACCGGCCCGCTCATGCTCACCAACGTTGAGGTGGACGAACACGACACGCTCACCGTGAACGGGGAACGACCGGATTTGATCCTCCTCAACAACGACCTCACCGAAGGGACCATTCCCGGCTTGGCCTCGTCCAAGACCACGCCTCCACCCCAGATGGGCTGGCACCGACGCCGGAAATCGGAACACTACATTGCCCTCCAGCCGTACGTGGAAGAGGTGGCGTCCATCCTCCAAATCGACCCGTGGCACCTCATGCCCGAATGGATGGTGTCCGAAGACAAATGCCTCACGGAAGAACCGTGCAAGCGAAGGCTGGCCGCCGAAATCAACGCCTTCCTTGACCGCCTCCGTGCGAAATACCAATCCATGGGCATTGACCGTGAGCCAAAAGTGGTGTTCAAGAATGACAGCGGCACCTACGGACTGGGCGTCATGGTGTTGAGCTCCGGCGATGAAATCCTCAACTTATCGAATCGGAAAGCGAACAAATTGCGCTACGCCAAGGGCGGTGCTTCGGTGGAGAATTACCTCATTCAAGAGGGCATCCCCACGGCGCTCACGACCGAGGACAACGAGACCCTTGAACCGGTGGTCTACCTCGTTGACGGAGAAGCAGCCTCCTGGTTTTACCGCATCAATGCCAAAAAATCAGACATGGACAACCTCAATTCACCCAGTGCACGATTTGAGAATTACGAAGGGACCACCAACCCCTACCTCACGGATGCTCACGGGTGGCATGCCTTGGTGGCCGAGTTGAGCATGCTGGCCATGGGGGCGGAAGCCATGCGGCAAACCGAGACCTCGGAAACATCCAACCTCGCTTGAGCGAGCATCGGCAAAAATTGGGGTCGTTGCCCCTCAGTGGCGACATATCACGATACAAATCAAGCGCTCCGAGCACAACGGACGCAATTTGCAAAAATCATTAAAGGCAAAATGTCATGCCCGCAGGGCGATGTTGCGGCTCACAAAAACTGACCAAATGGCATGCAGTACCCCTCATTGGAAGGCCTTGGCGTTGGTGCTGCTGATGCTGATGAGCCCCCTTGCCTCGACAGCGAGGGCTGATGGAGGAACGGAGGCCACACCAACGCCACCCACCCCCCCCACCTGCGACAAATTGTACGTCGGTGCCGAAGCGGGTTTGTTGGCGTGCAACAACCAAACCATGGCGGGTTTCACGGTGTTTTCGGCCACGGCCGATGAGAACATCTACATGATTGACGAGCGAGGTGAAAAACGCCACCAATGGACTTCGACCCATCCAAACGGCTCAGGGTACGGCCTTGACATCGGCCAAAACGGCAGTATCCTTCACGTGGTCAACGACTTACCGCCTGATGAGGGGCCCCTCCTCATGGAAGCCGGTGGTGCGGCGACGCACATCGAAATCTTGGACGCCAACAGTCAACTCCTCTGGGAAATTGAAGAATACGCCAATGAATACCGTTTGCATCACGATGCCACCTTCCTGCCCAACGGCAACGTGTTGGCCATCGCTTGGGAATACATACCTCAAAGCGAAGCCATGAGCATGGGCCGTCAGGAAGACAAGTTGAGCACGGACGGGCTTTGGCCAGACGTGGTCATTGAATACGCCCGCAACGAAACTGGAGGTGCCGAACGCGTATGGATGTGGAAAGCCTCGGACCACATTGTCCAAGACCAAGACCAGATGTTGCCAACCTATGGAGACCCTGCTGAACATCCAGAGAAGATCAACATCAACGCCATCGGTCCCAATTCCCGGGCCGACGATGCGGATTGGATGCATTGCAACTCCATTGATTACGACCCTGTTCACCACCACATCATGCTTTCTTGCCGCCACACCGAAGAATTGTACATCATCAGCCACAACCTGACGTGGTCGCAAAGCAACGGCTCCCAAGGCGACCTCCTGTTCCGCTGGGGCAACCCGATGAATTACGACATGGGGTCTTCGGCCGACCATTACACCGTGGTCCAACACGACGCCCATTTCATTCCAAGTGGCCACCCGTACGCCGGCTCCATCTCGTACTTTTCCAACGAGATGTCCGGACCGTCCAAGGTCGGCATCATCACCCCCACTCGCAACGGCGATGCCTTTGTGCTCAACAAAACCTCGGGCATGTACGACCCGCAGCAACCAAACGTTGAGTTCACCCTACCGGCCGGTTGGGGGCCACGTTTCCAATCCGGGGCGACCTTGCTGTCAAACGGTCAATTCTTGGTCTCGCATTCGCTTCGAGGCAAAATTGGTCAAATCGGGACCGATAGCCAGATCGATTGGGAATACAATCTCCCGTTCAACCCGGGAGGCCAAATCGCTCCGCGAACGAACAGGTTCTTCCCGCCCGTGTTTTTCAAAGCCGAATGGTTGGACGTGAACGACCAGCGTTTGCAAACGCTTCCGTTGGGTCGAATGGGCGTCATTGAATCCTACGATGACATCTGTCCGGAGAGCGGCGACGACATCCTATGGGATTGGAACGGAGACGGCTGCATTGAAGACGACGACCAGGACGGCGTCACCAACGACGTGGATTGGTGCCCGAAAACCGAACCGGGTGTTGATGTTGATGAACAAGGTTGCTTGGCAGAAGCTGAAGAAATCATGGGATGCACCGACGCTGATGCCCTCAACTACAATCCTCAAGCGACCGTGGACGACGATTCGTGTCAGTACCCCCCTCCCGAAGTGACCGGGTGCATGGACGAACAAGCGACCAATTACAACCCTGAGGCCACCACCAACGACCCCTCCATGTGCGAGTATCCCCCTCCTGAAATCATCGGTTGCATGGACGAAGAAGCGACCAATTACAACCCCGAGGCCACCACCAACGACCCAACGGTGTGCCAATACCCGCCACCGCCCCCACCTCCAACGGAAGGCTGCCACGATGTCAACGCCACGAACCTGAACCTCTCCACCGACCTCCACAACGCGTCCTTGTGCCAATATCCAGAACCAGAACCCGAGCCCGAACCGGTCCTCGGTTGCACCAACGCTTCGGCCTTGAATTATGACGAGCAGAACGAAGTCGATGATGGCAGTTGTGTCTTCCCAACGGCCGAAGAAGAAATCGAACCCACCGAGACGCCAGAACCCGTGGCCGAGGTTCCCTGCGAAGAGCGAGGCGATTGCCCCGTTGATGAACAATCGACGGAACTCGATTCGCAATTGTCCAATTACGTCCCGTTGATCGTTGGCCTCACCGCCGTTGCTGGATTGCTCGCTTTGGTGCTCACGATTCAGATCTCCCGACGAATGTATCGCGATGATTGATGCACAACACGATGAAAGCGCAGATGCCCTCGCCCAGTCATGGGTGGACGCGTGGTCGTTTATGTCGCTACCATTGCCATCGGGCTTTGGTGGTCGGCAACGGCGGCTGGCGGCTTGGTTGACGAGACCCATGCAGAATGGCCCGTGAATCTGTGGTGCTGGTTGGTCTTCGGGCGCATTTTCGCTCGAACGGACCGAACCGAGCGCATCGAGATGCTGGCGGTGGTGGCGTTGGCCACCCCGATGGAACTGTTCTTTTCCGAGGTTTGGCTCATTTACGAGTACCAGCGGGACTTCATGCCCCTGTTCGTTCCAGCGGGACATTATTTCCTGTTCGACTTGGGTCGGCGAGGAGCCAATCGGCTTCGAACTTCTTGGGCCATGCCAATCCTCTTGCCCTTCGTACCGATGGTCGCTTACGGGGCCTGGACCGGTGAAGACACCTCCGGTGTCATCATGCTGGTGCTTGTGTTGGCGTTTACCGCACGTGGACCTCAACCCCGGCTGTACGCGACCATGGCATGGGCTGCCCTTGCCATGGAACTTTGGGGCACGTACCTGGGCAACTGGGTGTGGGCGTCGGAGGTCCCATGGACGGGTCTCACGGCTTGGAATCCTCCTTTGCTGGTCGGGGCGTTTTACTGCTTTGGGGATCTTTTGGTGAACCTCTGCGTTGCTAAGTTTGAAGGGGCACCGCCCGACGAGGTACCAGCATGACCGGCGCCGACGAGTTGCGAAAGCGCCGCGAGCAGGAGGCGTTGCGAATCCGGACAGCGCTGAACCGGCAACGGGGGGAGCAACGAGCCAACACCAAAGGCGGTGAAGGCACGGTGGCCTTTGTTGAGGAGCGAAAGTGCATCGGCTGTGACCAGTGCACGCTGGTTTGCGATGACGATGCCATTGAACTCTACCACGTCGATGTACGCAGTCCGCTCATGACGGTGGAGAGCAACCGAAAGGCGAAGATTATCCGCGATGCCTGCACGGGTTGCCGTCTGTGTGTCTTGGCGTGTCCAACCGACGCCATCACCATGATTGATCGATGAGGTGAACCCATGTCCAAGAAAGGAAAAGATGCAACCGCTCAACGCTTTGGAGGCGAATTCGGACCCTACCGCAAGCCGGGGACCACCGGCGTGAGTTTGTCGACGTTCAAGACGCTGGTCTGGACCTCCAACATCGGTGGTTTGATCTTGGTGGCCCTTGCGTTGGAGTTGTTGTTTGTTCAGAAAGCGTTCGCATGGGGTTTTGCTTCGTTGGTGGCCGGTGTGGCGATTGCCCTCTTCCCATCAAATTATGAAATCGTCGGCATGAGCGAGGACGAGGAATCCCCCAACGAATGACTTCCCGGGCGTCAGACCGTCCGTGGATGACAACGTGGGATGGAGCCTGACGGAGTGCAGGATTCCTAGGGCAGACCCTCTATGGGAGGACGACTTCCTCACCCGAAG
>JALRLR010000059.1 GCA_023254355.1 Candidatus Poseidonia sp.
GCAGTGACCAGCAGTCTTGATGCTGGCAATCCGTTGCAACAAGGGTCCGGCTCCGGTTTATCAGATGACAGTCAAATTGATGTTGCCACCAGTGTGATTGATACGATTATCTGGCAGATTCAAACTGGCCCGGCGCCGTCATTACCGGTTGATCCTGTTGTTCCTGAGGGCCAAGACCCATCCTTGACAGAGGACGCGTTAGAAGCTGCTTTTGCGTTGCTGTCAAGTCAGGTGGCCCCGCCTGCATTAGAACCTGCATTTAAATTGCCAGCAAAACAAGATGGGCAATTGCGTGTTGGCCTGTTGGTGCCGTTAACCGGGCCCTATGCGGCGCTTGGTGATGAAATCAGGCGTGGTGCTGAAATGGCGCTGTTCCAGGCAACAAATAAAAATGTGCAGGTACTATTTTTAGATACGATGGGCGGCGAAAAGGCGGCTGATGCGGCGTTCATGGAACGCGCCTTGCTGGTCGCCGAGCGAGGTCGGGGCAAAGTCAGTCCAAATCCCATGGTCGGATGCGTTCTGGTCAAGGACGGTATTGTCATCGCCGAAGGTTGGCACGACCACCTCGGAGGCCTTCATGCAGAACAAATGGCCATCCACGACGCCGAAGAAAAGGGGCATTCACCCAACGGGGCGACCGCCTACGTGACCCTCGAGCCCTGCAATCACTTCGGTCGAACGCCGCCGTGCACGGAAGCCTTGATGTGGGCGGGCGTCAAGGAGGTCGTGGTGGCTCACGGAGACCCGAACCCCACCGTACGAGGGACCGGTTGTCGCGTGTTGAATGAGGCCGGTATCCCCACGCGACTGGGATTGATGGAAGAAGAAGCACACGAGCAAATGCGGGCCTTCATGCATTGGTGTGAGCACCGACGCCCGCTGGTCACGGTCAAATTGGCCTTGGACGCCAACGGTTCGGTTGACGACCGGTCACAGGAGGCACAACGATTCACCTCGCATGGATGCTTGGAAAAAGTCCACGAACTCAGGCGAGATTGCGATGCGATTCTGGTCGGTGTCGAAACCGTGAACCGGGACGACCCTCGGTTGAACGTTCGATTGGTGCCTGCCTCGCGTCAGCCGCTTCGTGTGGTGCTTGACCCCAACGGTCGAGTGAACACCACAGCGACCATGCTCAACGATGGGGACGACGTGCTGTTGGTCCAAGCCGATTTCAGCAACCTCACGTCGCTGCTGAACCAACTCGGTGACCGTGACGTCCAGCGTGTTCTCGTCGAAGGCGGTCCTTCCACGGTTCATCGCTTCCTCGAGGCTGGATTGGTGGATGAAGCGATCTTGATTCATTCAACCGTCGTCCACGAAAAGCCCGTCCCCTCAGGCCTTGACGCCGCACGGATGCACAAAGCTGGTTTGACCTTCGCCGAAGAGACCGTTTGGGGCGAAGAGCGTGTGGAACGGTTTCTTCGAGCGCCTACCGCACGCTGAGCACGTCATCCCATCGGTGAGAGGACCCTTTTCGAAACAGATTCTCGTGAAACGGGCGCTGCTGAACATGAACGCATCGAGCTAATCGTCCGCGGTGGTTGTAACAACCAAGGCGGGTGTGGACCACCACCAAGACAGCGTCGTGGTCCAAGCGAGGCCCCGTCGGAGCGGGCGATGCTCGAGTGACGCGTTCCGTCTGACCGTCCCATTCCACGTCGTTGGCTTCAGGCGGTAGAAGCTCCCCCCGCTCCATGCGAAGGCCGCCTTCAGCCAGTTTCACCGGACGCCAAACATGGGGCTTGCCGTTGTCCAACCAGGCACGGATGGCTTTGAGCTGGTCGCTGGTGGCCAATCCGATGATGGCCATCTCCCACCACCCAGGCGTTCGGGCAAGCGTCACGTGGTGAATTCCGGGGTAGGCGTCTCGTGCATCAAGGCCATCGGCCCATGTTCGGCACAAATCTTCCAAACGCACCGGCAACAACGGCATCGCCACCATGCCCATCTCTTGAAGACGGTACGGGTTGGCCAACTCACCTTGGAGCAGGATGGGGCGTCGACCCTCAAGCGGTTCGGCCCCCGCTTGAGCAAGCAGGGCGGAAAGCGCGATGCCGTTCGCATGGTATCCGTCGGCATAGGCGAGCAGACCGTTCACATCGAGACAGACCGCCTCGTCCCACGCCTCGTCGGGAGGGTCAAGTTCAATCACGGCACGGGGCGTAAACAACACGGGGCGTTGAGGCAGTGGCAACGGGGAGTTGTTGACCGAGTACGGCCAAAGACGCGGGGAGGTGCCGTCCATGGCCGGACCTCACCAAACCGTGTTCATCAACCTGCCTCAATGCGTGTACGTGGTTTCAAACAAACAGGATGGACACGTCACCTTGATGGGGCGCACGTCGGGAATGCCCAGCGCAACGCCACAGGCCTGGCAAAGGATGGCTTGATTGACGTTGTCGCGCCGAGCAGCGGCCTCACGGGTCGGGTCGTATTCAAAGCGAAATTGGGTTTTGTCCACCAGATTTGGAGCGGCCGGTGCGACGGCCTGCTGCACATCGGGAACGTCCTTGTGCGAAGTGTCCCACGAGGTTGGCGAGGCAGCCGTGGTGGACGGTGCAGAAGCGGCGCTGAGTTGCGCCATGGCCGCTCGAACGGAAGCCTCATCCGTCCCGTACACGCGGCAAAGACGGTCAATTTCGAGCATCTGGTCGTACCCCGAGAGGGCCTGCAGGGCAACCAGTTCGGGTTCCGGAACGGGACTCATGCATGCACCACCCATGAATTTGCTATCATTGTTGAGGATGACCGTTTAAACAAGGACCCATGAAATCGGGTTGAAGGGATCCACGCCTCAAATACCCCAGTACCGGTCGGCTTGCGCCTGCTTGGCCTGCAACGAGCGAACAACCGTCGTCACCATCCACAAGACGACGACCCAAATCAGGGGCGTGGTCAAGTCGTTGAGGATCATTTCAACGCTGAATTCGTACGAGGTCCCGTTCAACACTCGGATAGCGATTTCCAACGCCGCGTTGAGGAAGGAATAGACCACGACACCGAAGACGCTGAGGACGATCAAACTCCCTGAGAACGAGCCGCGCTTCAAACGAAGCAGCATGAAACCGGCCGTGGAGGTCAAGAAGGCAATCACGGTCCAAGCCAACGAAGAATGAATCACGCTGAGCCAGAGGACCGAGCGGGCGCTGGCGGTGCCTTCCAAGACCCCGAACGCCCGCCAGCCTTCGGCAACCGCGAAGATGGCACTGAACAGGGTGGCCGTCCAAAGCAGGGACGAAAACATCGCCGCATCAGCGTTTTCGCGCATTTCTTGAATCACCCTGTTCACGGTGGATTCAATTCCTGCACCTTTGCTGAAGATGTACAGGCCGAGCACGAGGGGGAGGGCACCAATCACCACGCCCCCGATTTCATTGGGCAACATGATGCCCAAACCCAGGATGGCCATGACCGCCCCGAAAGGAATCATGATCTTTGAGCGCCATTTCGGGTCCTCAAGGGCTTTGACGATGTAGTAATATGTGCCCTCAATCCCTTTCGATTGCCGGACAATGACCTTCTCGATATAATCAATTCTGACCTGAGAGGTGATGATGGGCAGGACGCTTTCGTCCTCCGCTCCGTCGGTCACCAAAATGGCTTGGTCGGGCTGGAAGCTGGAGACGACCTCTTCCAACTGTGCGGCGATGGCACGGTCGGAGCGAACGCCGACTTTTTCGTCCCCCGTGAGGATGGCGATTTCCACTTCGTCTTCCTCACTCTTCGCCTCAACGAGGTTGTCGTTTTGGGCGAGGGCACCCAAGATGGCGTTCGTGTCGCTCTCTTCAGGGTCGGCGATGCCCAACTTGAGGGCGGCCGTGAGGACGTTGCGTCGACCGACGACGGGGCCGCGGATGGAGGTCTTGATGCCAAGGTCGTTGTCTCGGTCAACGGTCAGCACCAAGGTTCGTGTCATCGTGCTCCCCTCGGTGGACCCACCGACCTTCTTTCATTCAAACCCTTGTGCTGAAATCCCGCTGTCGGAAGCCCCGGCGGAGGGCCCCTCTCGTGGCCGAACCACCGAGACATCATCGTGACCTGCTGGCGGGTCTTCCCAATCGGGGTCACCGGGCAACACAAGAGCGGCCCCGAGGCCAACCAAACGCTCGGCGATGCTTCGTTGGGTGGCCACCAACCGCTGCCATTCATTGGACTCGTCCTTCCAAGCGGCCCATTGGCGCAACCGACGGGTGCTCCGTACCAAGCGAGCGTACAATTTCATGTGAGCCCTTGCGGCCAACGGCCAAAAGAGCATGAAGAAGACGAACATTCCCGCAGCGGGTAGGTCGGTGACGTAGCGAAGGAGTTGATGAGAGGACAGCCCGCTGTAGACGGGACTTTGATCGTCAAGCAAGGTCCACACCAACGAAAGCGAGAGCAGCAGCCACCACAAGGGAAACAGCACCAGCGAGGAAAGCACCTTCACGCTGCCAAGCAGTGAATCGTCCATTCCACGGCTTCGATTCCATCGGTCGACGAACGATTGGAATTTGTAAGGCAGGTAATTGCCGATCATCGCACCCCAGGTCACCAAACCAAACATCCACACGAGGGACCATAACCACGAACCAAGCACGCGAAGGTACCCGCTCGCGGTGAGTGCGGGCGGACGGGCGTCGATGTCAATGGGCCGAAGCGAGCGGTGGTCCAATTCCTGAAAGTGCGCCTCGCACAACTCGACGAGTTCATTGGCCGCTCCTGGGTCATGGACCGCCATGTACTCCCAACCAGCCCGCAAACGACGGGCTCCAAGAACCGCCTCGGCGTAACTCGGAGGCGTCAACGCTTCCCCCGACTGACGCATTTTTTCGGCGTGGACCACGCTTCGCCCTTTCCAAATCAGCGTTCGGTCACGCCACGTGGATTTCGCGTGGTTGACCCGCCCCAATTCAACTTCAATCGCGTTCGTGACGTCCTCCACCCACGCTTCGCCGTTGCCTTCGGCAGGAGGTTCAGGCAACGTCATCGCTCGCTCAAGAACGATAGCGGCACGCTCTCGAAAACGGTGCGAATTGGAATAATGCAACCCAACGGGAACCAATCGGGGCCTCGGTCGACCCAGCGCGTCCGCCGTTCGGTAAGCCGAGAGCAACAATCGGGAGACGCCAGAGCGAACGTGTTGAACCGTTGAGGCCCCGTGGGTGCGCTCCTCGGGAAACATCAGCACCCGCCCACCGTTGGCCAACTCCTCAGCGCTTTTCGCCAAGACGTCGGCGGTGGAGGGGCCCCGAACGATGTTCAACATCTCGGGCCCGGTGGTACCAATGGGAACCACCCCCGCCGCTCGAAACAACCACCCGACAAAAGGGAAGTTGAACAAACGGTGATGCACCAAGGTCGTGACACGGCCTGGCAAACGAGCCGTCATGAGCATCGGGTCGATGAGTCCGTTGGGGTGCCACGTGATGAACAGCACGCCCGCCTCGTCCCCCAACGATTCATCGTCCACCAAATTGACCTCTCGAAACCAAATGCTGGTGAGAAAACGAAAGAAGGAGCGAAAAAGCCGGTACGTGAGACCAACCCTTCGAGAAGGTGAGGGTGAAGGCACCTCGCCGTCCATGCGAACACGACGGAGGCTTCGTCTTTTAGGGCCATCCCCATCAAGACGGCGACGTATCCTGCTCTTCCCCTGCCGACGGCTCGGGCGTCGGGTCTCGAGCAGCGGTCAAACGCCGCCATCGTTGCGTGGCTCGGATGTACTTGAGGGGGTGGTCCATCCACGCTTGGTCGCAGGTTCGGTTATCGCCGGGCAGCACGGGACAGTTGTGGTTGACCTTCAATTTTCCACACCCGGCGGGCGTGTATTCGTGCTGATAGACGTGTTGAACCTGGTAGGTGGTGGTGGCTTCGCTGAAGTCAGGAGCTCCGCGAAAGAAGCCAACGCATGCCTCCTGGGGCAACGCCAACGTGGCCGCCATGGAGGCGAGGAAAAGCCGTCCGAAGTGATTGACGTTAACGCCACCCGCTAAATCGGCGATGATGGTCTGCATGCACGGTGGCCAATCGCTTTCCTCAGCCCCAACCAACGCAATGGCTTCGCTGGCTTTGTTGGCCATCAGATTGCGAACCATGCCCACGGGTTCTGCCAATCGAACGGCAAGATCGGTGGTAACTTCGGCCATCTTTTCGAGCGCTTCCGCTTCAATGGCCGATTTGATGCGTTCCCTCAACAAACGAGCCAATTTTGCGGACGAACTGTACTGACGTTCGTCGTGCAACTTGACCCATCCGGCTTCCACATCAACGTTCGGCAATCGCCAGCGATGGCCCGTAATGCGGGGGCAAATCTCGATGAAATCCGATAGGCCCACCCGCCACACCGTGGACGCTTGTTGGCGCAGTTGACGCATGCCTGCTCCAACCGTTGCGGGTGCGGAGGCCATGGAATTCCCGGTGTCCTCGATTTGAGAGAGGTAGGTGTTGGCGACAAGGCCGAGGTTCGTGGTGTCTTGGATGAGAAGCTGCTCCGCCCGAGCCGCCTCGGCTTGCGCCCAACGAGCGATCAAGCGCTCGTCCTCGCTGGCACACATCACCAACCGTGCGTAATAGAACGAAAAGGCCTCAACGAGGCGACCTTCTTCGGTGTGAATGTCGCCCCCCATCACCTGAACCCCCTCCTTGGATTGAATCGAGTCGATCAACCGGATGCGAGCACGCTGTCGGGCTTTTTCCATCCAGGTGCCGTCGAGCAGTTCGTTCAAGTCAATGCTGTGTTGAACCGCCATGCCTCGAATCCAATCGGTCGCTTGTGGCAAGAAGGGGTAACGTGCCAACGTCACGTCGTCCTTCACCTCGGGGGGATGCGACGGAACGGGCATGAGACGGGGATGGTGACCACAGATTATGAAGTTCAACCTCGGTTGAATTGATGACCTCCACCGAACTGGGCGTGGCATGAGTGAGGTCCATGTCGCAGACCTCATCGGCATTCAAGACCGCGTTCGCGATGGTTTTGGATGGGCCCACGATGACGACGTTGAGAGCGCCCGGGCGTTGGTCGTCGCGTGCGAAGACCACCCCAAATCGTCGGAACTCGGTTGGAGCCGAACGCAACGAGCGGCGACGTTGGAGCGCCTGGCTCGCTCCCTGAGAGAAGCCCAGCAAATCGTCTTCGTCGGGGCCGACGCAGCCACCGGCGATTTGAGGGGCCCGTGGCCGGACGCCACCGTGTTCATTGCGGCCGACGGCGCGGTGGGTGCTTGCTTCGGAACGGTTGAACCGCTTTGTGTGGTCACGGACCTGGACGGAGGCGAACACCTCGAACGGGCCGTTCGGTCAGGCGTGCCGCTGGTGATGCATGCTCACGGTGATAACCGGGCGGCTTGGGCCGAAAGGCTTCGGCGATGGGAGGCCCACGCCCCTCCGTTGGTGCTCACACACCAAACCCGAGAACCTCTCGATGGCATGCACAACCCCGGGGGATTCACCGACGGGGACCGAGCCGTGTGTTTCGTGAGGTGGCTGGGTGTATCGGTTGATGAAGCCGTTTTTGTTGGATACTCGGTGTCTCGTGTTGGTCCTTGGTCAGCGGTGACCCAGCCTGAACGAAAACTGGAAAAGTTGGCTTGGATGGCCGACATCCTGGACATGGTTTCGCCTCAATGGCGGATGTTCATTGACGCCGCTGAAAATCGCCTGTCATGAGCGAAATCAAACACAGGCATAAGAAGTGAAACTCACAGAGGCGGTCATGAGCACCAAACCCTCGTGGACCAATCCGGTCCTGTGGGTGTTGGCGTTGTTGCTCATCAACGTCTTGTGGAACGAAGTGGCCCAGCAGGAGGCGCCCAACGAAATCAATTCCATGGACCAGTTCGCCTCCGTGCGAGAAGTGAACGTGGCCCCGGTTTTTGGTTCCGAGGCGTCGATACCCGCCACCTTCACCACGGAGTTTTCGAGCACGAGGGTGGAAGGCGCCAACGTAAGCGTGACGCTGAAATTGAACAACCAAACGGTTGTCTTTGCTTGGTCAGGGGACTTGGGTGATTCCAGCCCCACGTGGACCGGGGCGCTGGAGCCGGGCCGTTACACCGTGATCACCGAAATTGAGGACGGCGTTGATGTTGAACAATCGCTTGACCTTGCTCCGTTTGAGGCGGTGCGATGGCAAGGCCACCTTCTGCTGAGCGGGTTGCTCGTCGTGCTCGCCGTGGTGGAACAGGCGGTTCGTGGAGCGCTGGCTGCCCGACAAGCGACCTCGTCTGCCAAGGAGCAAAAATCGCCGTTTCGCCCCGCACCAAACCAGCCCGAAGCCGACATGGCGTGGGATGAAAACGATTCGCCGTGGCGAGACCCGTTGCGAGGCTCATAGGAAATCCGAGAGGGAGAGTTGTTTCGCCCGGTCGTTATTAAACAACGAGTCGGCGCTGTTAGCGAGCCAATCCGCATTTTGACGCGTGTACAGGTCAACACCGTAGTGGTCCATGACAAATCGCATGACTTCGATGTACTTACGGACCGCCCCTTCCGATACCGTCAGCGCCA
>JALRLR010000005.1 GCA_023254355.1 Candidatus Poseidonia sp.
CAGGACGGACCACGCTTGAACCTCCTCCTCGCTCAACGCAAAAGCGACGTCCTCGAGCCGGATGAGCGTGTTCTCAACCTCAACGTCCAGGAGGCTTGGGAGGGTGGACCTGACGACTTTGGCGTGGGTCTCCCCCGCTTTGAGGATAAAGGAGGTCGACACGCCGCCAAGGACACAAATCGCTTCGAGGAACACCTCTCGTATGCTGTCGATGTCGGCTTGGCACACTTGGTTTAGAGTGTTCAAAACCACATCGCTTTTCATAACTCATAGGGCTGGTTGTTCATACATAAAACATTGTTCAAACTGCGGCGCAAGAAGCCTCGCAGCCCCTTATTTTTCAGCAATCATTCCTCGTCCAGGAGAACAACGCGGTCGCCGTCCATTTCGAGGCGAACGAGCGATTGAATCCTGATGTGGGGATATTTCGTTTGAAGGCGCTTCAATCCGCCGCCCTTCTCGACCACGGCGATGATATCGGTGACCTCGGCTTTGGCTCGACGAACGCCTTCAATCACGGCCTCGAGCGTGCCTCCGGTGGACAGCACGTCGTCGAGAATGGCAATGCGCTCTCCTTGCTTCAGGTTGTTGAGGTACATGGCCCCCTTCGAGTAGCCCGTTGATTGGTCGATTTCGACCTCGCCCTCGAGCCCGTAGGCGCGTTTGCGTGCAATCACCAACGGGATGCCGGTGGCCATGCTCAGCGGTGCGGTGAGCGGGAGGCCCATGGCTTCGATGCCCAACAGAAGATCCACGTCCTCCCAATTCACACGGTCAACGACCAACTCGGTGATGGCGGTGAGCACATCCGGATGCATGCGAGGCACCCCGTCGGTGATGGGGTGAATGAAGTACGGATAGTCACCCTTCCAAATCACCGGGGCGGCTTGGAGGCTCTCCCGAAGTTGTTCCATGGCGTCGGCCATGGGGAGGGGTTTCGTTGTGAGTTAATCATCCTTGAGGAGTCGCTCGTCTCAAGGGAGCCATCCCATCAAAGTTCGGCGAGGTACTCGACGTACTCGTCGTGCTCCATGAGGTTCTCCAACAACTGCTTGTCGTCGGGGTTGAACTGCAACTCGTGGGGCTCCAAGAGAATGATCCAGCCGTCGTTGTAGGCGGAGTCGTTGACCAGGTCGGGGTTGATTTCGACTTCGCCGTTCACGTCCGAAATAACGCCGGAGAAGGGAGAGGTCAACGACACTTTTTCGTCGGCACTCCAAAGCGAGAAGAGGCTGCCTCCTTCGTCCACTTCAGTTTCGGCTTGAGGAAGAATGACACGGAGGATATCTCCGATTTCGACGCGCATGAACTCGCTCACGCCGATCATCAATTTCTGTTCTTTTTGTTGAAACCACAAGTGGTCCATGGAGTACTTGCGATCTTGGGCAATCACGAATTCAACGATTTCGTCATCCATAGGGTTCCCTCGATATCGCGGCTTCCACAGGTGGTATATGAAGACTGAGGAAAAAAGTGTTTTTCGAAGCCAACCAACGAGTTAAGAAACTCCGCTCGCTGGGAGCGACGGGGAGCGCATGAACTTTGGCGAAACCGATGAACAGCAAATGATTCGAGAACTGGTGAGGGACTTTGCTGAGTCCGTTTTGGCACCCACCGTGGAGCACCGAGACCAAAACCAGATTCCTCCTTCAGATGAATGGCAAGCTTTCCTTGAATACGGCCTTCACGGCATCACCATTCCCGAAGCCTACGGCGGTTCGCCCATTGACGATGTCTCCGAAGCCATCATCATTGAGGAGTTGGCGCGAGTTGACCCCTCGTTTGCGGTCATGTATTGCGTCCACGTGGGCCTGTGTTCCATGACCATCGCTCTGCACGGCGATGAACACCAAAAGCAAACCTACCTCCCTCGGCTTGCAGCCGGCGAAGTGGGTGCTTACTCACTCTCGGAGGCAGGGGCTGGAACCGACGCCGCCGCCATGGTCTGCAAAGCCAAACTCTCTGACGACGGCAAGCACTACCTCCTGAACGGAGAGAAGATGTGGGTCACCAACGGGGCCCAAGCCAACATCTTGGTCCTTTTTGCCAAGGACGTTGACCACCCCGACTACGGGACAAAGAAGCACGGCGGAACCACCGCCTTTATTGTGGACGCCGATTTTGAAGGGTTCTCAGTGGGTAAAAAGGAAGACAAATTGGGCATCCGTTCATCCGACACCTGCACGCTTGTCCTTAACGATTGCAAGGTTCCGGTTGAGAACGTCATCAAAGGCGTCGGCAACGGGTTCCCCATCGCCATGAACGCGCTTGACAACTCCCGAATCGGCATTGCTGCCCAAGCCCTTGGCATCGCTCAGGGGGCATACGAGTCGGCTCTGAAGTATGCCCACGAGCGAGAAGCCTTCGGCAAACCCATTGCGCACCATCAGATGATCATGGCTTACCTCGCCGACATGGCCACACAAATTGAAGCAGCTCGAATGCTGGTTTACAAAGCCGCTTGGACCAAGGAGCAGCACTATCACGCTGATGGCCCTCGTCACTCAAAGGAAGCGAGCATGGCCAAATTGTTTGCCGGTGATACGGCCATGTGGGTTTCGGAGCGCGCCATTCAGGTGCTCGGAGGTTATGGATACACCAAGGAGTTCCCCGTTGAGCGTTTCTTCAGAGACGCCAAAATCACGCAAATCTACGAAGGCACGCAGGAAGTGCAACGGATTGTCATCGCTCGAGCGTTGAAGTGATCAGCCTTCCCTGCAAATCAGATGGCGCAATGCCATTGACCAGGCGTGAGGGACCACCGTGACATCCAGATGTTCGCCTTTCGCAAAGGTTCGCTCGTCGCTTTGCATCATCAATTCGAACCGTTCGCCGTTCTCGTGTACACAGGTGAGTGTGGTCCCGTTACGAAACGCCCCTTCTCCCAACAGCGTACGTTCACTGGAGAGCACCGTGAAGCGGACACGGTGCGCCTGCGAAGCGGCAATGATTTGCTCCGTATCGCTTCGCAGCCGGGCGGTGTGAAGGCGTTCAAGCAAGGACGAAAAGTCGCCCACGACGGTGGTCTCGACCGGCTCACCTTGAACCGGTTCAACGGTGTCTTCAACGAGAGAAGAATCCTCAGCAGGTAATGGCTCTTCTTCGAGGACGGGACGAGGATGGACGGTGAACGTCGTCGAATCGAGTCGAACGCCAAGATGGAGAAGGTCCACGGTGAACTCGCCGATTTCATCGGATTCCAAAACGAATTCGTCAAAGGTTGGGTCGTCCATCTCATCCCGTTTCGTTTCGAACGATTCGGTTGCACCCGTGGAGCGGTTGGTGACCGCCAATCCGTAGGAATCAACGGGTTCGTTGAAGGAAACGGTGATGTTCACGGCATCGTTGACGTGGACCTGTTCGTTGTCCAAGAGCAAGGAGCCCGTCACGATGATGGGGGTCACGAACAATTCTTCGGGAATTTCGAGGCCACTGGCAGCAAGAAACGCCATCCAATCAGCGACGGGAATGCCCGTGCTCGGGTCCGCATTGACAAACGAGAACACCACTTCGACGACCCATTCAGGGGGTTTTTCACCCGTCATTTGTCCAAGCAGGCTCGCAAATTCATCGCCCGAGATTGTTCCATCCTTGTCAACGTCGAGATCTTGGGTCAATTTGACAGGGGACATGGCGGAACTCTTGAGCCAATTCTGGAAGTTAGCGTACAGGAGTTTCGCCATTCCGTTGCTTTGACTGATGGATTGAATGCGGCTCTGAACGGTCGCCACGTTGCTTGTAAATTCATCTTTTTGAGGCAAGATGATGGCTGCCATGGTACCCCCATGACCTCTTTCGTCATGAAGATGATGCCGACTTACGGGAACGAAAGTTGGGGCCAGGACCGATGATCGCCGTGTTCGTAAGGCAGTCGACTCAGAAGTTGTTCCATTTCCGCCAGCGTGGTGAGGTCGCGTTCAACCTGGAGACGATGAAGCCATTCTTTGAGTCGCCCCAAACGCATCCCTTGGTCCAACCCAGCTCGCTGCATCAACCAGTGTCCGTCCACCAAACTGGTCAGCGGGCTGGCTCGCTGAGGCAGGCCTTGCCAAGCCTCAAGCACCTGATTCAGTGGATGCTCAGAGGGATGGCCGACCTTCACGCCATGCTCGTGAAGGACGGTACGCACCGCGAGATGGGCATCGGCTTCCGCCCCAAGGACATGGGCAAAGACCCTCAAGGCTCCGATGTTTGGTTGAGGAAGGTGTTGGAGGTGTTCGTGAAATCGGGCTGCTTGGCGTTGAATCTCCCTTGACGTTCGAAGATGGTTCATGGCTTGAAGCAACGCTTTCGTGGGATGGTTCACGGTGGCCATGGCCAATCGCTGCGGGGCTTCCAAGTCGTCAAGTTCTGGACGGTCCATGGCGGCCAGGATGTTTTCGTGAATGGGCAATTCGGGATTGAAAATCGTACTCAATACACCGTCGTTTTGCATCAAACGAAGCAACGAACCGCAACCGGGGAGTTCCAAAATTTTCTGAAGCTCCATCCAGTGACGTTCCACGGAAACCAATCGCAACCGTTCTCGCTGCTGGCGAACGGCCAACTGCAACCGGGGGTCCATCGTCCACAACGGCCCATCATCGAGTCGAAGAAAGCGATAGGCCCGGAGGATACGAAGGGCGTCCTCTTCGCAGCGCTGCATGGCTTCACCCACGGCTCGAAGGCTTCGAGTTTGCAAATCATGTTGGCCTTGAAACGGGTCATGGACCGTTTGGCGGGCAGCATCAATGGCCATGCTGTTGATGGTGAAATCCCGTCGGCTCAAATCTTCGAGCAACGAATGGCCCCATTCGACGTGTTCAGGGCGTCGCCCGTCTCGATACACGGATTCGGTCCGAAGGGTGGTGACTTCGTAGAGTGCGCCGTCGCCCTTGAGCGTCACGGTGCCGAAGGCAGAACCGGTGTCGATCGCTTGGCCTTCAAACAGGGCCAGCGTTACTTCCGGCGGGCAAGTCGTCGCCAAATCGATGTCCGTTGAACGTCGCTGAAGCAGAGCGTCTCGAACACTCCCGCCGACAATCCAAACGCCGTGACCGTGGTCAGCAAACCGGTTGAGCGCCTCAATGAGGTCTGAAGGGAGGCGGTCCAACCACAGGGCCACATGGGGTGGAACTGGATGCCCGTCTACATCGGCCTCGAGGCCTGGTCGAAGCGATGCGTTCCCCTCCATGGCTTCGCCTCTTATTGGATGGCGGGGCGTGATGTGAAAAAGCATTATGGGACAACGGAGCCTCGCCGAGGCATGGAGTGGACGGAGGAAGATATCGTCCTCGTCCCGCTCGAGTGGCTCAAACCTCACGAGGAGGTCAAGGAACGCAATCGAGACAAATTGCTCGAGATGACCAAGCGTTGGGGGGGCTACACCAAACCCCTGATCGTGGACAAGCACACCGGGGCCATTCTCGACGGTCATCATCGGCACTCCGTTGGTCAGTTGCTCGGACTCAAGCGAGTGCCGGCCATTTGCATCGATTACCTACGCGATGACGATGTACAGGTCGATGTTTGGCCCGGCTGCGGGTTGGACACCATCAGCAAGCAAGCGGTCATCGACATGAGCTTGTCCGAGGGCGTGTTCCCGCCCAAGACGAGTCGACACACCATCGCCGACCACACCCCACCCATCTTCATTCCACTTGAACGGCTTCTTGTGTTGCCTTCGCTCAACGGTCCTGACGCGACGTGATCCATTCCGTCCACCGTTCGTTCCCTTTTCCACTCAGGGTAACACCGTGTTGGGGGGACGTGCCGATCTCCACCTCAACGGTGTTCACGATGCCCTCATGGGCCACGTCGAGGTGCACCGTTTGTCCTGCTCTTCCGGACACCAGTTTTGACAGATGGTTTGGCGAGCGAATTCGGACGCCATCCAACGCCACCACTTCGTCGCCCACTTGGGTGAAACGGCGCCACGGCGAACCGGCCTGGTAGCCGGCCACCACCGTCCTGCCGTTGGCATCTTTGAGGTGTACGCCAAGCCAGCCTTTCCCTTCCTCGTCGGAGGCGTGAGGGGCCAGTTTAAGGCGGAAATACGACAGGGCTTTCTTGATGTTGGGCAAGGCGCGTCGTTTGACCAATCGGTCGAGGAACGGTCCCATGCCTTCTCCTCCGGGGCACGATTTGAGCGTTGAACGGATGTCGCGATAATCCACGCCATGGGATTGTGCGTCCTCTGAATCCAACGAGAAGCGGCGCACCACCTCTCGCATGAGGTCGCAAGCCCCGAAGGTTCCTTGGTTTCGGCGCCGCAATTCAACGTCCAAGCAAAGCATGGCTAATTCCCCCTCGAGGTAATACGAAATTTGGCTTTCCCTTGTGTAGGGGCCGCTTCTATAGAGGTGAATCCAGGCATCATGGCTGGACTCTGCTAAGGATTCTCGATGCATGCCGTTGGCGGATGTATGCCGCTTCATTTTCCGTTCGAAATCAATTCGCCAATCCTCTTCGGTCCACGCTCCCGAACGAACACACATCATGTCGCCCAGCCATGATGTCCCGCCCTCAAACCACCAGAGCAGGTCGGTGTGCGTCTCTGATTGCAAATCATAGTCAAGGAAGGCTTTGGGTCGCAAGCGTTTGACGTTCCACTGGTGGAGGTACTCGTGGGAGAACAAACTCACGAGGTCACGATACTCATCGGGATGGTTCGGAAACAGGCATTGGCGTGGCATCATGGAGGTTTGTGAATTCATGTGCTCAAGCCCACCACGCGCCGTATCGGTCAGGTGGAGGACGGTGGTGTAATCGGGCCAATCCGGGACGCCAAACAACGCATGGTGCTCTTTGATGATGCGCTCCATGTCCGCCACAAAGGCTTGCAGACGATCCTCATCGGGTGAATGGCCGCCGCTGTCCCACCACTTCAAGCGATGAACCCGGCCGTCCACCTCATGGTCGATGGTGGGATTGGCGTTCACTTCAATGATGCTGTCCAACAAGGCGTCCCTTCCTTCGGTCGTGAACGTCCACGTACGAGCTTCGGTGTTGGGGCCGTTGGCTTGGTCGGTCAGGGTCAGTTGGGTGGCCGGCATCCAAGCCGACGGGGCCACGAGTTCGACGGTGTGCGTGCCTTGAAGTCGTTCGGTGGCGATGCCTCGCTCGGGCCAAAACCAGGTGAAGGGTGGCATCAAGTGCAGGTGGGTAGCGTCGAGGTGGTTTGAGCGAACGGTCAATTCGTTGGCGAAGAGGCTGTATTGCAAGCGAACTTCGCTGGTGTGCTTTTTCAGGCGAACCGTGATGCCGTCAACCCCAACCCGTTTCCAGTTCAAGGCGTCTCCTGTCTCGTCGCAGGCGGTGAAATCAAACATGTGTTGAATCGGTTCTCTGAGGAAATACGAACCCGGCACCCATCGTGGGAACCGGAGAACGAGGGAGGTTGAAGCGAACGGTCCTGACAGCGTTAATCCGGCCACGAGGCGGTGTTCTGGGCCATGGGTGGCGTCTGCATGGAAACGGATTCCAGACGGCGTCGTGCTCATGAAGAGAGTTCGGTTGCGGCGGTTGATAGGTTCTCGCACGCCCCCTTCAGCAGCGGCCCGAGTTCTCGTTCAAGCATGGCGTTGACCCGTGATTGAACCTCGGGTTCGGCGGCTCGGCCGATCAAACGCTCCAGCAACTTGCTCCGTTCGACCAAAGCGAGGTCCTCGTTTTCGATGAGCGCCCACCGAAGGTCGTCTTCGGTTCTGCCTTGACGGGCCACCCAACGAGCAACAGGCTCAAGGATTTGGGCGCCCAACAAACATTGGACCAAGGGGTCATCGCTCGACGCAATTGATGCTCGCATGTGGTCCGATAGCCCTTTGATGTCGGTGGCGAGAAGGTGGCCTGCCAGCGTCTCTACATGTTCGGGGGCGTTGGCGGTTGCCCAAATCAGAATCCCGACAACGTTGGTTCCTGCAGCGGCGTGAGGCAACAATGCATCGACGGTGATGGGCGCTTCTCGTCGCAACACCGCTTCGAGCGCGGCTTGGCGAACCGCTTCCATCTCATCGTTGAGCCCCGCTTCAAGGGCGTTCGGAGGGAGGTGCGGGTGTTTCATGGCCATGGTTCGGACGACGGGGGAGGCGTGTCGGGCCATGGCGGGGGCAACATCGTCATCGGGGTACGCAAGCAATGCATGGGCGCCTTTCTTTTGGACCACGGCATCCTCATCGTCGAGGGCTTGCAGCGCCAACCTTTTCCCTTCGCTACCAAGAGCAGGCAGCAGGTTTGCACCGGCACGACGGACCTCCAGATTTCCATGTTCGAGCAACGTGGACACGGCCCCTTCGCCGACGGCATGCGCCCACTGGCGATAGGCGTCCAGGGCCTTGGATACAAACCATGGGTCTTCGTCGTCCAGAAGGGATTCAAAGGCGTCCAGCGTGGCCGGATCGTCGTGTTCAAACAGGGTTCGAACGGCACGGCGGCGCGTTCGGACATCACGATGCTTGAGTCGAGCCATCGCCCGTCCAATGTCGCTGGCCATGCCCGTGGCACGGCTCGGTCCCTCATAGCCTGTTGCGTTGTCTATCGCAGTTCGAGCCAGGCAAAGAACAGGATGATGGGAAGGAGGTAAAACAGGCGTCTGTGCATGCGATGCGTCGCTTCCATGTGCTCCAAAATGGAGGTTGGCAGGACCTCAACTGCGGACGACGTCCGCCGCCTTCGGTGCAGTTCAACATGCTGTTCGATGTGGTTGAGGACCTTGGAGCGCAAGGCCGGGTCCCGGCTTCGTGCTTCGCCACGACCCACGATGTATCGGATGGGAAAGCGCTGAGTCAGGGGGAGGGTCGCCGCCACAATCGCCAGCGGTTGTGACGAGTTGTGCAGGTCGAGGCGCACGGTTCGCCCGTCACTGCGAACGTGGCTCAACACACGCCATCGGCCTTGGCCTTCGTTGAATTGGGCCAAGACCTCCCTCACTTCGGCCAAGGGGTCTTCGGTTGGCATGGCCGGCGCTCTTCGCCATGCGAGGAAGGGTCCGAGGACCAACGCTGTACCCAAGGGTGTCACGCACATCAGCTGCACCAATTGAATCAAATTCTCGGGTTGAGTTAACGCCGAGAGGACCGCCAGCGAGAATCCCAAAAAGAGCCCGATGAATCCGCCCGCCTGGATGCCGGTACGCAACCCGATTCGTGGGGGCAGCGTCGGTTCCATGGTCGTTCCACCGAGTTCCTTGTCTTGAAGGGTGTTCATGCGGGGGCAAAGGCTCAAGACCTTGGTGAACAGACTCGGGCCATGGAGCCCAACGGCCTTGAGCATCGGCAAGCCGAAGCCAAGGTCGGTCGTTGGGTAATGGGCGTTTGCGGATTCCTGCTCGCCTCCTTTTTTCTTGCCCCGATGAGCATTGAGGCAGGGACCGTTCAGCACCTTGGAGCGAGGGCCAACGCCATGGACTACTTGTCAGAGGACGGTTGGGGTTCAAGCGGGAGCACCCCCGTTGCCCCCCACCGTCACGAGGGCGAGGACAACCACACCCACGATGATGTCGCGTGGTCAACTCTCAATCCGTTTGCGGCGTTGATTTACGGTTTTGGTGACCTTAACTGCCACCAAAAACACGAACGCTCGTGGGAAGTGAACAACAACCAACTTCCCGTTTGCACGCGGGATGTTGGCATTTTCATGGGGCTCTTCATGGGAGGAGCTCTGTTTTCTCGACGGGGATGGAATCGATGGACCGTTCGCGACACGTGCCTCTCCCTTTTCCCCGACTCATGGATGGATTCCACCTATCAAACGAACCGACGAACGATGGTGTGGTTGGGGGTTGGAACCCTACTCTGCCTACCGCTCATCGCCGACGGATTCTTGCAATTGCTCACGTCCTACGAATCCACCAACCTCAAGCGGGTTCTGACCGGCGTTCCCTTTGGATTTGGGCTCGGGATCCTGACATGTGCCATGTTCTCCGCCCGGGCTGGAGCCTTTGTCGGCGCGGGTCAAGTGCTGCTTCCTGGCAACGCCACCTTCGTGTTGGCGAAGTCTTCCCAGGGACTTCATGAAGAGGAGTGAGTCGGTGGCTCCATCGACCACCAAACGTTCAACTCGGCGGGCGTGGTTGGCAACGGACAGCCTTCGTGTCCGCTGGTGAGGATGGCCAAGCGCTGCCGAATGTCCTCCACCGCCTTGGTTAAGGAGGTCGACAATTCTTTGCCCTCTTCGACGGCGAACACATCCTCCAAGGCTTGTTCCCAAGGTGCACTGGGGTGGGCTCGTCGCCACGAGGCTAGGTGGGGTCGCAACGGCCACATGGCCAAGGTCAATCGAGCAAAGCCCAAGCGCTCGTCTCGCAGTTTGAACAATTGAGCATCATTGAACGGGGTGTGGTTTTGCTGCTTGTGCACCCAATTTTCGGTTAGGAGCCATTTGATCAGTCGCTGAGTGTGGCGTTGTGTGACCATGCGAACCGGGCCGAGGGACGCATGGAGTCGAGGGACTTCGCTTGAACCCACCATCAAGGAGAGCGTCCCGAGAATGGACCAGCATGAATGTGCCATCGGTGAAGCGGGTACATCGTTGTCCTGTGCCGATTGCGTGGGCCAAGCGTCCTCCGCTTCTTGCATCCATTGCGAGGGAGATTTTCCACCCAACCAGCCAACATGAATAGCGGTCCTTTCTTGCGGCGCACCGGGCAGTCGCCGTTGTTTTTTGACATCGTGCACCAAGGCGTTGAGTAAGGTTCGGTCAACGGCGTCGAGGTCGACGTTGAGGGGGGCGGGTTTTTTGTTGAAAAACCGCCGAAGTTCCGTGCGAAGCTTGCTTTTCAACTCGTCAAGACCACCTTCGTTCATGATGGGGCCAACAACGTTGCAGGCGTTGAACGGCGCTGGCACATCAGCGTCGCTGGCGAACAGTTCGTGGAACCCTTTCCGAATGGTGGTTTGAATTTCCTCGGTTTCAAAGTATTCTTGTTTTTGGCTTGTCATTCGTAGCGTCCCTGAACGAATGCGTTTCATCGCTTTCTCCGGGTCACAATCAATCCAGAACACCAGGTCGGGAATCATCGCTGCAGCGTTCATGCTGGCCACACGTTGAAGGCCAAGTTCGCCCACAACACCTTGGTAAATGAGCGAAGAGTGGATGTTTCGGTCTGAAACAACCACGGCACCGCGAGCCAGATGGGGCCGGATGAACGTGTGGGAATGGTCGAGTCGGTCCGCAGCGAACAACCCTGCTTCCTCAAGCGGGGTTTTGTCCCCCAATTTCACCGAAGAAAGCGCCAATTTTCCCAATTCACTGTGTCGGCGAGGCTCATGGGTCATCACGACCTCAGGGAACGGAAATTCCGAAAGCAATTCTCCTAGAATTCGGGCGGCCTCGCCCTTCCCGGACCCGTCACCCCCTTCCACCGAAATCAGGTACATGTTCAGTCCTCACGGCGGTCTTCAAAGTCATCCCGTGCGAAGACGTTCACGACCATGCCGAAGAGGATGAGGGTCGGTCCAACGACGATGAGTCCCCGGCTGAGCAAGGCCACACCTGCGAGGTATTGGCTTCGCCGGTAGCGTTTTCCGCGGCGAATTTCCACCGCTGATTGAATGCCGAAGAACGCGGTGATGATGGTGATGAGGCCGATGGCGCTGGAGAGAGCAACGGCGTTCTCAAGCGTCCACCCCGAGATGCTTTGGTCATCGGTTTCCGTTCGGGTTCCCTCCCCGGCCTTCATGGTCACGGGATCCAAGCCGACGCTATCGGGGATGAACGAACGCTCAACGGTCTCGTAACCGTCCTTGATGAACACGATCAGGTGGAGTTCTTGGTTGACGTTGTTCATGGAGAAATAGCCAAATTGGTCGGTGACCGTTTCTTGGAGCAACGCTCGTGACTCGGCTTCAAGCAGTTGCACGGTGACGTTGGCCACGCCAGAGCCGTCCACGTCCTCAAGGGCCGAGCCTGAGATGTCGACCGTTCCTTGGTCGGCAAACAGCGAGGTGTTGAGCAATTCGCTGGGATTTCCCTGGAGGATGAGGGCGCCACTGATGATGCCGAGGAGGCTACCAATGAAAATTAAGGTGGCCGCGAGGTTTCTCCATCGGTCGGCGTCCCTGTCCAACATTTCGAGCCATTCGTTCGCCCGCTCTTCCGCATGGATGTTGCTCGTAGCGGTCTGGAGTTCATCGCTGGTCACAACCAATTCTTCGGGGGTTTCGAGGAGGCCACCCGCCTCTTTTTTCGCTTTGACCCGGGCTCGTAGAGCCAGCATGCGTCGTTCCCGGTCATCGTCCATGCGCTTCCCCCCTTAAACCACCGATGATGTGCGCGGATAATACACCTTCCATCGTTTACCGCGCATGCAAGTCATGGTTTACCCTTCCATTCGACCACGGCCAGCAAAGCGCAAACGGCGCCCAAGGCGACGCCGGCCAGCAGGGCGATGCCTGACGTGTCGTCATGTTCCTCCGCACTGCGGTCGCCATCAACCTCACCGTCATGTTCGGGGGCGGTTGCGCGCTCATCCGTTGGACTGGGGTTTTCTGCCACGCTGACAAAGGCATCGGTTCGTAATCCGAGCTCAACCAAGCGACCCACGTGCTCAAGCGAGGTGGCACTGACTTTGTCGGGCGTGTCTTCCATCGTGTGCCAATAACTGCCAAAGGTCATCGCTTTCGCCTCTCCGTACTGAGGGTCCATCAGGTCCAAACTGGGGATGTTTCGCACGTGGGCGTGATAGTGATCGTCGAGAACGCCCACTTCAACCTCGTATTGGACGATGTCCTCGCCAAGTTCTCCATCGCAAGCCTGCCGGTCGGCCACCAAGCCCAGTGCTCCACCGAGTTCGACCACCCGTGATTTCAGGGTGTCGTTTCCGGGGTTAATGTTCCGGAGCTGGAGGTCTGCGTCGCCAACCATGTCCAAGAGGATGAAGGCCTCCGTGCGATCAATGTCTTCGGAGGTGAGGTTTTCCGCCCATGCCTCAGCGCCGACGGTGAAGTTGTCGTTTTGGTCCTCCGCGTCGTTCCAGAACAACACGATGTCGTACTCGAAGGTCAATTGGGGAATGACATGGGCCAATTCAAACAGCACGGCAGCACCTGAAGCCCCGTCGTTGGCGCCTGGAACGGGCAGGGTCCGATTGGACGCATTGGTGTCATGATCGGCGATGTTGCGTGAATCGTAATGAGCCGAAAGCACCAGTTGGGGGGCGTTGACCGTGGTCGATGGCCACCGAGCCTCGAAATTGGTGAGGTTCATGCCGTGGCGATGGTGAACGGTTTCGGTCACTTCGTAACCCATCGGCTCGAGAACAGAGGTGAGGTGTGCCCTGAAGGCTTCCGATGCGTCGGAACCGGGGAGGCGTGGGCCAAGCGAGACTTGCCACTGGACCGATTCGTTCGCTCTCGTTCCGTTGAACACCAAGTCATCAACGGCGTCGCACAACGTCGATGGGTTGGCGGGCCATACGACTGGTTGGGTCGCATGCACCGTGCCGCCCGTGAACACCGTCGCCACGAGGAGCAAAGCCGTCCACCGAAGAACGGCGCCCCTCCTGCTCTGCCGATGATGCATGGTGATGCCTCCACCACGGACTCTTAAATACCTCCTTTCGCTTCGGAAAATTAGGAACTCGTGCAACGATTCCCCATGGTGATTTTTTTGTCGGAACGGCGTTCTAGTCTTGCGTTTTTCTTCATGGTCATGATGTTGCTTTCAAGCAGCACCCCCATGCTCCTCGCCGTGGGCGCAGAATCGGCCGATGACACCGATACCACGCCCCCCTACAATGCGGGTGGAATCGTGATTGGGGATCTCAGTCAATTCGACCCCAGCACGGGAAGTGAGTATTTGTTTATTCATGAGGAAGAACCCGTGGTGTCGGCCACACCGTTCATGCGTCAAGCATGGATTGATGCCGGCCGTCCTGGCGTTGATTCCATGGTCGTTGAACCGTCCTTGGGTCGCTCGGCCGGTCGCGCTTGCACGCCGCATTCGGTGGGCGACTCCCTGACCGTGAACACGGCCGGTGGCCAAATTTCGGCTTACGTCGCCAAGACAACCACCAGCGTCGCTTTTATTGTTCAAAGCGGCCGGACGCTCACCTCAACCGTACTCAACAACCTGGCCAGCACGTGGGATTCAACCATTTACCCAACCATGACCACCTATTACGGAAAGGACTACCAAGACGGGCGCGGCCTTGCCCCCCCCGACGTTGATAACAATTGCCAAGTGCAGATCATCATTTACGATATTGACGGCGCTTACAACACCGGTGGTTACTTTGCCCCGTCCTTTGCGAGTTCACGGGAAGCGGTGTTCGTCGATTTTGCAGACATCACGCTGAGTTGGGGGAAATCCATCTTGGCCCACGAACTCGAGCACCTTCTGCACAATGCGCTCGACCCGTATGAAAACCTCTGGATCGATGAAGGAAACGCAGACGTGGCCATTTACCTGTGCTTCGGCGCCGATTCAACGCTTCGCGGTCACGTGAACGCATGGACAGGCTCGCCCGAACAATCCGTGCGATGGTGGAACCAACGCATCGCCGATTACGGTGCGGGCTATCTTTTCACCATGTACCTCGCTGAGCATCTCGGGGGCGGCCCCGCCGTTCGCCAGCTCGTGCAGGATTCCGCTACCGGCGGACGAGGGGTTGAAAACCTCCTTCTTTCTCCTCAATCAGGTCAAGTCGGCCTGCTCGGCCGAACCATGAACGAAGCGTTTGCCAACTTCAGCATCGCCGTCACGCTGGACTCCGATCAAGGCATTTACGGCTACCCAAACCTCGATTTGAATCCGGTTTGTACCGGCGGGGCCTTTTGCCGTGCGCAAGCAACGGAATCCAACAGCGACTGGTCGGGGCCTTGGTCTTCCACTGGAAACACCGTTGAAGGCTGGGGCATTCGTTCGTTCAAGTTCACCCCAGGAAGCGCCTCGCCCGCCCCTCTCACCCTGCGATTGACCGCCGACAAGAGCCAGTTCGAAGGCGTGGTGGTGACCAAGGCGACCACCGACGGTTTGTGGTCGGTGACGGAACTCGATTTCGTGAACAACGTCGCCACTGGATTGGTGCCTGGATTCGGTAACCTCACCGACGAGGTCTGGGTCATCACGTGGTATGCCAGCACGGTGGCCGACTGCGATTACACCTCTTGCGGCCCCTCATACCCCACCGGCGTGGTGGACATCGAAGCCGCCCGCATTACCTCGCCCGCCACGCTTTCCCTCAACAACACGGTGCTCTCCGACCGAGACGGTGACGGTCTGGAAGACACGGTGAACATCAATTACGGCGTTCTCTCCAATGCGTTCTTCGAAGATTTGGACGTTGAGATCAGCGTCCGTGACGCCAACGGGCAGGTGATTGACACCGTCACCGACCGAATCGCTGCCGGCGGCGGCGTTGATGCCCCCGGCGAGGTGTACTTCACGGCGCCACTCTCGGACCAATACTCCTTTGCCATGGTCATGAAAGACATGTTGGGTGACGTGGTTGACACCTTGCAAACCTCGCCACAGGTGCTCAACAACATGAAACCCGTCGCCAACGGAAGCGTGTCGCTGAGCGAAGTTCAAACATGGGAGAACATTCAGTTCCTGGGCAACGGATTCGATGCCTGGGGCCTTTCCTTGGACAACAACAGTTTGCCCTACCTCGATTCGCCAACCGCCTATGTTTGGGTGTTTGGCGACAACGGCTCCTCCAATCTTAAATCGCCCATGCGCTCCTACACCGAGGTTGGAACCTTCAACGCCACGCTTCGCGTCCAAGATCAGGGCGGTTCATGGTCGGAAACGCAAGTCCATCCGATCAACGTCTCGGACGATTCGGCTCCTGTCCCCATCATCACGGTCAACAACGTGGTCATCGATCAAGAAATCACGCTCCTCACCGGACAACGCATTTTGTTCTCAGCAGGACGGACAGCCGACAACGTGCCGTTGGACAACCTCGTGTTCCAATGGGATTGGGGCGACGGGACGAGCAGTGGAGGTCAGGGCGTCTATGCTCAACAGCACGAATGGGACGAGATTGACGGCGAAAACACCACCTTCAACCTCACCCTCACCGTCTCCGACGGCATCAATTCCGGCATCAAGACCATTCAAGTTCATGTCAACAATCGCATCCCTGTTCAGATTTACGCCGAGACCATGACGACCATGACCTACACGACGCTCGTGATGCCCGATGTGTTCCGTGACGACGACGGTGAAATTCTCGCTTACGATTGGACGTTCACCGACGGGGTTCGTTTAGGCACCGGAACCCCTCAGCGAGGGGATGATTTCTCTCAAATTTCCAGCACCTCAACCAATCCGTTGGTGGCATGGGATACGCCGGGGAACAAGACCGTCACGCTTCGGGTCACGGACGATGGTGGAAGTCAAGCAACGGCGGTGCTCAACATCGTGGTTCTCAATCAGGTGCCCGTGGCCACGTTTGATGTCCGAACCCTTTCGGCCATGGGTTCGAGAGAAATTGATTTCCGAGAAGAGGACGGTGAAGTGGACACGGCCTACGTGTTTGACGGACTGGACAGCCTCGACCCCGACGGTCCGGTTGGAGACTCGAGCGACATCGAAGTTTGGAATTGGACGTTCTCCGACGGAACGTTTGGTGACCGCCCCCAAGTCACCCACAGTTTCGTGACGCCGGGCATTCATACCGTGACCCTCGTGGTGACGGACAAAGACGGCGTCGAAAGCTTCCCCCGGACCATGACGGTACGCATCTCCAATCCGCTGCCCATCATTAACGTCCGAATTTTGGACGGTTGGATCGAAGGCGAACTCATCACCACTTCAACCGTGTTCCCGGAAGGCTCCCTTCCCGAAGCATGGTCCCATACGTTCAACGAGGACGGCGATGTCGTCACTGCACCGCATCGCATGCTGTACTTTGATTCAGCCGGAACCCGCGACGGGGACCGTCAATTCGAAGGCAAATACGTGCCCTTTGAAGCCGAATCCCCCGACTGGAACGGCCTGGTCGAATACACGTGGGATTTCGGGGACGCCACGCCGCTTGACCACAGCGCTTCGCCGTGGCACGCCTACGACCTCCCGGGCACTTACCTCGTCTCCCTCACGGTTCGAGACGGCTTTGGAACGGGGGACGTGACTCGCTCGACGTTCACCGTGGTGGTGGACCACCCGCCGGTCGTGTCCGACATCTATGTTCCCGAGGATGTCTTTGCGGGTTCCTCCGCTTCGTTCGATGCCGAATCCTCGGACATGGAGTCGGGCAGCACGATGGAAATTTACCGTGACCTTGACGTGGAAGACGGTTCAATCACGGAGCGCGATGAGCGAATCCTTACGGAACTGAGTGTGCGGTGGGATTTTGACATTGAAATCGATGACGATGAAAACGGTAACCCACAAGATGACTGGGTTCTTCCCCTCGCCGGTTCATCAACACGAGCGATTCACACCTATGAGAAGACCGGCTATTACACGGTGCTGATCGAAGTTTGTGACGGGATGGGCCAATGCGCTTCGTTAAGCGAAGACATTGAAGTCATCCCCGTGCCTGAAGGTCCGCCCTCGCTTTCAGACTTCAGCGCAGAGGAGTGGAAGTCGTGGATTGCCGATGCCGGCTCGGAACTGGCCACCTTCGTCGCTCTCATCGTCGTTGCCTTGGTCTTGGGTTGGTTGGTCATGCGCGAACCAAGCCAAATTGAAGAGGAGGCGAAGGAAGCCGCCGAAACCTACACGGACATTGAACACGTTGAATCTCAGGGCGGCTTGCTGGGCATGGACCATCACCAGCCGCCTCCAGCGCCGAAAATTCTCTCCAAGGAAGAACGGCGGAGCGACGACAGCGGGTACGTGCGTCCACTCCGTCGAAGGTGAGGCAATCTCCTATAACCGCCGCAACCCCCGTACACGCGTGGGCAGCATGAGTTAC
Organism: Candidatus Poseidonia sp.; assembly: GCA_023254355.1. Lineage (GTDB taxonomy): Archaea > Thermoplasmatota > Poseidoniia > Poseidoniales > Poseidoniaceae > Poseidonia. The sequence continues at coordinate 17,846 of JALRLR010000005.1, forward strand.
CGCCTTTGGTTGCTGCTTGGTGTCTTGTTGGTTCCCCTTTTGGGCAGTGCTTCCTTCTCAGCATCACCGGTTCAAGCAGCGGTGGCTTGTGAGGGTGAAGTGGTGCCTGCCGCCTGGAACGAAACGGTGCAGCGGCACGCCTTGGTCCCGTTTTCGAATTGGGATTACGAGTACATGTACGAATCCCGTCCCATGGAGGACCCCGATGAAGGTAAACCCAGCGAGGACGGTGCATGGGACAACACCCTCCACCCAGAGGAGCCGTGGATGTACAACCCGTCCTGGCCCCTACCCGTTCTCGAGCCCATGCGGGAAGGGCATTACGTCTCGATGCAAGTGGGCAACGACAGCGTTGGCGCCCTTCGCTTCAACCTTTCAAGCGCCCATCGGACCACCTTCTGCGTGACGCTTGCATCGGTGGATGGCAACGCCACCACGCCCATTGAGGGTGATGTCTACCTCATGACCACTTCACAGTACAATCGATACGAAGAGGTCTATCGCATGGTTCACGGGGGGTGGTGGTTCTGGGATGCCAGTTTCAGCGATGATGGTGACAACGCGTTGAGCACCATTCCGCCCGAATGGCGCAGCTTTGACCCGACGGGGTGGCAATCCTACCGGGATGTCCATCAATACGAACAACGTTCAGAGGTCACGTTCTCGGTGACGCTTGATGGCCCGGAGGTCTACAGTTCCTTTTTCGGAAACGATGAGTGGCAAGACTTCTACCTCGTGATCGATGCTTGGGACAACACGCATGACAACGATGCAATTTCACCAGGTTCGGTCGTGGTGGCCGATGTCACGGTGTTGGCGGCCCAACGAACGACGGTGTTCCCTGTTTGGACCGTACCGCTGGTGCTGGTGGGCGGATTTGCCACGATGGTCATCGCTCCGTTTGTGCTAAACAAACGGTACATGGATGCAGGGCTTGGAAGTGCAAGTGATCAATCGGTGGCAACGGAGGACGTTCCTTACCTTGAGCAAATACCCAAGTCCTGACCTTGAGCGACTTGGCCCGGTCGCCATCAGTATTCCAGAAGGGTCCAAGCGTTCTTGAGGTCCTTCACGTTCACGAGGCCCTTGTTGGACAACTTGTGTTCGGAGCGGAGCGTGGCATAGACCATGGATTGACCCAACACGGGAGCGTGCAATCGGGTCCAGTCGCCACCGTTGCCGAGCCCCATCATGGCAAAAGCATGTTTTGAGTTTCGCAATTCGTAGCTGGCCTCAACGATTTGGAGGGCATCTTGGTGGTCGTTGACGGTCCCGCAGAACTTGAAGATTTGACCTTCGGTAGCGTGCTCGTTGACCATGTTGACCAATTCTTCAGCGCTGGGGGTCGTGGTGGTGTTGTGGATGGACGAAATCACGCTGACGTTGTTGGAGGCGGCCTGTTCGATCAGCGCCTTTCGTGCCTTGTCAGCGATGGAGATCTCGAGGTCGATGCTGTTGACGCCCGAGGCGATGCCTTTCTCGAGGATGGTCATCCGATCGTCTTCAGAGCCGGGGAAGAATCCGCCCTCGGAGGTGGGGCGGACCGTGAAGATCACGGGAAGGGGGATGCTCTCTTTCAGGGATTGGATGGCTTCGTCAACGTCCACCTCTCCAACCTCGCGGACGGGCCATTCGTTTTCAGGAGCCATGATGCGCTTGATCTCCCCGTCCTCGTCTTCAACTTCAACGGGTTCGGGTTTCTTGAGGTACAGTCGGTCAAACCGAACTTCAACAAATTCAGCGCCGGCGAGGTTGGCCCGAGCGGCTTCATCGGCCATGGCTTTGACGGTCGTTCCATCAAGCGACACGCAAATTTTCGGTCCAGTCATGCCCCGCCCACCTGCCCACTCCTCTTAACGCTCACGCTTCGCGTCTTCGGCAACGTGTTTGAGAAGGTCTTTCTCACGATGTTCCTGATGAGGTCGAAATCCAAGGCGTTCGTCAAGCCTGAAGTGCGGCGCAATCTCTCGTTTACGAGGTGGATTTGGGGGTATGTTTATACCCTGTCGTGAGGTCTATTTTTTGTAGGAGGGGCGGTGGCTAACGAACGCTCGATTTGAGACGCAGTTCGCCGATTTCCGCCGCCATTTCTCCGATTTTTGGTGATGACATGTCCGATGATTACGGCGCTGGTAGCATTCAAGTTCTCGAAGGCCTCGAAGCCGTCCGAAAACGGCCGGGCATGTACTTGGGTGACCCTCACGACGGCTCAGCCCTCCACCATTGCATTTGGGAAGTGGTTGACAACTCGGTCGATGAGCACCTTGCAGGTCACAACGACGTGGTGGAAGTCACGCTTCACCCCGACCATTCGCTTTCCGTCAGGGATTATGGCCGAGGGATACCGGTGGATACGCACGAAGAATTTGGTATATCGGCCGCTGAAGTCATCATGACCAAACTCCACGCTGGTGGTAAGTTTGACAACAGCTCCTACAAGGTCAGCGGTGGGCTGCACGGCGTCGGTGTTTCCGCCGTGAACGCCGTATCGGAATGGATGGATGTTGAAATTCACCGCGGTGGTGCGATTTACAAACAACGCTTTGAAGCGGGCGTTCGGGCCACGGACCTGGTCAAAACGGGTTCGTGTGACGACACGGGAACCATCATCACCTTCAAACCCGACACCACGATTTTCACCAACATTCTCGAATTTGATTTCGATCAAATCGACAGCCGCTTGAAGGAAACCTCCTTCCTGAACGCCGGTTTGAGAATCATCATCAACGACGAACGAAGCGACGAACATCACACGGTGGAGCACCATTACGAAGGCGGGATTTCCGAGTTTGTGAAGCAAATCAACGCTCGTCGCGAAACCCTCCACGAAGAACCCATTCTCATCCAAGGCGAGAAAGAGATTGAGAAGGGTCCGGTAACGGTTGAGTTGGCCTTGCAGTGGTCGGATGCATTCAGCGAAAACATCTACTGCTACACCAACATCATACGCAACAAAGACGGGGGCACCCACCTTTCGGGATTGCGCACGGCGCTGACCAGCAGCATCAACGGGTACGCCAAGAAGAAAAATCTCCTGAAAAACGACGGCCTCTCGGGGGACGATGTTCGCGAAGGCCTGGCCGCCATCGTGAGCGTGAAGCATCCTGATCCCTCGTTTTCCTCGCAAACCAAAGACAAACTGGTCAGCAGCGAGGTTTCCGGCATCGTGCAAACCGTTGTTTACGAGAAATTGAACGAATTTTTCGAGGAAAATCCCGGGGTAGGCAAGCAGATCGTCGACAAAGCCGTCCTGGCCTCAAAGGCCAGGGAAGCCGCCCGAAAGGCGCGTGATTTGACGCGCCGCAAAGGGGTCTTGGAAGGCGGAGGTCTTCCTGGAAAGTTAGCGGATTGCCAGTCTCGCGACCCCAGCGAGTGTGAAATATACCTCGTGGAAGGCGATTCAGCAGGCGGCTCCGCCAAAACCGGGCGCGACCGACGCACCCAAGCGATCCTCCCCCTCCGCGGCAAGATCTTGAACGTGGAACGGCAAATGCATAACGTTGCGAAAGTGTTCCAAAACCAAGAGATTCAGACCATGATTCGAGCCTTTGGCGCTGGCGTTGGCAACAATGCCGATGACGAGGGGGCCTTCAACACCGAAAAACTGCGTTACAGCAAACTCATCATCATGACCGACGCTGACGTTGACGGTGCCCACATTCGGACGCTGATGCTCACCTTCCTTTGGCGATTCATGCGGCCTGCGATTGAGGGGGGCCATGTTTACATCGCCCAGCCTCCGCTGTATCAACTCAGTAAAGGAAAGGTCAACCGCTACGCCTTCAGCGATGAAGAGCGGGACACCATCATCGATGAGTTGCGTGGCGACAATCAGGGGACAAAAATCGGTGTGCAGCGCTACAAAGGGTTGGGTGAGATGAACCCTGAGCAACTTTGGGAGACCACCATGAATCCCGAAACCCGAACGATGCTCAAGGTCACCGTTCGAGAAGCTGAAGAAACCAATCGGATGTTCGAGACACTGATGGGAGAAGACGTCCCCGAGCGAAGGGCTTTCATTGAACGCCACGCCAAGGAGGTGACCAACCTTGACATCTGAAGAGGAGAACAACGACGAGCAAACCTCGGCAACGGGCGAGACCATTCTCAACCATTCGCTCAACACCGAGATGAAAAATTCCTACATCAATTATGCCATGTCCGTTATCATCGGTCGGGCGTTGCCCGATGCCCGTGACGGGCTCAAACCCGTTCATCGAAGGGTGCTTTACGGCATGTTCGAAGGCGGCCACACCGCCGATAAAAAATTCAGCAAATCGGCTCGCTCCGTCGGTGAAGTGATGGGGAAATACCACCCTCACGGTGACCAATCCATCTACGACACCATGGTCCGCATGGCCCAGGAGTTCTCCCTTCGTTACCCGCTGGTTGATGGCCAAGGCAACTTCGGTTCAATCGACGGCGACCCACCCGCCGCTATGCGATACACGGAAAGCCGGTTGGATCGCATTTCCAAGCACATGTTGGACGACATCAACAAGAACACCGTTGATTTTCAACCCAATTTTGACGATTCGGAACAAGAGCCCACCGTCTTGCCCGCCCGACTTCCAAACTTGTTACTCAACGGCAGCGACGGCATCGCTGTCGGTATGGCGACTCGAATCCCCCCGCACAACCTAACCGAAGTGGCCGGTGCCGTGAACCTCCATGTTGATCGAATCCTTGAAACGGGCGAGTTAGGCAAGCCAAATATCTCTATAGAAGAATACATGAAACACGTCCAAGGCCCGGATTTCCCAACCGGGGCGAGCATCCACGGCATCGATGGAATTGCCGATATGTACGCAACGGGCAAGGGCCGATTCCATGTCCGTGCGAAATGCGAGGTGATGGATGACGAGAAAGGAAAACGAATCGTCGTTCACGAAATTCCCTATCAGGTCAAGAAGGCTGACATGCTTGTCCAAATCGCCGAACTGGTCAACAAGGAAGTCATTGTTGGCATTCGGGACATCCGAGATGAATCATCAAAGGAAGGGATTCGCGTGGTCATTGAAGTCAAGAACAACGCCGACCCCCACGCCGTGTTGAATCAATTGTTCAAGTCAAGCCGATTGCAAGAATCCTATTCGGCCAACATGATGGGGATTCTTGATGGTCGTCCGGTGTTGCTCACCCTCTCAACCATGCTCCATACCTACGTTTCTCACCGTGAAACGGTGATTGAACGGCGAGCGGTGTACGATTTGGAAAAGGCTCAGGCCCGGGCTCACATTCTCGAAGGTCTCGTGAAAGCCCAGGATCGCATCGATGATGTTGTCGCGGTCGGTAAAGCCAGTTCCAGCCGTGAACAGTTTGAGGCCGTGCTTCGGGGCGATGAAACCATGGCGGGCATTGCTGCGTTTGATTTCAGCGAGGCGCAAGCCAAAGCCATTGCCGAGCGGCGACTTTACCAATTGAGCCGGTTGGACGTGACGAAGGTCCAAGACGAGTACGACGAACTTAAGTTGGTCATTGCCGACCTCGAGGACATCCTGGGGTCTCGGTCTCGTCGCCTTCACATTCTCAAGGACGAATTGGCTGAACTGGTTGACCGGCACGGCGATGAACGCCGTTCCTTCATCGACCCCATGCCGTTGTCCATGGACCGAGAGGACCTCATTCAAGAGCGAGCCATCGTCATTACGCTGAGCGAAGACAACTACATTCGTCACACGCCCGTAGAGACCTTCAGGACCCAAAACCGTGGGGGGCGGGGGCTCAAGGGCGTGACCACGAAGAGCGAGGACACGCCCCAACTCATCACCACATGTTTCAGCAAAGACCGCTTGTTGATTTTCACCGATCAAGGTCGGGTTTACGGTCTGAAAGCGTGGGAAACCCCGTTGGGAAGTCGACAATCCCGAGGGAGTCACATCCGCAACTTGCTCGAAAGTCTCCGCGAGGACGAAAACATCGTGAGCATTTTGCCTATTTCCCGTGAGCTCTTGGAGCAGCCCGACCAGCATTACTTGATGTTCGCCACGAAACTGGGCCTCATCAAGAAAACCGCGCTCTCAGAGTACGTTCGAATCAATCGAAACGGCAAGTACGCACTGCGATTCAAGATTCAGGGCGATTCCTTGGTGAACGTGCGCTCAGCCACCAACGACCACAACATCGTGATGATTTCCACCACGGGTTATGCCTGCCGCTTCAGTTGCAGTGACATCCGCGCCTCTGGTCGTGTTTCGGGTGGCGTCTACGGCATCAAGGTCGCCGATCGAAAGGGTTCTGGCGGCGGTCTTGTGGCGGGCATGGTCGCCATGCTCAGTCCCGATGAACACATCTTGACCATCTCGAAGTACGGCATGGCCAAGCGTAGCGTGCTTGGTTCGGGGGACCGCATTCCCGACACGGACAGTGAGGGCAACGTCAAAACCGACGAGAACGGCGAGACCAAGTTCACCACGGATGGCTACCGAATCACCCGGCCGGGCGCCAAGGGCGTTCGCACCATGAAATTGGATGAAGAGCACCACGACTCGATCATCAGCGTTCGAACGATCCCCGACCTCAACGACCACCTGTTCCTCTTGACCAAATCCGGAATGATGATTCGAATCCGTGTTGACCAAACCAAGGAGACGACCGGGAAAGCCACCCGAGGGACCCGTGTCATGGAATTACGGGACAAAGAAAAGGGCGGTTTCGTTGATGAACTCATCTTCTCGTCTCGCGTTTCGGCCTCGCTCCTTGACGACGATGATGCGGAGGCCTCCGAAGGTCCCACGAGCGAAGAAGAGTGAATGTCGTTCTTGGCTGCTTTCATCGGCGCTTCAGGTCGCCGAAGCGACGCATTCAAACGGGAAGGGATGTTCTCAACGCCTGCGGGGGCAACTCGCTGCCGCGGTGAGATTGATGGATGAGCGTTCGCTGATTTACGATTGGAACACGGTAGACTACGACATCAAGCGGGATGCATCCAATCATCCTCACGGTGTATGGTTCGATGATGAAACCCTTCGAGATGGATTGCAAAGCCCAAGTGCTCGAAACCCGACCATTGAACAGAAGATTGAGTTGCTCGGCTACATGGAACGCCTTGGCTTGCAAAAAGTCGACCTTGGTTTGCCTGGAGCAGGGCCGTTCCACCGCGAACACATCGATGCCATGCTCACCCACATCAAGGAGAACGATTTCTCAATCCGTCCCGGCGCCGCCGTGCGAACGCTCATGGGGGACATTGAGCCCCTGGTTGAGATGCAGGCAAAGCACGAAATGGAAATTCAAGCCTCGGCGTTTTTGGGCACCAGTCCCATTCGCCAATACACCGAAGGCTGGACGATGGAGAAGTTGGTCACCACCATGGAGGCGGCCGTTTCCTACGCTGTCGAGAACGACGTCCCCGTGATGTTTGTCACCGAGGACACGACCCGCTCCAACCCCGACGACGTGAAGATGATCTATCAGCGGGCCATGGAACTCGGTGTTCGTCGCCTCTGCGTTTGCGACACCTGCGGCCACGTGACGCCCAACGGCGTGAAGAAGTTGCTCAATTTCATCGATGAGGAAGTCATCAAGGACGCTGGTTACCAGCGTCGAGACATCGAAGTCAATTGGCACGGTCATCAGGACCGTGGCCTGGGCGTGGCCAACAACATCGCTGCCGTAGAAGCCGGAGCCGACGTGATTCACGGTACCGCACTCGGCGTCGGCGAGCGCGCCGGAAACGCCCCTCTCGACCAAACCCTCGTGAACCTGAAGCTCATGGGCGTGATTGACAACGACCTCACCTTGCTCGACACCTACATGCAAAAAGCCAACCAGTACATTGAGGTCCCGTTGCCACGCAACTACCCGGTGTTTGGCGAAGATGCCTTTGAAACGGGGACGGGCGTGCACGCCTCGGCCGTCATCAAGGCCATGAGGAAGGGTGATGACTGGCTCGCCGACCGCGTGTATTCTGGCGTGCCAGCCGGCGATTTCGGATTGAAGCAGGTGATTCGCATCGGCCACATGTCCGGTCGTTCCAACATCGTTTGGTGGCTCGAACAGAACGGCATTGAGGCGACCGATGACCTCGTTGCCCACCTTTTTGAGGTGGCGAAGGGCCAAAAGCGCAACATGTTGGACAGCGAGATTCACGCAGCCGTGGCGGCGTTCACGTCGGCCTGATCAAGCGGCCTCTTCTTCCTCGAATTCCTTCTCGTTGGTGATTTTCGAGTCAACCCATTCCGAATCAACGTCTTCACCACTCCAAGCCCCATGGAGGGAAATTTCGTTAATTTCGTGTTCTTCTCGCCAAACTCGTTCCTCCAAGCTGCCGTTGACGATGAAGTGACCGTTGGCGTCAATTTGTTCCTCAAGCAAGGCAAAGTGTTTCGAAATCGGGAGGAAGTGACCAACGGGCATGCCAGCGGCGGTGAACGGGTTGGTGGCCGCTCCGATGATCAATCCGTCTTCAGGAGCCACGATGTCCACGGTCATGCCGGGGGTCGCCGGGTCGGAAATGGTCGCCACGACTTCGCCTTCCCGCATGACGCTGCCTGCAGAAACAAACATGTCGAGCAGACCGCCTTCGGCGGCCCGTAGCCACGTTGAGCCGCTGGCCATGATGCGAAATTTAGGGCGTTGTGGGTTTCCAGGAATCATGCGCATGGAACGCAACGAGTTGAGGATGCCGTGGACGGCGACCTTCACGGATTGGTCGCCAAGGAAATCGGCCCCGCCGCCTTCGTAGGTGATGACGGGGATGTCGGCAGCGTTCGCCGTTCGCCGAAGCGTGCCTTTTGGAGGGATGGAATCAAGCAGGATTTCAATCCCGAACGACTTGGCGAGTAGGTAGGAACTTGTATGGGAGAGGTCGACTCGAACTTGGGGCATGTTGGTTCGACCTTTGGCAGCACTGTGAAGGTCGATGATGGCGTCGCTATCGGCGACCAAATAATTCCAAATCTGGTCTGCAACCCGCTTGGTTGTTGACCCTCCGGGGTCTCCGGGGAATTGCCGATTGAGATCCCTGCCGTCGGGGAAATACCTTGACTTCATTCGGTAGCCTGGAAGGTTGACCACCGGGACAATTCGAAGGGTTCCCGCCAAGGTGGCGGGATCAAGCGGCTTCCCGCTGTCGGTAAACGCATTGCTCAGAAGATGCGTGCACGCCGAGGGACCGGTCAATTCGTCGCCGTGAATGCCCCCAAGAACGGTGATGCACGGTCCGGGCCTCCCTCCATGAATGACCGTCACGGGAACGGGCCATCGATCACCCAGATTCACGTCCAACAGCGGCAGATGGATGGTACGCATGGTCCCGGGTTTGATGCGCTTGCGATGGAACCGAATGTCGGACCATTCGGACGTGCGGTCCCATTCCGGGCGGTCTTCCGGTTGATGGGCCTTCATGGCCTCCTCAATCGCTATACGTCGTCGTTTTGGCAGTTCATGGGCGACGCGAACTTTGCGAACGGACTTCTTCCGTTGCTCGCCCATGGTTTCTGCAGGCTTCGCCCTGTCATCAACACTCCGCTGTTCTCAGGTGGTAAGAACCATGAAGCGTCGCTTGCCTTGCAGGGCCATGACGGAACCGGGCGTGCAACGTGTCTACGCACCCAATTCGATTTGCTTTGGTTGTGGTCCTGCCAACGAACACGGTTTGCGCATTGATTCGCATCGCACCGAGGAAGGCTTGGTGATGGAGTTTCAACCCGAGCCTCACCATCAAGCCTTCCCCGGAATGGTGAACGGCGGTATCATTGGAACGTTGCTTGATTGTCACGGCAATTGGGCTGCGGCCGTGGCGCTGATGGACGCCCATGGGCTGGATGAACCCCCGTGTACGGTCACCGCCAGTTACGAGATTAAACTCCGTCGACCGACGCCGGCCGACGAACGTTTAACGGTCAAAGCGACCGTGAGCGAACTTCTCGACGACCGTGCAACCGTTTCGTTGGTCCTTGAGGCTGCGGGAAAGGTTTGTGCGACGGGAAGCGGTCTTTTTGTCGCTGTTAAGGAAGGTCACCCTGCCTTCCATCGCTGGTCGTGAGGTCTCGGTATGGTTCGGCCCACGCCCGTTCAAACGGCGGGGCTTGACCGCCTTCGTGAGCGGGTGTTGCTCACGATGCAGGGCATGGCCTCGTTGGGTGACGTTGACTGTTCATCCTTGCGATTAATCCCTTTGGGCTTGTTGCGAAAAAGCGCCACTCAGCGGCACGGCGTCACCCGATGGATTCGTCATCCTTCGGGGGAACTGAGCGTGGAAACGGTCGACCTCCACCCTCGCCTGTTGGAGGATGAATGGAGCGATTATGCCGCTTTGTTCTCTTTCATGAGTATCTCCATGCGCTGGGTTGGCGGGCACACGACCGGACCTTTCGGACCTTGGAAGCGACTTGGCCGGACACCCAGGCCTCCCTTCGGGGGCCGGACTTTACACGCCGCATGCGGGAAGGGAAAGCCACGTGGTATTGGCGATGCCCTTCGTGCGAACACGACTACCCCCGCCAGCGAAAAGCAGGAGGTCGCTACCTTTGCCGAACCTGTCGCCATGTGCTGCAGGACGTACCAGCCGAGGACGCCCAATGAAATAGGAGAGGGCCGTGGTGAGCATGTTCAGCATGCAACGCTCGTTCGTCCGTTGGTGGTGCCTCACAGCGACGTTGCTGTTGAGCATCGTCTCGCCGTTGGGTGCCTCGTTGGCAACGGCCGGATTGACCTCCGGTGATGGAGGAGGCGAGTTGTTTCTCTCTTGTCGTGAAGACAACGATTGCGTCCTGACGCCGACTCCGGTGGGTGAAGAGACCGTCTCTGGACAGACCACCGCCACCGCCTTTCAACCTGAAACCCTGACCTTTGAGTTCCAGGCCGATCCCCCTCAACAACATGTTGCGTTGTTGCCCGATACGCTTCGCGAACTCGAAATTGATTTTCGTCATCAAACCGAAGCCGGCAGTTGGTTCAGGCCTGCGTTGGAGGTCCGATTGGTCCTTGGTGAGAACGTGAACGAATGGGCGTTTGAGGCTCAGAACCTTCCTGATTTTTCCAGTTCAACGTACGTCCTTGAGAACGAAGCGTTGGACCTTGACCGTGGGCGTGTCCTGTGGGCCAATGAACCCATTCGACTGTTCATCACCGTGACGCTTGACCGACCCGGTTCATGGGCCTTGAACATGCGTGGTGCTTCGGCACTGCAACTCGATGTTGAGTGGTCGTTGGACCCTGAAAGCGTGAACAGCGACGAGCCCACTTCCACGACCCAACCAAAGGACACGGCGTTTGAGGACCTGCATCGAGGGGCGTTGGTTGGGGCCGACCATGACTGTTGGGCCTTCGAGGTGGAGACGCATGAAGTTTTGCGGTTGCTCGTTGAGTGGGAGCAGGTGCCCATCGAGGTTGAGCAACCGCACGGTGTCCCGGATTTGATCACGGCCGCCGGCCGTCGTGCGCCGGTGCCGGAGGTGCTGGTCGACGACGATGGGGATTCGGTGAAGATGACGTATCGCTGGCGAGCGCTTTCAACCGGTGACTACACGATGTGTTTGCACGGTTCACCCGAGAAAATCCAACCCTATGTATGGTCGGGCGTTTTTGGTTACGAGAGTTTTGGTCCCACCGACCCAACCGGCTTTGACACCACGAGTTACTATCCGCAAGGCGCTGCCATCCTTGGCAACCTCGATGACCCTTACACCCTTCACGGTCAAGGCGTAGCCTTGTTGTTGCTTTCGTTTGCGTTGCTCGGTGTGTTTGGGCTCATGGCGATGAGGCAAACGACCTCCTACGGTTTACGGTTTGGTATGTTTGTCCCAGGGGTCGTGTTGTTGTTGCTCGGAGGGGTTTTGCATCCCCTCTGGGCGATGGCCGATGAGGTCCAGCAGGAAGATGAAATCACCCTTGATGAGCTCATTGAGATGCGATTGCAGCAGTTGTGGGATGTCTCGGCGGATGGCGTGCCCGAACAAACCCTGTCCACCCACACGGGAGCGACGTGGGGCATGTTGGACGGTGAATCGTTGAAATTGAAGTTGACCGTTGAGCAAGCCGTCCCCCTTTCCGACGGTCGATGGCAACTGATCGTTCCTGAACTCGAAGCTCTGCGTCTTGATTCCGTCATTTTTGGTCAAGTGGCGAAAGGTCAGACGCAAGGCAGTCAAGACGGCATGTTGGAGAGTCAAACCGTTCGATTTGTCCTCCTTGCCGGCCGTTCGCTCCTGCTCGACTTGCTGATGCTCGAAGCCTTGCTGGTGGTGGAAGAATTGCCGGAATCGTCGGTGTTCCACATCGAGACGACCATGGTTCAAACCCAAGCATCAGGTTCCATCGCAGCACCTGCATGGGGTACACGACCGTCTGCCATTCCTGCGAGCGAATGGGTGCGGCTTCAAGCCTCCTTGTTTCCCGAGCGGATCTCCATCAGCCTTTGCGATTGCGATTTGGACCTGTTGGACGTGACCTTTTTGCCATCAAACGGTTTTGATGAGGCCGATGTCCCCCAAGGTGATTGGGGGTTGCGAAACGCCGTTGGTTTGTTGCCCTACGGTTCGGTGATGATGTGGAGTGGACTCTTGCTGGGTGTGGTCGCCACCTCGCTGGAGGTTCAACGAAATGTCCGAGCCCAACAACTGGCGGCGAGGTACATTCCTCGCACCGAGCGATGGAAGTGAATTCACGATTCACCTTGTTTCTTCAACTCAGAGGACACGGCCGCTGAGACTTGCTCATCGGTCATGTTGGCCGCTTTGGCGGCTTCATCAATCGATTTCGCCTCTTCGTCCGTGATTTGGCCGTCAGAGGCAGCGGATTTGATGGCCGCTTCAACGTTCATCTTGGCGGCTTCGCTGTCAGTGATCCCCAGCGCTTGTTGGAAGGATTTGAGTTCCTTCAGTTCCTCTTCGGTGATGACCCCGTCCTCCCAGGCGGACTGGTAGGCGTGGAGCAAGAAGTCGCTGTAGGCCTCTTGGTTCAAGAGAACATCCCGAATCAGTCCGGTGTCAACCCCGCCACCCTCGGTCATGTCTAGCAAAGCGATCGAGCGGCGAATTTCTTTGACGGCCATGTCCTTCAGCCCGTGTCCAGCCCAAACGGCACCGGCGGCAACGACGGCCGCAGAAAACCAACGCATGACGTTGGCATCAACCAATTCGCCGGGCTCGACCAGATGAAACACGCCAAGGACCACCATGGCTGCTCCGCACATGACTTCGACCCAGTCGTTCAAATCGGGTTCATCGTCAAAGACGGAAAGGCGTTCTTCCACCATGGACTCCATGTCGTCGCTCATGCATCAACCATCCCACGATGGGACTTAGGGATGTCGGCTTGGAAATATCTCCGTTGTCCTTTTGAACCGCTGCCCGAGATGGGGGTTTATGGAGGGCGTTGAGCGAGATGTTTCTCGTCTTGACCTCCCCGATACCCTCAAGCATTTCCTCATTGATTCGTGGGGCATCAACACCTTGCATCCTCCACAAGCACAGGCCCTGCCAGCGCTCTTGCTCGGGAAAAACACCTTGGTTGCCATTCCGACCGCATCGGGGAAGTCACTTCTTGCTTACATGGCCATGGTGAAGCGCTTAAGTGAAGGTCATGACCGCTCGAAGGCCATTTACATCGTACCGCTCAAAGCGCTGGCGATGGAGAAATACGAGGAATTGAGCGAATTGGGTCGTGCCCTGAACCTCTCCGTTGGATTGGGCATCGGCGATGCAACCTCGGAAGCGAAGAACATCAAGGAGTGCAACATCTTGGTCTGCACCTCAGAGAAGTTGGACTCGCTGCTTCGGCACAACGCCGAAATGGTGGCGGATGTTTGCTGCGTGATCGCCGATGAATTCCATCTCATGAACGATGGCACCCGCGGCCCTACGTTGGAAATCAACCTCACTCGGCTTCGCCACATCAAACCCGATGCTCAACTGGTTGCGCTTTCGGCAACGGTGGGCAATGCTTCGGCGCTGGCCGAATGGTTGGAGGCCGAACTCGTGGTCTCCGAGTGGCGCCCTGTGGCGTTGGAATACGCCACGTTTCACGATTTCCACGTTGAGCCTCGAAAAATTCAATCCCCCGGCGAAGGCGGGGCATCAAACCTCCTCAGCCCACCTCGTCACCTCGATGGGCTCAAGAGTCACCCGGTTTGGAGTGTGGTCAGCGATGGGCTGGACCAAAGCAGTCAGGTGCTGATGTTCGTCGGAACTCGGCGTAGTGCCCAATCCGAAGCGAAAAACCTCGCAAAACGGGTCAAAAAGCGCCTTGAAAAAGAGGAGCCCGAACGATATGCCGCGTTGCAGGAACTGGCTCAAACCCTTTCGGGAAGGAGCCAATCCAATCTCGCTGACCAATTGGCGAGTTGCCTTGCGGGCGGTGTCGGCTTCCATCACGCTGGGTTGACTCACGCACAACGAAAGGAGGTTGAATCCGCCTTCAAGACGGGCCTTTTGGTCGCTTTGACCGCCACTCCCACGCTTGCAGCGGGGGTGAACTTGCCCGCTCGACGCGTGCTGGTTCGAGACCTCAAACGCTGGGATGACGGCATGAGTCGGCCGCTGCCCGTGATGGAAGTACGCCAAATGCTCGGGCGGGCCGGCCGGCCGAAATACGACGACCGAGGTGAAGCATGGGTCTATTGCAAAGGCACCGACGGCTGGGAAGTCGCTGATGCAGTGGCTGACCGATACTTCTTCGGACCCGTGGAAGACGTGACCTCAAAATTGGCTTCCGAGCCTGCGTTGCGGATGCACCTGCTCGCCAGCATCGCCACCGGAGGTCTGGTGCACCGGGGCGACATTGAACACTTTTTTTCGTCCACGTTCCTCGGAGCCACGCTCCCTGCCTCTCAACTCAAGGAACGCCTCTCAACCATGTTGACTTGGTTGGTTGAAGAGCGGTTCATCCGACGTTGCGGTGCCGATGAGCACTACACGCCCCGAAGCGGATTGATGAAGGATGATGTGGAGGAGGCTTGGGACGACTCGGTCCCTGTGTGGGCCTCCAGCGCCATCGAGACCTCGGGCGTGGTCTGGGGCCCCGAACCCTCCTCCAACCCACCCCCTCATCGAGCCTCGCCCCACGGCCGCCCAACCTTCGGCTTCGCCTCTGCATTGGACCTCAATCCGGGCGTCGCGCCGGTGCTGCGGGATGTTGAAGATGGCCCGAACATGCGCTACGAAGCCACGGCCATGGGCGAACGGGTGACCCAACTCTACCTCGACCCCCTCTCCGCCTCAATCTTGCGAACAGGTTTGCGGCGAGCCGTGCGACGCATGGTCCGAATGGACGCCCCGGTTACGGATTTTGGCTTGCTTCACTTGGCCGTTACCACCCCTGATTTTTCCTCGCTTTGGGCCAAATCCTCGGACCTCGAAATGAATTCACCCACGTGGCTCAAAGCCAACGCCGTGGAGGGGGAATGCTTGGTTGAACCCGGCTATGCAGAGGCCATGCTCAGCGATGTGAAGAGTGCCTGGATGATCGAGGAATGGACGGAGGAAACGACGCTCCGACAACTGGAAGCCGATTTGGATGTCCTTCCCGGGGATGTCCATCATCGCGTGGACTTGATGGGATGGTTGTTGGCTGGCAGCCAACACATCGTGCTGACCGACGATGTCTTTGCTGACGACCACATGCCCGTGGTCTCCCAACTCGTCCAACAAATCAGTATTCTTCAGCAACGCGTTCGTCACGGCTGCAAGTCCGATTTGCTCCAACTGGTTAACATCCGTCATGTTGGTAGGCAACGAGCTCGGGAGTTGGCCTCGTTGGGCTTGCGAACTCCTGCTGATGTGATGCACATGCCCTCTGCCGTGCGAAACACGCTTCTGGCGAAACGTGGATGGGGGCCGTTATTGTTGGATAAAATACACCATGAAATTGAACGTGTCCTGCGGAAAAAAGGAAACGAAGCAACGGTGGAACCCGTCCCAAGGGATGACGATGCACCGTTGGAGGGGGAACGAGCAGACCACCTTTGAAAAACCACCAACCTCTCGCCCGTCCATGGCACCAACTCGCTTTCCGCACGCGTTTGTGTCGTTCGGCTCCTCCGGCGATTCATCGCCGGTTGACGCCTTTCTGAAACAACGTCCCGATGCCCGTTGGGTGTTGCTCGGTCAGCACGCCGTGCAATCGGAGATGCAATTGTGGACGGCTTGGGTGCAAGCCTCACGAAATGAGTTGAGGTCGTCCATGGTCGCTCGGTCAATCGACGCTGAGTTTCTTCGTTATCTTGCGGGCACGCACCACATTTCGGAGGCGTTTTCCCGTGCAGGCATTCAATCGGGAGACGAGGGGGCGTGGGTGGTCCATCTCCCGCAAGCCGATGGGGTTGCCAACGATCTGGGCCATCTCCAACCGACCGCCCGTGAAGATGAGGCGTTTAATACAACGTTAAGCAGTCTGGTGAATGGCCTTCAATGGTCGCTTGAATCACGCTCGAGTGAACTCTCTATAGAGGGCATGTCCCAGTTGGGCATCGACGTTGAAGGATGGGACGAAGCCCGATTGAGCGATGCCTTGTTGGCTCATATCTTGATGGCCGACGACCAAAGTTCATCCCACCGATAAGGGGAGAGTTCAAAGGCTACCTGTGCCTCCTTTCTTCCATGGTGATGGCGGCCAAGCAAGGCGGAGAGCACATGCCTTCCACAGGGCGGTATTTGGACCAAGAAAAAGTACGCAAGGCCCTCGATGCGGCCCAAGAATTTGGCGCACAGTACGCCGAAGTCCGTGTGATGGCCATCACCGAGTCCACCGTAGCGATGCGGGACGGTGTTTTGGAACGAGCCATTCCCGGACAAGATCTTGGATTGACTTTGAGGATCCTCGCTGACGGCGCCTGGGGGGTGCACTCCACCACCGACCTTGCTTCGTTGCCCGACCAAATTGAATCCACCACCCGACTGGCCAAGGCCGTTGCCAAACGCCGTTCTGCGAAGGATTCGCCCATCGGGTTAGCCGATGTCCCGGTGATTCAAGACGAGCAGCACTGGCGTTCGGTCCTCGATGTCCGACACACGGAACTTGACACAAAAATGGAGTTGATGAACGACCTTTATCGTGGTGCAAGCGGGCATGACGAGGTCGTTTCGGTGCGAACGGGTTGGAGCGATGAACACCTCCACACGGAACTCATGACGTCGGAAGGCATGGACCGCGTGTGGTCCTTCCAACGGTCGTTGATTCACGGAATGGTGACGGCCCGGCGTGACGGCGAAGTCGTGTCTTATCGAACCCGTCACGGTGGGCAAGGTGGCTTGGAAGTCATCCAAGCCTGCGACTTGGTCAACCTCGGGGAAGAAGCCCAGCGTGCTGCCATTCGCCTGCTTGCAGCGGAACGTGCCCCTTCTGGAAAAATGCCGTTGATCG
>JALRLR010000060.1 GCA_023254355.1 Candidatus Poseidonia sp.
GGGCAACGCCCCCCACTCGGTCACGGTGCGGTGCATCCCGAAGCGCTTGGCGTAGAGGAAGCGCAGGTTCTTCCAGCCGTCGCCCCAGGTGTGGATTTCGGCTTCGCCGACACGCGGTCGGTAGGGCACGGAGATTTCGATGGCCTTGGATTTGCCCAGATGGCGGCGGGCGAGGATCTTGATCTCCTCACTCAACGGCATGCCGTCGTTGGTGGGGCGCATCTTTTCGTCGTTGAAGATGGATTTCTTAAACACCCACATGCCGCTTTGCGAATCCTTGACCCCGTACCCGAACAGCAGCCGAGCGGTGAACGACAGCACCCAGTTGCCAAAGCCGTGGAGGCCCGACATGGAGCCGTCTTCTGCCAGCGTTAAGCGGTCGCAGGTGATGAAGTCCAGGTCGTCGTTGAGCAGGCGCTTCACGAGGTCGGGAATGACCTCTGCAGGGTAGGTGCAGTCGGCGTCGAGCGTGACGATGATGTCGTTCTTGGCGACGTCGAAACCGGAGCGGTAGGCTCGGCCGTACCCCTTTCGCGGTTCAAGGTGGACGCGAACACCTTTCTCGAGGGCGATTTCACGCGTGCGGTCGGTGGAGTTGCCGTCGACGATCATGATTTCGAGGTCCTTGCACCAACCTCGGGGGATGGCGTCGATGGTGGGGCCCAAGGCCTCCTCCTCGTTTCGGGTCGGCAAAATCACCGTGACCGACACGGGAAGCACTTCGCCCATGACCAACCGAGCCGGAGGTTGCGCTTCAAAGGTTTGGGTTCCAGCATGGCGTCTTCTCGCCTCTCGCTTCAATGACCTTCAAATGTCAACACCGAGTGGTTACGCTGATGCACATCGCCATGGTCTCGGGCGAGTATCCTCCTCGATGGGGGGGCATCGGTTCCGTCGTGTTCCATTTGGCCGGGCATTTGGCCTCAAGGGGCCACGACGTCACGGTCATCACGCGAAGTCACCAGCAAGCCACGCCCCAGCAACCGGGGGTCAGCGTGCTGCACGTCCCGTGGCTCAAAGCACCGATGATGTTCACCCGTTCCTACGGCAAGCACGCCTTGACCGAATTGCGTCGCTTGAATCAGGTCAAACCCGTTGACGTCGTGCACACGCTGCTCCCGTTGGTCAGCTGGACCGCCAAGGAATACCGTTGGGTTGAGCAGACCATCGCTCCGGTGATTTCGGCCCTCAACGGCAGTTGGGTAGGTGAAAAGGAAGGCATGAAATTGGCCGCCAAGCACAAGGAGGCGGCCACGTGGAAGAACCCCAACGATTTGGCCATCCTGCTCACCGGTGGCTGGTACGCCAGATACGAACAGGCGGGGGTGGAAGCCTCCTCCATGTGCGTGGCCATTTCGGATTCGACGAAGGAGGAGTTCAATCGTTGGTACAGCCCTCCTGCCGATTGGGATTGCCGCACCGTCCTCTACGGGGTGGACCACAAGGTGTTTCGCCCGATTGACCACGACCATGAAGAAGAACAATTGGCGTACGAAGCGCTTCGCAAGACCTACGGCGCCGCCGACGAAGCGGCCCTGATCGGCGATGCCAACACGGAAACGCCGTTGTTGTTGGCGGTGGGGCGCTTGGTTGCTCGCAAAGGCCACCGGACCTTGTTGCGGGCGATGCCGAGCATCCTCAAGGAGCATCCCGGCGCCCGACTGGTCATCGTGGGCCGGGGCCACATGCGCCGAACGCTCATGAAGCAAGCCAAACGTTTGGGCGTGGCGCACGCCGTCACGATTCAACCGGGGATGAGTTTTGACCGGCTCGCCCTGCACTTTCGCTCAGCGGACCTGGTGATTTACCCGTCGTATTACGAAGGCCAGGGGCTGATTCCGCTTGAAGCGTTGGCCAGCGGCACCCCGGTGGTGACGGTTGACCAACCGCCCTTGACCGAGATGATCGACGAGACGGTGGGCGGCTTGTTCCGTTGCGGCGACGCTGAAGACCTCGCCCGCGCCGTGAACCACAGCCTTTCGAATCCGGCCATCCGCAAGGAACAAACGGTTCAGGGGCGCCAACGGGTGTTGGACCACTACACCTACGAACACAACGCCGAGGCGTACGAAGCGTTGTACACCGAACTGGTTGACTGAGGCAGAATCGCAAATCGGAAGGTCATTATCCCCCTTGTCGGTGGGCGTGGCATGAAAGGCAACGCCCTGTTTTTGTCGCTCATCGTGTTCACGATGTCGCTTTCGGGATGCTTCGGCGAAGACGAGGTCGTTCAGGACACCGTTGAGGAGGAGCCCGAACTCCGCCGAGTCTTCGTGACGGACAAGTTTGGTCAACTGCTTGACATGGACGTCGAGCCGATGACCTTCCAATTCAGCGACGTGGGCGAAACGGGTAAGGAGCCGAGCATTGGCATCACCTCGAGCGGTTGCATCTTTTTCATCGCCATGGAGAAGGTCATGCGTTCGTGCGATTACGGCGCCTCGTGGGAGGAGAGCCAAGACCCCGTGGCCTGTTCGCCAACCACCAGCGACCCGTACGGTTGGGTGGACCCCATCACCGACCGCGTCTTCGGCGTCCAAATGATCGGGCTGGAAACGTCGTGGATTTGCTGGAGCGACGACGACGGTGAAACCTGGATGGGCAACCCTCACGATTCGGGAACCACGCCCATCAACGACCACATCAAATTGGCCAGCGGTCCGTGGACGGACAGCGGTTACGGCGCTTTGGGGCAAATCACCACCAACTTCTACGAAACGGCTGTCTATTACTGCTACAACAAACTCGCTGGGATCTTCTGCTTCACCAGCGTTGACGGCGGTGCCACGTTTGAGCTGGGCGGCCAAATCATTGGGCTCGCCACCACCAACGGCGGTTTGCACGGCGCCATCTCCACCGCTCCCGACGGCACGGTCTACGTGACGCCTCGTGTCGCGACGCCAACGGTCATCGTCTCGAAGGACAACGGCTTCTCGTGGTTTGAGCGCACCATGGGCGAGGACACGGGCACCCCTAACCCTCGCAAGAACTCTGAGGTCTCGGCTGATTCGGATTCCAACGCCTATCACGTTTGGACCGGCGGGGACGAAGGCGTCTACATGTCCCGTTCGTTTGATTCGGGTGAAACTTGGGACCAAGAGAGCATCCGCATCTCTCCCGTCAACGTGATTTCCTCGGTCTTCCCGCAAACGGATGCGGGCGATGCTGGTCGGATTGCCATCACGTACCTGGGCAGCGAGAACTCGGAGATGCTCAACCAATCCGACATCGACGGCAACCCGTGGAACGGCAACGCTCACTACGCCCCGAACAACGCCACCTACCACCTCTACATCACCTACTCTCTCAACGCCTTGGACGAGAATCCCATCTTCCACACCTACCGGGTGACCGACGACCCTGTTCAAGTGGGCTCCATTTGCTTGAACTCGGGCGACTGCCGTGACATCGGCGGGTCAAACCGCAACCTGCTCGATTTCAACGACTTGCACATCGACCGTGAAGGACGGGTCTACGTCGCCTTTGCCGACGGTTGCACCGGAGACTGCGCCACCAACGAGAACGCCACCGCTCAAGACTCTCGAGACGGGCGCGGTTCGGTCTACTATCTGGCCAGCGGCCCCAGCCTATACGCCGAGTTTGGGACGCTGATTCCATTGCTGGACGAGTGAGTCGGAACTTGGCGGTTGGACCTCCAAAAATGACCCCCTGAACATGGTGAAGGGTTCAAAACGATGATGCCGTCCGGGCATCGTGGACGTCGCTTCGTTGTACAGGAATGCCGCAAGCGGCCTTCCGTTTTCGTTGGAGATCCTTCCCCCCAATCGTGGGCTGGGTCTTGATAACATCCACGATTTTTTCAACAGCCTTGATGGATGGTTACCTGCTTTTGTCAGCGTCACCTATCACCAAGCCCACAAAATCGACCGAATCAATGAACACGGTCAGATGGAGCAGATTTGGAACCGCAAAAAACCGGGGACGCTGGGTGTTTGCGCCATGCTCAAGTTTCAGTACGGTCTTGATGTCATACCGCACGTCATTTGCGGTGGTTTTTCGAAATTTGAATCCGAGGATTTCTTGGTTGATTTGGATTACCTCGGTTTCAACCACGTGTTGGCCCTTCGCGGCGACCCGAACAAGACCGAACCGCATTTCATTCCCCACCCTCACGGGAACACCTACGCCAACGAGTTGGTCGAGCAAATCGTGGACATGAACGCCGGAAAATACCTGGAAGACGTGAGCGAAGCGAGAGCCACGAACTTTGAAATTGGCGTGGGTGGGTACCCCGAGGTCCATGCGGAAGCCCATGATTTGGACGAAGAGGTGGCCAACGTCAAGCGGAAAATCGACGCTGGAGCATCGTTTGTCATCACCCAGATGTTCTTTGACAACGAATGCTTCTATCGCTTTGAGGAAGCCTGCCGTGAGGAAGGCATCGATGCTCCCCTTATTCCGGGGATCAAGGTCATCACCTCCAAACAACAACTCACGGTCTTGCCCGAAATTTTCGGCACGAGCATCCCCCAGCACCTCATTGACGAGGTCAATGCTTGCGAAACCGATGAGGACGTGTGTCAGGTTGGGATTGACCATGCGGTCCAGCAAGCACGAGCCTTGCTCAACCATGGCGTGGTTGGTGTGCACTTTTTCACGATGAACAACAGCCTCGTGTTCAACCAGATTCTCCGAGCGTTCCAAGGGTGAACCACGATGTCTCCGAAGGATGAACTGGACCGGGTATCTCGGGAGCGGATGCTCATCATCGACGGTGCCATGGGAACCATGATTCAGCAACATCGCTTGCAGGAAGAAGACTTCCGAGACGAACGGCTCAAAGACCATCCCATTGATTTGAAAGGGAACAACGAGATGCTCAACATCACCCAACCCCACCTCATCGAAACCATCCATGCGCAATACCTCCAAGCCGGCGCCGACATCATCGAAACCAACACGTTTGGTGCCACCAGCATCGCTCAATCGGAATACGGCTTAAGCGACCGTGTGGTTGAGATGAACGAGCGAGCGGCGAACATTGCAAAGGAAGCTGTGCGCAAACATCAGGAAAAAACGGGAAAGCGTTGTTGGGTGGCGGGAGCCATTGGCCCGACCAACGTCACGCTATCGGCCTCTTCGGATGTGGAAGATTCCGCTGCACGAGCGGCGACTTGGGACGAGGTGTACCATGCCTATCTCGAACAACTTCTTGCCCTCATCGATGGCGGCTGCGACATCATCCTCATCGAGACGATTTTTGACGTCCTCAACGCCAAAGCCGCCATCAAGGCAACCCTTGATGCCTTTGAGATGAAACAGGTTGAGTTGCCCATCATCATCTCGGTGACGTTCATTCAAGAAGAAGGGGACCGGACCGTTTTTGGACAGAGCGTCGAAGCCTTTTGGACCACCGTCAAGCATGCTCGCCCGTTCAGCATTGGCATCAATTGCGGCTTGGGAGCCACGGGTCTGCGAAGCAAGTTATCCACCCTCGCCAACATCGCCGACACCCGGACCCACATCTATCCCAACGCAGGATTACCCAATCCCCTCTCTCCCTCTGGATTTGATGAAACACCCAACATCACCGCCGCCCACATCGCCTCGCTGGTTCGGGACGGGCTGCTCAATCTTGTAGGGGGGTGTTGCGGCACCACGCCCGAGCACATTCAAGCCATCCACGATTCGGTTCAAGGCTTGCCTCCTCGTGTCCCGGGCCAACCAAGCGAGGTTCCGACCTACGCCGGTTTGGATGTTTGCACCGTCCTTCCCGATTCCAACCTCATCATGGTTGGGGAGCGAACCAACGTCACGGGTTCGGCTCAATTCCGCAGGCTTGTCACGGCGTTGGACTTTGAAAACGCCGTGGAGGTCGCGCGGGACCAAGTGCAAAACGGCGCCAACATCATCGACGTCAACATGGACGAGGGCTTGATCGAAAGCGAAGCGGTCATGACCCGTTTCCTCAACATGGTCGCCACCGAGCCCGAGATTGCCTCGGTTCCCGTCATGATCGATTCCTCAAAATGGAGCGTGCTTGAAGCCGGGCTCAAATGCATTCAAGGCAAGCCCATTGTCAACTCCATCTCCCTCAAAGAAGGCGAGGCGGTTTTCCTCGAGCAGGCGAAGACGATTCATCGCTACGGTGCAGCCGTGGTCGTGATGGGGTTTGACGAGACCGGTCAGGCCGAAAGCGTGGAACGGAAAGTGGAAATCGCTCTCAGGGCTCAACGTCTGCTGGTCGAACAGGTTGGTTTTCACCCCTCCGACATCATCCATGACCCCAACGTCCTCGCCGTCGCCACGGGCATGGCGGAGCACGATAACTTCGCAAAAAACTACATTGAGGCCACGAAACTCATCCGAGAAACATGTCCACAATCGATGGTCAGCGGCGGCATCAGCAACCTCTCCTTTTCCTTTCGGGGTAACGAAACGGTTCGCCAAGCCATGCATGCCGTCTTCTTGCATCACGCCATCGGAGCAGGTCTCACGATGGGCATTGTGAATCCTTCCCATCTGACCATCTACGAGGACATTGAAGATGCCTTGTTGGAGATGGTTGAGGACGTGATTCTCAACCGCCGCCCCGATGCAACGGAACGCTTGGTGTCGATGGCGGACCGTTTTTCAAAACAACGGAGTCTTCAGGAAGATGCAAAGGAATGGCGGGAACAGGACGTCTCCAAACGGTTGGCCCACGCCTTGATTCACGGCATCACCGAATACATCGAGCAGGATGTCGCTGAAGCCTACGACGACGTTGGTGATGCCTTGAGCATCATTGAGGGCCCGCTCATGGACGGGATGAACATCGTTGGGGAGTTGTTCGGTTCGGGCAAAATGTTTCTTCCCCAAGTCGTCAAAAGTGCTCGAGTGATGAAGAAAGCCGTTGCATGGTTGGAACCCCACATGCATCAGGCTGAAACCGAGCAGAAAAAAAGAGCCGAAGTCGTGCTTGCAACCGTCAAGGGAGACGTGCATGACATTGGCAAAAACATCGTGGGGATCGTGCTGCAATGCAACGACTACGCCGTCCATGACCTCGGGGTCATGGTGCCGCTGTCCACCATTTTGGACAAGGTGGAAGAGGTACAGGCCGATGTTCTCGGCCTGTCCGGACTCATCACGCCCTCGCTCGATGAAATGATTGAGGTGGCCAAGGAAATGCAACGAAGGGGCATGACCATCCCGTTGCTCATCGGTGGTGCCACCACCTCGCGCCAGCACACGGCGGTCAGAATCAACCCTGCCTACGGAGCCGAGGTCGTTCACGTGAAGGACGCCTCGCTCATTTCAGGGGTGCTCAATCAATTGCTGGATGAAGAAAAGCGGTTGGAATTCAAGAAGACGCTCGACGAGGAAAACCAACGATTGACGGCGCTGTACGAGCGAAAAATCAACCAGCCCTTGCTCACGTTGGAAAAAGCACGACAACGAAAACCTGAGTTCGAGTTTAACCATCAAACGTGCGCCAAGCCCCCGTTCACCGGTGTGAGAGCGTACTCGCTCAGGCTTGAAGAGGTCGAGCCGTACATTGACTGGAACTTCTTTTTCACCGCCTGGAACATGAAAGGCACCTACCCCGCCATCCTCACCCATCCAGAAAAAGGCGAAGCAGCGCGGGATGTGTTTGAAAACGGCAAGAAGATGCTGACGGAGGTCATGCACAACCGATCGCTTCACATCAAGGCCATCGCCGGTTTTTGGCCAGCTCATTCAGAAGGCGATGATGTTGTGATTCAAGGCGAGGAAGAGCACCGATTTGCCTTCTTGAGGCAACAGCGGAGTGTGGGAGAACGGAACCTTTGCCTCGCCGACTTTGTGGCTCCCCTCGACGAGATTCAAGATCATGTGGGCGCCTTTGCCGTCGCCGTTCACGGAACCGAGGCGCTCGCCCAAGCCTATGAAGCCGACCAAGACGATTACAACGCCATCATGATCAAAGCGATTTCAGATCGCCTTGCTGAAGCAAGCGCCGAAAAATTGCATCAAGTCATCCGAGCTGAGTGGGGCTTCCCCGACGATGAAGGCATGACGCATGAACGCTTGATGAAGGCCGACTATCGCTCCATTCGCCCGGCCTTTGGATACCCCGCTTGCCCCGACCACAGCGACAAGCGCTCGCTCTTTGCGCTCTTGGACGCTGAAACGCACGGGTTCCACCTCACCGAGTCCTGTGCAACATCGCCCGCTTCAAGCGTATCAGGGTTGTACTTTGGCCATCCT
>JALRLR010000061.1 GCA_023254355.1 Candidatus Poseidonia sp.
AGATGTCCATGGCGCGAGACGTCCTTACCTTGAACTTGGGCAAAATCGACCTGAACGTCCGCCCGCTGGACGCCAGCACGGTGACCTCGCCCAACCTGCCCAACATCGAAATCCCCTCCACCATCGAAATCGACGGAGCCGCCCTCTCGCAAGCCCTCCGAGTGTCTCGCTACGTCGGAGACCGGGTGAATTTCAGCATTGACGCCAACACGTTCACCATTCACGTCCAAGGCCAGCCCGACTCCGTCAACGTCTCCTTCTCCAAGGATGACTTGGAATCCTTGAACTGTGCGAAGCCGGCTCGAAGCCAGTACTCGTTGACCTACCTCGTTCCGTTGTCCAAGGTGTTTGGCTCGCTCGGAACGGTGAAATTGGGCTTTGGCGAGAGTTTCCCGCTACGCTTGGAGTTCTCCTTCATGGACGGGGCGGGTGAAGTGATCTACTTCCTCGCACCTCGTGTCGAAAGCGATTACTGAGTGAAGGCGCCGACCGGGTCAGTATTCACGCCAGCCGTGGTTGCATTCTTTGCACGTGAGCATTCTCGTTTCGGGTTCATCGGACGAACGGGTTTGCTCAAGGTAGGAAAACACCTCGACGCATTCACACTTCGGACACATGTAACTGCCCACGCTCAGAACCCCTTGATTCTTATCTGAATCAGGTATGATCTCGTACTGTCGTGATTCAACCTTGGTGCTCGACTTGGCTTGGGAGAGGTCCACCTCTTTGCCGCCGATTTTTGTTTTCAGATTGGCGGGTCCGTTGTAACCGCACTTGTAGTTCGTGCACGAAATGTCACCGGACGGTGATGGAAAGGCCAACGTTCCGCATTGAGGGCAAAACATACACTATCCCCGTTTCATCGCCTATTTGAATTGTTTGACTTTAAACATTCAATTTGCATCATTCGGCGGCGGTTGTTGCGTTCCCTCCCAACGCCAAGGGCAAGGGTCAAAATCAGCGGCTTGCAGGAATGGACGATGTGGCTGTGGTACGACTGGCGCGCTGCGGCGGTGGTTGACGACCAAGGCCATCTCGTCGACGTGATTGAATGGGACGGTCACATGACCGAGCACGCCGTCGTGGAACGCTTGCGAACGGTGGCCAGGGGAGCCCTGATTCCCGAAGCGCAAGCCCTCGCGGCTCGTTTCCCTGAAGCCAAAGCGTTGGTTCACGGTGAACCTGAACTTCCCGCCACCTCCTATCCGTTGCCCAGTTATGAACAACAACAGCTCGCCGATCAAGCCGCCCTTCGCTTGGCGGTTGAAGGCGTTCAAGCCGCCGCAAGCGATCCCGACCGTCGCTTGGAGCATTTGGTCCGAGGCAGCGACGAGCTCCGTGCCCACCATTTGACCATGGAAGCGCGGCTCATCGAATGGGTGGGGCTGTTCTTCCCCATGACCGTGGCCACGGACCGGCAAGCCTACGTGAGGGCCACGGCCCAATGTGCCACGTCCGTTGAGTTTGCCGAAACGATGGAGGTCGAGGTTCCTCCAGTGCTGCCCTCCGAGGTGGAATGGCGCTCCATCCAAGAATGGGCGGAGAACACCGCCAACGCCAACGCTCGACTTGACCGTATGGAGAACGCATTGCGTTGGTTGGCGGGCGAACATTTGCCCTCCGTCTCTGCCTTGGTCGGTCCGCTGCTCGCCGCTCGATTGTGCGTGGAAGCCCACGGGCGAGCGCGGCTCGCCCGTTTGCCATCGGGGACGGTCCAAATTTTGGGGGCTGAAAAAGCGTTTTTCCATCACCTCAAGACCGGGGCCCCGTCGCCCAAACACGGTCACATCTTCATGCATCCTTGGATCAGCCGTTCCCCCCGGTGGGTGAGGGGCAAAATCGCCCGCATGTTGGCTGGGAAAATCAGCATCGCTGCGAAAATCGACGCGTTTGAGGGCGAGCCCTGGGGCGAAGCCGAGGTGGCGAAGGTCGAGGAACGGGTGGAAGCGCTGCGTGAGGCCAACAAACAGCCTCCTTCGCGTCGCTGAGGGGTGAGCGTTTGGGCGGCGGTAAGAAACGACGGGAGCGAGGTCCTCAACCCCTCTCGCCAACGGTACGCCTTGAACGACGCACGCTCTGGACGATGAACGCCGTGCCCGGAACGTCGGTGTACGGGGAATCGCTGCGACGGTTCGCCGGCAAGGAACATCGCCGATGGGACCCCACTCGGTCAAAGCTTGGCGCAGGGATGTTGCGAACCAACGGCGACCCCGCCGCTCTGTTGCCGCAAGCCGGCAGCACCGTTCTCTATCTGGGGGCGGGACACGGGACCTCCGTGAGTCACCTGTACGACCACCTGTGTGGCCAGAGCAATCGCCTGAACGGTCGCTTGGTGTGCGTGGACCTCGCCCCTCGATGTTTGCGCGACTTGACGGCGATGGCAACACAGCGACCGGGTTTGGTTCCTGTTCTGGGCGATGCCCGTCAACACGGCGCTTGGGGCGTGCTCGTGCCAACCAAAGTGCCGTGGTTGTTTCAGGACGTGGCTCAAGCCGGGCAGGTGGACATCTTCCTCGCTGCTTGTCAGCGGTTTTTGGCCCCCGGTGGCGTGGGGTTGCTTTCCTTGAAGGCGGCGAGTGAACGCTGGACCGGGGAAGGCGAAGCCGCTTTGTTCAACGCCGTTGCTCAACGCTTGGCCGAAGCGGGCTTGACGGTGGTCGAAACCATCGACCTCACGGGCTATGAAGACCACCATCGATTGTTCCATGTTCGCAACGGAGGGCTCAACCATGCCTGAACTTCCGGAAGTGGAGACCGTTCGCCAAGGGTTGATTCAAGGGATTCAAGGAAAAACGATTGCCGATGTGCTGATTCGGCGGGAAGGTTTGCGTTATCCGTTTCCCGACGATTTGGCCACCGTTGCAGGGTGCACCATCAACGGCATCCGTCGCCGAGCGAAGTATCTCCTCATCGACCTCGACGACGACCGTGTCCTGCTTTCTCATCTGGGCATGTCGGGCCGATATACACTGTTTGACAGCGATGAGGCGAAAGCCAACGCCAAACCGCTCTTGAAAACCGTCAACGGCGGCGTCCCCGTTTCCTCGTTTGGCGACCTTACGGGGCATGGTGGTAAGCACGACCACCTTGAGTTCGTCTTTGAGGACGGAGCGCGAGCCGTGTACACCGACCCACGTCGCTTTGGCATCATCGATTTGTTCCCCGCAACGGCCGAAGCCGAGCACCCTTTGCTGGTGGCGTTGGGTCCCGAACCGTTTGACCCGTGGGACGCCAACGCCCTTGCCGCTCGCCTCAACGGACGGCGAACCGCCATCAAACTCGCCTTGCTGGACCAAAAAACGGTGGTCGGCGTGGGCAACATCTACGCCTGCGAATCGTTGCACCGAGCCGGTCTTTCGCCCCGTCGGGAAGCCAAAGGATTGGTCAAAGCCAACGGTGAACCCACGGCACGGTTGGAAGCCCTGGTGGGTCACATCAAGGACGTCTTGAACGAAGCTTTGGAAGCCGGTGGCTCTACTCTCAATGACTTTGCTGCGGTTGACGGCACCTTGGGGTATTTTGCCCATCAGTTCGCCGTGTACGGTCGAGAAGGGCTTCCCTGTCAGAAAGAAGGCTGTGGCGGAGTGGTCCGACGCTTGGTTCAAAGCAACCGTTCCACGTTTTACTGCCCCTCGTGCCAGCGGTGAGTCCCTCAAACTCCGTTTCACAGAGGGCATCGAGTTCCCGGGTTCAGAATTGGGACCTTGTCAATTGGACAAGAACACTGAGCGCAAAACCCCACAACACCAGCGCCGTGATGCGGTGGATGGTGGTGGCTCGTTGTTTCAACCGTTCAAGCCATGGCGTTCCCGTGAGGACCAGCGCAACGACGAGGTACCACAGGGTGTCGATGGTCATGCCCAGCAAGCCCACCGCCGCTTTGCTCGTGAGGTTCATGTCCGGTTGAAGGACTTGGGCCAAGACCGCCACGAGGAAGAGGGCGATTTTTGGATTGAAGAAGGCGATCGCAAATCCTTCAGCGAATCCTTGCGCCCTCGACCCCATTTCATCGTTGAAGAGGTGCTCGTGTTCAGCATGCCACATGGACCAACCGTACCAGGCAAGCAGACCGCAGCCGAGAAGTTGCAGCGTGGTGAAGACGGCGGGCGCTTCCTCCAGCAGCACGATGAGGCCGTACACGGCCATGCCAGCGTACAGGCCGAACCCCAAACCGTGACCGAGCGCGCACATCACGCCTTGACGGCGTCCACCGATCATGGTGTTGCGCAACACGACCAAAAGGCTGGGTCCTGGTGACATCGCCCCGAGCAAGAACACCGTGCCTGCGGCGATGAGAACGTCCCATGCCACGGCTTCCATGAACGGTCCAGCGTGGCCGAGGCTTCAAACTTGGTCCAGCCGTGCTACAGGAGGTAGAGCGTCACGCCCTGTCCCGAGGTACGCCGTGCCTTTTCAGCCTCGGCAAAGGCCAAGCTCCATTTCAACATGGATGCGTTGACCTTCCGGGTGGCCAGCACGTGCTGGTAAGCGGTCTTCAGCGTGGTTGAGGGAGGGTTCGAGCGTTGGCCTTCCATGAACGGGAGAAACGACTTCCTACCTCTTTAATGTTGTTTCTCGTGCATCAACCGTGCTTCAAGGGAAATTTCCGTCGTAATCAGGCAGAAGTTTTCCACTTTCGGTCATGATGGTGTGCAAAACGCATTGGATTCGCCTTTTCTCGTTCGCCAAGGTGAGGTGTTGCGGAAGGTCGCCGAGGGTAGATCCTAAACGAGGTCGGGCCCCTCGCCAGACGTCCGTTTCCTTCCGTCCAGCGCCGATGGACGATGCGATAGGCTTGCCCTGACGGGTCCCTGTGGACCGCATCGACATCGGGCGTGAACACCACGCCGACCTGTTCAAGTTCCCGTTGTGCTTTGAGCGATGAACGGTGCGTGGTTTTGGCTCGCTGGGCCAAAGCTTTGAGCCCAAAACTCACGGCCACTTCGGCTTCACGCAAGGAATCAGGCCCTTTCCAAACATGGGTGTGCTTGCCCCGTTTGCCTTTTCGTTGTTTTTTACGCTGGTCGATGCGTTCAAACCATCGGTCGCAACGCAACGTGGGTTGTTTGGTCACCGCCATCGTGGCGAGGTTAACCGCTGCAAGCCCCGGTGCAACGTGGTTGTAGGCGCCGACGTCCAAGGCGACCCAAGCGGGGCGGCCGTCGGGCAACTTCGTACTTGAAACGGCGATGTCGCCGGCCACCTCCCCGAGTTTGGTGGTGGTGGTGTGGCCGAAAAACACCGTTCGGTACGGGTCCACCGCCCCGTCGTGGTCGAACCACTCTTTGCGAATCCACAACAGTTCCTTTTCCCCTTGCATGTCAAGTGGCATGCGAGGGTCGTAACCGGCGTGAACGAGACGGTGCTCGTCGAGGACGAGTTGAGTGGGAAGGTTGTCCAACCACATGAAATCGTCAAGCATGGCCTGTTTGGCTTGCCACAAATCCCCCTCCGCCTGGACGATGTAGGAGCCGTAGGTGGACTTGCCTCCTCGCTGCATCCACGGTGGCCATGCCTCAAAGGTCCCGTTGGCCTGGACGCACTGAATGGCCATTTGCTCGTGGTTGCCTTTGATGCAGATCAATTGAGGGTCACTGCGCAACAGCGCCACGAGCCCTGCTGAATCGGGTCCCCGGTCGATCATGTCGCCCAAACAGATGACCCGGTCTTCGGGTTTCAAGCGGAGTCGATGCAACAGGGCTTTGAACGTCGCCAGATGACCGTGGATGTCACCCACCACGAAGACGCGGTGGCCGTCCTCAAGGCGAGCCTGAAGGTCGGCCTCAAGGGACGGGTGGCGTACCGAAGGTCCAAGCGGGAGATTCAACTTGCAACTCAAGCTGTTCACCGAAGAGATGGTCCCTTCGGTCAACGGTTGTTTGAATCCCTATATGTTCTTCCCCTCATGAGACGGGGTCAAGAGGCCGTTTTGCGACCTTTTCACCGTTCACTCGAGGTGAACTTCACTCGCCGCCTTCGGCATCCGCAGCGTCGTCATCGGAAGCCTCTTCTGAGGCCTCTTCCGACTTGGCTTCTTCCTCAACGGCTGCGGCGGTCGCCAGCGAATCGTTCTCGGACGAAGCATTGGCTGCACCGATCATGCCCATGGCAAGAAGCACCAAACCGCCCAACCAGAAGGCAAGGGTCACGAAGTCAATCCAAGAGTCAAAGTTGGTCCAGTAGACCATCTTGTCTTGGTTCTGAACAATGGCGCTTTCCATGGTCTCCGCATCGTCATCGGCGATGGTGGAGGAGGACTTGATTTCGAACACGGGGGTCAAATCGTCCATGGAGGGTGTGCTCGCTTGGCTGCCGTGTGCACGGGTGTCCAAGTAGAAGGTCGAGGACGACTCACCAGCGATGATGAGGCCCGAGAGTTGTTCGGCCTGCATGGTGATGTCACTACCGAAGTACACGGGGAGTGCTCCGGGCGTGGCGTCAAGCAGGCTGTAGGTCTCCAAGAGGTTGGCCTGGATGTTGCGCTCGGTGGCAACCACGGAAGCCGAACAGTCGTCCACCGGGATGCCCTTGACTTCGCTGGTGCCGTCGCAGGTCACGTCGGCGATGGCGTAACCGCTCACGTCGACCTTGTCACCATCGCCCGTCAGGAAGCCACCGGTCGTGCCGACCAAGGATTCGGGCATGATGAGGCCGAAGGTGGCCGCCATCATGGCGTCGTTGCGCCAGGAGAGTTGGGTCGAACCGTCTTCGGCGAGGGTCTCGCCTTGGTCACAGTCACCGGCTTCACCGGTACAAATGGTGTAGTTGGTACCGTCGCCGTTGGCAACAGCCACGCCGCCGTTCAGAACATCTGAACTGAAGTAGGTCTCGTTAGTTTCAAGCGACATCCAGCCGGCGCTGGTGTCCGCAGGGTTGCCTGTAGCCAAGAAAGCGTTCACTGGGTCGTGCCAGCCGAGTAGCCAGTTGTTGAAGGACTGGGTGAGGTAGGGCGTGGTGCCGAAGGAGGACATCAAGAAACCGGGTACAAAGGAGTCAGCCGTCGTGCCGTAAATCGGGCCCATCATCAGGGCTCGCATGGCAGCTGCAGCGTTGGTGTCCACGCCGTACAAGGCAGCGATGGTTTGCTCGTTCCAGTCCATCGGGGTTCCAGGTCCCATGGTGGTGAAGTTGATCGGTGGTGTTTGACCCGACAATTCACCGTAGAGGAAGATGGCAGCACCGCTGTCCGTGGCCAAACCGAGCGGGCCGTAGAGCGCATTCCCAGAGAGTGCTGGGTCGAGGTTGACGGCTTCACCGCCTGAGGCGCCGAGCATGGCCCATGCGCCGCCGAGGTTGAGGCTGTTGTCGAGGTAACCGCCGTTGAGCGGGTCCTCAGCACCGAAGGTGGTGTTGACAAAGAGCGAGGCGGTCATGTCACCGCTACCGCCAACGAGGACCATGGGCAGCGAGGTGGCGTCGGTGGCCCAACCGCCTACCCAGGTCATCACGGCACCGTAGTTGGCAGCGTCGAGACCGTAGATGCCCATGGCGGTGGCAGCGTCATTGCCGAGGAGTTCCGCCGCACCGTACTGGGTTCCGTCGTCGCTAACTTCAAGCAGGCCAGTGATGTTTTCATCGCCATCACCGAACAACAGAACCATCGCAGACATTTCATCCATGTTGATGTCAAAGTAGGAAAGGCGAGTGGAGACGTTCACCGCTTCGCCGGTGGTGTCGCCAATGCCAAGGGTTTCGTCACCGCCACCGTAGCCGAGGAAGGTCATGCCGACCCCAGCACACATGGCCAAGTCACGAGCGATGGTGGTGCCCAAGTCGGGCAAGGTTTCGTTGGCCATGGCCATGTAGCCCCAGAGGCTTGCACGCTGCATGACACCGGTCATTTCCCCGGTGCCACCGCCCACAGCGGCCATCAAGGAACTCATGTTCTCGGTGGGGTAACTATCGCAGTGTCCCGCAAGGACGAGCACGCCGAGCATACCGGTCAAGGAAATGTCCTCGCCGGTTGGCATCATGGCGTTGTAGAAAGCGTAGTTAGCAGATGTGTTGGTGAAGTTGGCCTCTTGGTCTTCGCCGAGTTCGTACATTTCGGCGAGGGTCATCATGCCGCCGGATTGGTCCGACACGGACTGAGCAGCAGCATCCCAGAATCCATCTGCG
>JALRLR010000062.1:0-2223 GCA_023254355.1 Candidatus Poseidonia sp.
ATGTACTCGAGGCCTTGAATCATCGTCTCTTTGTCGAGGGCGGGGTCCCATTCACCCTTGGCCTCACCGTCATCGGTGAGTACCCGAATCAGGCCTTGAGCGTGAGCAACCGTGTCTTGTGCGCCGCAGGTGGCCGGGTCGGGGCGGTTCAAATCCTCCGGTTGTTGCTCAAAAGCGCCTCCAAAGGTGGGTTCGTCCCCGGGGCGGAAGGGAGCCACACCGATGGTGTAAGGGGTGGTGGTGACCGTGCTTCGCTCCGTCATTGTTTCACCTCAGGGCTCGTCCGTCTTAAGTGGTGTCGGTGAACCGCTTTGGCGGTCTTGAACGCGCACATAAGCACCCAACATCTGTTCCTCGTTGTCAGGGTCTCGTGTTTTTCGGAGCAAAAGGCCCGCTTTGAAGGACGAACGCACCAACGGCCCGCTGGCCACGCCGGCAAAGCCGAGTCCGATGGCCTTGGTCGCCCATTCGTCATAGAGATGGGGTTCAGGAAAGCGGTCAACGGTCAAGTGTCGCGCAGAAGGGGCGAGGTATTGGCCGATGGTGACCAGGTCAACGCCGGCGTCCCTGAGCGTGGCGAGGGCTTCGTCAATTTCCTCATCGGTTTCGCCAACGCCCACCATCAGCGACGATTTGGTGATGATGTCGGGGCGAAGTCGCTTGGCTTCGCGAAGAATGGAAATCGATTGGTCAAATGAGGCCCGCGCATCTCGAACCGTTTTGTCGAGGCGTGGGACGCATTCGACGTTGTGAGCAAACACCGACAAAGGACTCTGCGCTAAGAGATGGGTCAGCGCTGCGAGGTCACCGGCGAGGTCGGAACACAGCAGTTCAAGCGTGACGTCCGGGCAAGCCGAGGCCACGGCATCGATGCATTGCTTGTAGTGGTCTGCGCCGCTATCGGGCAAGTCATCCCGGTTCACCACGGTGATGACGGCATGGCGGAGGTTCATGGAGGACACGGCTTGCGCTAAATGAGCGGGTTCCTCAGGGTCAAGGGGTGGCGGCTGTTTGATCGTGCCGACGGCGCAAAAACGGCAGCCACGGGTGCATTCCTGGCCAGCGATCATGAACGTGGCGTCACCGCTCGCCCAACATTCGTGGATGTTGGGGCAACGTGCCTCCTCACAAACGGTGTGGAGCTGATTGTTCTTGACGGCCGATTTGGTGTCGTTGAACACCGCTTGTTGCTCGCCGGTTGGCAGCGAAGTACGGAACCATTCCGGCAATCGTCGTTTTGGGGTCGAAGCGGGTTTGGCGTCGGCCATGGGAAGCGGTTTTCCGACCATGACGTGCTCCCCTCGGGGCAAGCCACAAGGCAAGGGGCAAAAAAGGTGTGGAGCCGGTTGCCAACGGTTCTTCTGGGCCATCAGGCTAATACGAGGCTTCTTCAATTCAAGGCCACACCTCCTGCCATGGGCGAGCGTGTGGTCCTCATCACGGGCGGAGGGCAGCGTTTGGGTGCCGCCACCGCCACGCGACTGATGGACGAAGGCTGCTATGTTTTGATTCACGCTCGTTCGTCAACGGCCGAAGCCCAAGCGCTCCTCGACGATGGTGAGCGACGACTTGAGCGGTCTTGCGGAGCGGTGGTTCAGGCCGACCTCACTGACGATGAAGCGGTTCAAGAGCTGATTCGAGATGTCCTTCAACATCCGATGGTTCAGGAACACGGTTTGTTCGGACTGATTCACAATGCATCGTTCTATAGCCAATCGCCGTTCGAGTCGACCTCCCTTGAAACCTACCGAAACCTCACTCGCCTTCACATGGAAGCGCCCTATGCGTTGACTCAAGGTCTCCTACCGGCTTTGGAGGACGGGCAAGGCTCGGTCGTGGCCATTGTTGACACGTCTTGGGGCCGAGCTTGGGAGGGCCTTGCTCATTACACGTCGACCAAAGCGGGCCTCCGGCAATTGATGCTCAACCTTGCTGGGGAATTGGCCGGCCGAGTCAGGGTGAATTGCCTGGCCCCAGGGGCCATCATGGCGGCTGATTGGGAGGCTGAACACTTTGCCAAGGTGTTGGAAAAAGTCCCGTTGGGTCGGTCGGGCAACGCCGAAGACATCGCCGCTGGCGTCCGCTTCTTGTTGGAACACCCAACCTTGAGCGGTCATGTCCTGCACGTTGATGGTGGTTGGTCAACGGACAACGCTTGAGATGCGTTCAAGTGGATGACCGTCACCGTCGCTGCAAGCAGGGGTGGCTGAGTTGGTCAAAGGC
>JALRLR010000062.1:2233-8089 GCA_023254355.1 Candidatus Poseidonia sp.
AACCGTTTAACACCCCCTCCACCACGGGCATACGGTGAACTTGATGCTTCACGGTCAAACGGGGAACCGCGGCCCATCCACGGCGCTGGTGTTGGTGGCTCTCTTCCTGGCTTCTGTCCTGGCCACCATGGTCCCGCCCTCCCCGCTTGAGGCGCCGGTTGAGGTGCTTGAGGACGACAACGTTGTGTCCATGGTCAACGTTCCTCAACAAACCTACGAGCTCTACCTCGACGCCCCGAATTCCGAAACCGGAGGCCAAGGCTCCATCACCACGCTTGAACCGAATGCCGGCCAAGAAGAAGGAAGCGCCATTGACGGCCTCGAATTCCGCAGCGTTGAGATGATCAGCGACCTCTATGTGAACGGCAGCGGCTCCTCGAACACCGCTCGGCTCTCGGTTTACATTCAATTCCGTGGCACGGACGGCTCCACCGCTGATGTGACCTTTTCCTTGAAGGCTGGCGACTCCCAAATCGCTTCTGAAAGCCGTGAACTCGAGGACCCTTGCTCGCCCAATCCCTTCGGCGGAGGTTGTTCCTGGACGGTGATTGAAGTTGAGTTCGACATCGGCTCCAACGGGTTCATGGTTCCCAAAGGCAAGCAACTCAAGATTCGAATTGATGCCCAAGCGACCTGTGAAGGCGGCGGTGGAGGTATCGGGCAAACGGATTGTGCCGTTGACATCGCCTTTGGCAAGATGGAAAGTTCCGGTGGTTTTTCCCGCCTCCAAGTCATGACCAATGCACTCTCGGGCTCCAGCGTTCGGGTGCATTCGTGTCATGCTGAGTATGGATGCAACTGGAACGACGCTCAGAAAACCGAATGGTCGCCGAACCACCGTCCTGCGTTCCGTGAAATGCAATTCTCCGTTGAAGTACGTGACGCCTTTGGTCGAGACGACATCGAAGAGGTCAACCTCATCATGGACACGCCCAACGGGGCCAACTCGGTGTTTGACTACAACTTTGACGATGACGATTTCAAACTCGATAACAACGGGCTCGTTGGCAACTTCACGTACACCTACGAAGCGGGCATCGACGATGGTGAATACCCCGTGCGTCTCGAAGTGGAAGACGTGCAGGGTCACGCCGTGATCTTTGAACATCCAGGCATCACCATGCTTGAACACGATGTGTACCTCACGTTGCCGCCTAATCAGCCGGACGTGGTCTTGTTTGCTCCAGGGGCTTCGGTTCAGGTCGAATTTTTGGTTGAACACACGGGTTCCACCTCCAGCAAAATCGATGTCATCTTTGATTTGGAAACCAACCTTCCCTCCTCATGGTCCGACCCCATTTGGAGCGCTCCGAGCAGCACCTACACCCTCAACACCGGGGGCTCTTCCGTCCTGCCCGAGTTGCAGATCAACGTGCCAGAAGGCGACCTGGACAACGCACCGGATTCGCTCGAAATCGAGGCCCGAGTCTACGCCAAGAACGATGACGGCCCCGATGAGGAAGTTGCCGTCCGTACCATCACGCTCGACTTTGAGGAGGTGGACGTGTTTGCTCCGCCACGGTTGTACGTCTACGAGGACGATGAACACCAGAAGCAAATCGCCGACTCAACCCGTCCGGAAGCCTACGACGAAACGCTCTCTCACTACGTGGATGCCTCCGAAGTGGGTGATTTCTATCTTGACGTGTTCAACACCGGTTTCCAAACGGACGCCTTCAAGATTCGCGTGCTTGACCAGCCCGATGATTGGCAATACCGATTCTACGACAACGACACCGGTGTTGAGTTGATGGAGGAGGGCATCTATTCCATCACGCCCGATATCGGCTCCACCCAAATCCTAACCATTCGCATGGAAGTCTACCCTCCTGCGGACCGAGACGGGGTGAACATCGGCTTGTTCCGTCTCTCCGTGGTGAGCAAGGAAGACTCTGAATTGCGAACCGACGTCGGCTTCACGGTTCACCGCACCTTTGGCATTCTGGTCGAAGTGCTCTCCGACAGCGATGGCATCGGCGAAGACAACCCGCTGGGTCAAGTGGGCCCAGTTCGGGGCGATAGCACGGTGTTCTACAACCTCCGCATCACCGACTCCAGCAACGAAGGTTCGGGCGTGACCACGTGGCGCATCGTGAATCCTCGCGATGTCGAGGCAAACGGCGAGAACAATCCAAAGTACACCGCTTGGGATTACGTCATTTCCAACGGGAGCAACACCAACCTGGTTGCCGTGAACTTGGCCCCGGACGAGTACAGCGACATGAAATTGGAAATCACGCTACGCGGCCAAGTTGAAGCCGGTGTTCACACCATTTACACGCGAATCATCGAGGAAGGTGTAGATGTTGAAGACGCCCGCTACTTCGACCTCCCCGTCAAGGTGGTCATCGACGAAGAAGTCGTGCCCGGTCGCATCGAAATCACCGACAAAACGGAAAAGTCGCGCTTTGCCCCCAGCGAAGAAAAGAACCTCGAATACCGGATCAGCAATCAGAACAACATTCCCTTGGACGTGGTGATTCGCCTCGACCAGCCCGATGGCTGGGACGGGGCCATTCGGGCCACATCAAGCCAACTTGGCAGTGATTTCTTGATTCTCAACCTTCCCGCTTATTCGTCGAAGGATTTCAGCGTCACGATGATCGCTCCTGCGAACCTCAAGGACAGCGAGGAAGTCCAATTTGAGTTCAAGGTCACGCCGATGGACAACGAAACGCCCTACGAAGAAGACTACCTCCAAAAGTTCAGTTTCTCCTACATGACGGAATGCAGCGGCATCTCGTGCCTGTTCAGAGAACTCGTCAATCCGGAGCCTCAAACCATGGTGTTCTACGTGCTACTGGGGGCCCTCGTGCTCTATGCAGCCCGACGTGGTGGTCGCTCATCCGGTGAATTTTACGACGATTACGAGAAGGATTCCCCGCTGCCCGAGGTGTCGCCAGAACTCGAGGAAGACGACCTTCCTCCACCGGTGACGTACACGGATGATGACGATGATTTGGAGCTCTTGGACGAGCTTGAAGATCTCTGATTTTTGGTCCTTGGAACGATGCTTGTATGAACATCGTACCATTTCCCTTATGAGGCATCGGACGCACCGAAACTTGTGAGAACCATGCTGACAGGCTCGAACACGTCCTCGGCCGGCCCACGCTTCACCCTCGCTGAGCGCAAAAAAGCCGTTCAGTCTCTCTTTCTCACCCTGTTGATGGTGTTGTCCACCTTGTCGGCCATTCAGTATGTTGCGGTGGACGTTCAAGCCGCCTCCGATCAGGACGGTGATGGCTTGACCTACGGCCTTGAATACCTCATGAACACCCAGCCCAACGACCCTGATTCTGACAACGACGGCTTGCCCGACGGTTGGGAATGGAAATACGGGCTTGACCCGCTGTCTTCCACCGGTATGGACGGTGCGGTGGCCGACCCCGACGGCGACGGGATGTCCAACCTCCAGGAATACCTCTACCTCCAACCCACGGGCTGGGACAACACCCAAACCACCTCGGTGCTCGACAACGGCGTTTGGTGGAACGGCACGATTCCCGTGAACGACTGGAACGAAGAAGACGCCATGCAATTCAACCAACCCGCCTGCGGCGCATCCGGTTCGGATGGTACGGGCAGCATCATCTTGTGCGACGAAGACCCGGTTGGCAACATGTGTGCCAACGGCTTTGACGACGACAAGGACGGGTTTGTGGACGCCGCAGATTCGGACGGTGACGGCGATGCTGATTGTTTGTCCGATGATGACGACGGCGACGGCCTCATCGATGAAGACCCTGCAGGCTGGGACACCGACGGTGACGGGATGCCCGACGGCTGGGAAGCGGCCAACGGCTTGAACGCCACGTCACCCTCCAACGCTGACGGTCCGAACGGAGACCCCGACGGCGACGGGTTGACCAACCTGCAGGAATACGTCAACCCGACATGGACGACCATGTGCGGTTCTTCACCTTGTTTCCGCAACGGACCTGACGGCATCGTCACTGAAACCACGTCCCCCTGTGACCCCGTCCAAGGCATCGGCCCCGGCGCTTGTGCCACCTACACCGCCGAAGTGGACGGCGTGACCTCCACCAGTCCAATTCGTGCCGACACCGACGGCGACGGTCTGAACGATTCGTACGAAGCCCTGACCTTGTTGACCGACCCCACTTCCGCTGACACGGATAACGACGGTATCAACGACGGCGTGGAGGTCAACGGTGCCTACGGAAACCCCGCTCAGGCCAGCGACCCTCGCAACAACAACACCGACGGCGATGCGTTTGATGACGGTGAAGAAGACACCAACTTCAACGGCGTGCTCGACCCCGGCGAGACCGACCCCACCCGACGAGAAGATTCGGGGGATGCGGACGGCGACGGCATTCAGAATTGGGAAGAGAACCTCTCCTGCACCTTGTGGGATGTAGCGGACACGGACTTTGGCGGCGTCAACGACGGGGACGAGCGCAACATCAGCCACAGCACCGACCCGTGCAACTCCTTGGTCAACTTTGAAACCGCCTTCGTGCAATACACCAGCTCCACGAACCGGGTTGAGGTGGGCAACGGGTCTGGCTTCAACCCCGGCGGCGGGGTTGGTTGGTACAACGTCTCGGGAACATGGGAGGCGTTCGCTTATGCGACGGTGGTCAACAACATCTTGCAGGGGGTGTCCAACGGACCGTCCGGAACGGCGACCGACGTGGCTAACCGAAACGGTTCTTTCTGTCACACCGAAGCCGTGAATTCCGGCACCCTCGGCACGACGATGAATTACTGCGATGACGATTACGAGGACACCGACCAAGACGGCTTGGCCGACTGGCAGGAATTATTGGGCACCTTTGGTTGGTTTTCCAACCCAGCCCTTGCCGATTCCGACGGCGACGGTGTGAACGATTACGATGAAGTTCAGGACGGCACCGATCCGAACGAACCTTGCACCAACTTGTTGGACGACGACGGTGACGGCTTGAACAATTACTTCGAGAACACCACCGGTTGCGATTTGATTTACATCGGCATCAACAACGGTTCAACCGATGTGTGGGTGACCTCCTCCTCGTCGTTTGATACTGACCAAGGTGGCGTGGACGACCGGACGGAATACTTTGACTCAACAAATCCCGAAAACGACCCCACCGATGACATCCAACCCGATGACTTTGACGGCGACGGCATTCCTGATGCGGTGGAAAACCAAACCGGGACGGACTGGACCAACCCCGACACCGACGGCGGCGGGATGCTCGACGGGCAAGAATGTCCCGAGATGTTTTGGTTCGTTGATTGCGCCGGTGCGCCCTTCAATCCGTGGGACCCCACCGACGATGCGTTGGCCTCGGGCATCATCTTCTGGGCCAACAACACTTCGGGTACGGTTGATTTGAACCTCGAACGCCGTTGGCGAACCGTCACCAACGATTTCTACACCGGTACCACCTACGCTCACCTTGCCACGGTTCACCCTGCCGAACAAGTCAGCCTCCCCTACGAGAATTTCACCCATCTGCCTCCCACGTCCTTTGCCAACGACACGGTCGAATGGAACATGAAACTCGCCAATCCGATGACGACCGGCCAAATCCCTGCACCGGCTTCTTATTCCAACATCTCGTTTTACTTCGAGGTCTCTTCCAACATTTCCAGGACCAACGATACCCACATCCTCGGTATTGAAAACGGCGCCATCGACCAAGTCATTTACCGGCAACCCGAGTATTACTTTGACTGGGCGACCTTGGCTTCGACGACCGTGCCGGGCCAAGGTTTCCCTTACGAGTTGTTGACCGATCAGCGCTTCACCGATCCATCCGACCCCATGTCCTATGTCTACAACGTGACCACCGCCATCATCAGCGAATCCGGGGCCACCGACGCCTACAGCTCAGCGCTGGC
>JALRLR010000063.1 GCA_023254355.1 Candidatus Poseidonia sp.
CATCCTCGCTTTGCTTCGTACTGGAGCAGCACCGACACCAACAGCCTTGCATTGGGCACCAGCATTCTGGAATCGGCCATGGTGCTGGGCCAACCCGGCCCCAAGCACAGCAGCAATCGTTCCATGGTGGAGGTGAATCAAACCGCCTTCATTCGGGACGACGGTCCCCTGAACCAGTGGACCGAAGAGGCGCCCGTACCGTGGCCCGATTGGTACGCCAACAACAACATTCGATTGGAGGAATCCGCATGACCGCACGAGCACCCAAAGACGACGAAGAACGAATCAAAGCCATGATGGCCATCCTCAACGGCCACGGACGAAGCATCGCTGATGTGATCGAGCACATCACCGGCAGTCCGCCTTCGGAAGAAACCGTCGAAGCCGTGACCAACCGCCTGCGAATGGCACAAGAAAACGACGAGAACGTGGACATCGCTGAAGTGGTTGAATCGCTCAACCGCATGGCGGACCAGTGGGCTTGAGGGAAACCGAACACAAAGCCGCAGGACGGGTTCAGTGGTTTCCATAGGTGGGTCGACGGTTCTCGATGAGCGCTGAAAGCCCCTCAAGAGCGTCCTTGGTGGCGAAGATGGTGTGAAGACCGTCAAGTTCCATCTGCAATCCATCTTGCAGCGAGGTGGAGGCGGTGGCGTTGATGAGGTCGCTGGCCATCTTCAGCCCGATGGGTGCGGTGAACGAGAGGCTCTTGATCTGACGAGCAACGCCCTTTTCTTCGGTGCTGAAGCCCTCGGGACAGCCTCCCTCCATCAAGA
This sequence comes from Candidatus Poseidonia sp., assembly GCA_023254355.1. Classification (GTDB taxonomy): domain Archaea; phylum Thermoplasmatota; class Poseidoniia; order Poseidoniales; family Poseidoniaceae; genus Poseidonia. The sequence continues at coordinate 777 of JALRLR010000063.1, forward strand.
CGCTCATGTTGGCATCGTCAAAGAACGATGCCGCGAATTTCGCCACCGGTGAGGCGGGGTTGGCGGGTGCACCGGGGTACTTCTGGGCGGGCTTGCCTTCCTTGGCCAACGTAGCGATGCAAGCATCAACGCCGGCCACGTCGACCAGGTGCGTTACCAACCCGAGGTCGGTGGCCGTTTGGGCGTCCATGAAGTTGCCAGCCAACACCGCCCAACGAGCGGCAGGGATGCCACAGATGCGTGCGGGGCGCTGCGAACCGCCCAGACCGGGATAGATGCCGATGGACGTTTCGGGGAAGCGGAACTGGGTGCGACGGGTCCCGATGCGGTAATCGCAGGCCAACGCCAGCTCCAATCCACCGCCCAACGCCAGTCCCGTGGTCAACGCTACGGTGGTTTTCGAGGACGTCTCGAGCATGTTCAACAGTTCGTGCCCCTCAGCGGTGAACTCGTAGATGTCGGGAATGGCATCGGCTCGGATCTTGTCAACGAAGAACTTCACGTCAGCGCCCGCCACGAAGGCCTTGCCCGCACCGTCCAACACGATGGTGTGCACGGATTCGTCGGCGTTAGCGGCCTCAACCGCTTGGGTCAACTGCTGAACCACGGTGACGTTGAGGGCGTTCATCGCTTCAGGACGGTTGATGGTGACGGTGGCAACACCGCCCTCAACGGTCGTGTCGACGTACGAGAACGACCAAGGGCGGTTTCCTTGTTTTGAAAAGAAGGACGGAACGTCCCATCCTTGACCGGCAAGTTCCCCGTAGGCCGTCGCCATTCGACAGGCTTCGTCAACGCCGAGGCGATTCATCATTTCGAACGGCCCACGCGCCCAGCGAAGGCCCACTTTGGCGCCACGGTCCACGTCCTCCATGCTGCAGACATTTTCCTCAACGATTTGGGCAGCAACGCCGAACACGACGCCAAGCAAGCGTTCCGAAACGGCGGTGTATTGGTCGTCCGAGTAGGCGGCGTCGCCCGACACGTCCCATTGGTCGTTCGCGGCCACGAGGTCGCGCAGGTTCTGGGCCCCCATGTAGCGAGGCGTGCTGAGTTGCTCTGCCAGGTAATCGGTTGAATGGAGCGCAATGGGTGGCCCAGTGAGGTTCATCAGACCGAAGGGCCCGAGTCCGATTCGGAAGGCCTTGCACGCAATGGCGTCGATTTGAGCAGCGTTGGCGACCCCCTCCTCGAGCAAGAGGCAGGCTTCGTTGAGCCAAGGGACGAAAAATCGGTTGACGACGAAGCCCGGGCGGTCCGCACAGACGATGACAACTTTACCCAGCATCTTGCAGTACTGAACGACCTTGTCGATGGTGGTCTGGCTGGAGGCATGAGCCGGGATCACCTCGACCAATCGGTTCTTGGCAGGATGATAGAAAAAGTGCAAACCAACAAAACGGTCGGGGCGACCGGTGGCTTCGGCCAAGGCGTTCACGGAGAGCGATGACGTGTTCGACGCAAGGATGGTCTGGTCTCCGCAGGCTTGGTCCAACGCCGTGAACACGGCCGTTTTCACTTCAAAATCCTCGAACACGGCTTCAATCACCAAATCGGTGTTTTCAGCCGTGTTTTCAACGCCCACCACGCCGGTGATGCGGCCTTGGATGTCGTTCACCTGTTGAGGGGAAAAGATGCGCCGCTCAACGGCTTCTTCAAGGAAGGAGGCGATGATGGATTGACCTCGCTCAACCCACTGGAGTTCACGGTCGACCATCTGCACATCAAACTCTTCTTGAGCGCTCTTTTGGGCAATTCCGGAGCCCATGTTGCCGGCGCCAACAACGGCCACGCGTTGAATGGGGGATGTCATGCTTGGCCCGAACCAAGCCCCGCTCATGAAGCATTTGGAGGCTCAGGATGACGAAATCTCGTCCCACGCTGCTGCCATGTCACGGTGGAAGCGGTCGGGAGCCAAGAACGCGACGTGGTCAATGAGGCTGGCATCGGGCGATCGGGGGGCCCCGTTGCGTTGCTTCCACGCAGCGTGAACACGTAGCACGGCCTCTCGCCAAGCAACGACGTCGTCGGCCGGCAGGCACCCCCCTTCGGGCATCAATTCGTTGTGGGCAGGGCGGTCGGATGCCAGAACGGGTTGGCCAGCCGCCATCGATTCCACCGGTGGATAGCCGAACCCTTCAGCGGCCGAAGGAAAGAGCAGGGCCTCGCAGTGCCACCGATACAGGTTCAGCGTCTCATCGCTCAGGTTGCCACCCACGTGATGCCAACGCACCCCGTTCTCTCGAGCCACGTCGCTCGCGTTGGCATGACCGGCGGAGGAAACGTCGTTGCCGATGTGGTGCACCATCAGGTCGCCAGCCACCTCGTCGGGCAAGCCGCCCAGAATCTCGGCCAAGAACGCCAACCGCTTACGCGGGTCGTGACTGCCCACGACGAGCAGGTGACAGGCATCGGCGGTCAACCCTTCCGGGGGGGAAGGCACGGTGGCCGGAGGGGCGAACTTGCGAACGTCAAGGGCGTACGGGATTCGATAAAGCGGGGTGTTGGGAAAATGGACGCGACACAGCGCCTCGGTGGCTTTGGTGTTGCAAATGAACACGTCAGCCCGTGCAAGGCCTTTCAACAAACGATGCAGATCTCGGCGACGGACAAGCGAGGGGCGTTGGTCACCCACTTCCACCGTTTGGCCTGAGAGGGTCTCCGTGGTGGGGAAAAGATGGAAGAAATCGTGAACATAGACGACCACCTTGACGGGCGATGAGCGAGGAACGAGGTGAGCCTGTTCTTGGTCGCTGACGAGCACAAGGTCAACCTCACCCGCTGCATGCAAGCGTCGGATGGTTCGGTGAACCCGACGCGGGTGCGAAAACCATCGCGTGTTCAAGCGACGCATGGCCGAAGGAGACGAGCCGAGGTCGTATTCGAGGACGCCCGCCGATTCCCAAGCCGAGAACGCCCCGCCCTCCAACGCTCGTCGGAGGTCGTGAAACGCGCCTCCCAAGCCCGAAAAGGGGGTTAAAACACCGCCACGGACGAGCAACAAGCGCTTTGCAGCACCGCCCTCAGCCGTTGCTCCCATGGGCGAGGGACGAAGCGCCTCCACTTCAAGCAATCACTTCCAAGGACGCCGTCAGGAAGGATTCCAGCCAAGTCCTTCGTTTGAGTGTGGAAAAGAAATCAAGTAGTCTGAGCCTCTCCGCACCAACGAGCGACGATGCCAAACCCCCCGATGGACCTCCCTTCCGAAGACTTCAACGCGGTAGAGAAGAGCATTGAGCAAACCATCAACGAAGGCACGCGCATTCGTAAGAACCTCGCCAAATATGCCAACCAAGGGCCCTACACGGCCGAATGGGAGGTTGAAGCCGCCGTTGAGGCCCTGCATGTGTTCGGTTCACGCTGGACCATTGAAATTCTCGCCACCCTCTACATCACCGGGCCGCGCCGCTTCAACGAAATGAAGAACATGCTTACCGGCATCTCGAGTCGCACCCTCTCGGACAAGCTGCGGTTCCTCACCGAAGAAGGCCTGGTCAACCGTGTCGTGACCGACGGCCCACCGGTCAAAGTCAGTTACGAATTAAGCCCGCACGGCATGACCTGCGGCCGACTGCTCTCGCCTTTGGTGGCTCACTTGAAGATCGTCGCAGGCTCGGTCCGCTCATCGTGAGCGGGGCTCAACCCGTTCTTGGGCCACCGTGTCCCCGGTTTGGAGATTGAACGCCGTGAGGACGCTCGGGCCGGCATGGGAGTGGTAGACGCACGTGTCGATGCCGATGGCGGCCGGGCGACCGTCGGCCAGCCGGACACGACTCTGCCACACCCGCCCCCAATCGGCGGCCGAGAACCCTGGCAATCCCGCCGTGGGCGTGTGGCCAAAGACCACCGTTCGTTGAGCGTCCACGGGCTGCGATGCTCGATGGAAGGCGTCGCGAATCCACAAGTAGTCATCATCGCTTTGCGTTTCCAAATCATGTTCCGGGTCGTACCCTGCGTGAACCAAACGCCAACGGTCAAGCACGAGGTGAGACGGCAATGACGCCATCCATTCGGTGTGCTGAGCCACCCGAGCGTACATGGCGTCCTCGTCCTCGTTGCCGTGTTCGTCCAAATGGGCCTGCTCGTAGGCGAACACGGTCTCGGCCCCACCGTTGCGATACCACAAGCGCACGTCCATGGTGGACGCATCAATGCCCGATTTGTTGAAGTGCTCCACCATCATTGACTCGTGGTTGCCTTTCACGCTGACCATGTTGGGATGCTGCATGACGGTTTCAACCACGGCAAAGGCGTTGGGACCTCGGTCGATTAAATCGCCCAAAAACACGACCCAATCGTCGTCTCCAAGTTCCAAACGTTCCACCAAGGCTCGCATCGTCAGGTGGTGGGCGTGGACGTCCCCCACCACCCAGACCGCATGGCCCTCGTCAAGGGCCGTTTGCAGCTGCTGCTCCAACGCCGTGTTCCGAAAAGAGAATTCATTCATCATACACCATAGAGTCCACTCGACCGTATTTAAGCACCAAAACCAAGACACGTCGGTCTGGGTAAAGCCGAACAATCCAACGATGGTTTAAGGGAGGAGAGGGCCAACCCATCACCATGCCACTGCTTGCCCAATGGACGCGCCAGCGCCCTTGGTTGGCAGCAGGGCTTGCCGGTGCCGCCACCGGCGTGGTCGGCCTCGCTGGGGGCATCGCTTCGGTGGCCGGCAGCGTTGGCGCGATGGCGCTCGGTGGGATTTCTACCAAAGCCGCCAAGGCGCAGGAACATCCGCTCAGGCGACGCATTTTGAGCACGCTTGAGGCCCGCCCGGGCTTGTGTTATCGAGAACTTCAGACGGTGATGAACACCGCCAACGGCACGTTGCGTCATCATTTGGACGTGCTTCAAAGCCGCCAATCGGTGACGGTCTTGCCCGTCAACGGGCGCACCTGCTACTTTGCTGGAGGGCCCAGTCAAGTTGAGGTGTTGCGAAGCAAAATCGTTGGTGAAGAACGCATGGCTCAACAACTTCCCATCGGCCTTTCTCCCGTGCAGCGCTTGATCCTCGAGAACATCGATCGAGAAGGCGTCCCTCGGTCGCAGGCCGAACTCGCCCGACGGCTCGGCCGCACCCGAGCCACGGTCCACAGCGCCCTCAAGGTCCTGCGCCGACGCGGAATCTTACGAGAGGACCGCATCGAATTGATGCCTCACATCGACCTTGAGATTTACACCCGAGCGCACACCGACGTTGATTACGAGTACATCGACGACCGACGCTGAACGGCCAATGCGGCCCAACAGAAACAAAATCTGCCGCTCCAGCAGCGTTTATTGCACAGACTTCAAAGGCTCTCGCCAACGCCAAATGGCCATGTTCTCCTTGAGGTTGGTCGAGCGCCCTTTGCCGTCCTTGGAACGTGACATCGACGGGTTGGTTGAATGGTTCGCCGACACCCTTTGTTTGGTGCGAAAGCGCGGCGACGCCACCGCTGACCACGGTCGGGCTGGAACGGTTCATCGTCTGCTCCGAGACTACCTTCTGGGACAGCCCGACGTGGCGTGGGACGCCCAGATGTTGGCCGACGAACTCGCTCAATTGCCCGCCGCCCTCAACCATCACTTGGCGCGGTTGGTGGAAACCGGCCTCATCGGGTTCACCAACGAAGGCAAAGGATGGAGGAAATACTACCTCACCGGCGGCAGCCTCAGCCACGCCGTGGCCCACATGCAGCAGCACGCGTCGTTGATTTTGACTCAGCGAATCAAATCGCTTGACCCCCATTGGCAGCGCGAAGGAACACCGCTGCCGGTGGAACTGCCTCAAGACGAATCCGCACCGTTCACGCTCGGTTTGGTCGACCATCGCCCCCACCCAACCGATGACGATGGCAGCGCCTTGTCCCATTGGATGAACGACTTCGGGTTGTTGGGCGAGCGCCCTGGCAAAGAATTGGCAGCCGATTCGCTTTCCGTACGCTTGTTTCTACGCTTGCTGCAACGGGATGCGCCGCTATCCTTGGACGAAGCCGTGGAACTGGAAGGTGGACAAAAAGCTCGAGTGGGGCGTATTCTGGACCGCTTCCGCGCATCGGGAATGGTGGAGCGCGTCCCGCGAACGGATCGTTTGAGCACGGCACTTTGGACGGCCATGACAACTCAACATCAACGAAGAGGGGAGGATTGGATGTTGAAAAAAGGCGGGTTTCAGCGCTTGTTGAACGAGGCCCAACAACGCGTCTTGCTCAAAGCGTTGGCAGCCAACAAACTCAGCGTCGAAGACTTGACCGCCCATCTTGAGGGTGTTGAGGCTCGCGACCAGATGCTGTTGCTCAATCTCCTTGGCGGGCGCTTGCCCATGGGCTACCGAATGGCAGGGGCAGATGTCGCCACCGTACAACGGCGTGTGCAAGACCGTCTTGACCGGGTGATGCGTCGGATGGTTCGTGTGGCATCCATGCTCGACGAAGCCATGGCAGAAGCCCGCACATGAGGTGAGACCGTGTCCTCGTTCATCGCTCCAAAACCCGGTGTTTGGGACGGGGAGCCGCGTCCGTTGTTTCTTGCGCCCATGTCCGGCGTCACGGACCTTCCGTTTCGGCTCGTGGCCAAGGAATGCGGAGCCGATTTCACCATCACGGAATTCACCAATTCCACCGCCCTGACGCGAGAAGCCGCCACCTCGTGGCGAAGGATGGAGACCAACGACGATGAAGTGCCCTTCATTCCCCAAATTTTTGGCGGAGACCCGGGCGACATGGCCACGGCGGCCGAGATGCTTGCCCCCAATGCGGACCTGATCGACCTCAACTTTGGTTGTCCGGCTCCTAAGGTCACCAACATTTGTGCGGGCGCGGCGCTGATGGGCGAACCCGACCGCTTGGTGGGCATGGTGGAGTCCATCGTGAATCGAATCGATATCCCCGTCACCGCCAAGATGCGATTGGGAACGGGAAAGGGGGCCAACAACGCCACTGAACTGTGCCAGCGACTCGAAGAGGTCGGGGCCCAACGCCTTTGCATTCACGGGAGAACGTTGCGACAACGCTACGCCGGCGTGGCCGATTGGAGCAGCATCAAGGAAGCGGTCCACGCCGTTGACGTCCCCGTCGTCGCCAACGGGGACGTGGTGGACGCCGCTTCCGCGGCCGCCTGCTTGGAGCACACGTCCGCTGCCGGATTGATGATCGGCCGTGGCGCCATCGGAAGGCCAAGCGTCTTTGCTGACATCAAGGTCGGGTTGGGGTGGATGAACGAAGACGCCCTGCCGTGGGTCGCTACCAACGATGTTTGGCACGACCTGACCCCTGAGGCGCAAGCCTTTGCATCACGAAAGTGGTGCT
>JALRLR010000064.1 GCA_023254355.1 Candidatus Poseidonia sp.
CCGTTGAGCCGTTCAACGGGCCAACCCAGCATGATGTAGACGGAAAGCATCATCCCGAGCGTGCCGACCAGACCGGCCATCAAGGCCGGTATCAAGCGACGGAATCCAAAACTCAGGAAGAAGGCGATAAGGGTCAACACGCCTGAAAGAAAAGCGTCTCCTTCAAGGTCGATGTCGAACCGTTGCCCGCTCGCGATAAGATTGGTGATGACGATGTACACCAACCCGGCCGCCAAGAACCGCATGGCCATCTCGGCAACGCTGACCGAAATACCAGCGATGAGGACGGCGGCGAGCAATCGAAAACCCTGTTCGCCCACCGGGAGGGAATCGCCCAGCAACGGGTAGAGTTCACCCACGAGGCCAAATCCGAGAACGAAACCAACCAATCCGATGGTGAGCGGGATTCGTTTGCGACCTTCCACCACCAGCAGCAGCGAGAGGCCGAACAACGGCAGTGCATAGAACAGACCGCCTTCCACCAGCAGGTCCAGGGCTCCGGTACCAACGTCTTGCGCACCCATTCCGCATCACTCGTCATCGTTGGCCGATCGCTCAAGCGAGGCCAAGAAGGGCAAGGCCCCCCAGCATCAAGACGACTGGCGGCATCAACATCTCAAAGCCCGAGCGAGATTTTCCGATGTTGGAGAGCTCGGACCCTCGCATGAGGGTGCACTTGGTTCCGGGGGCGTCTTCGTTGCCCCAGACTTCGATGGTGCTGTTGCCCAGCGTCCCGTCCAACCCTTCGGCCTGGAGTTCTTCAGCGGGTCGTGGCTTGGTTTGTCCTAAAACGTACACAGGATCGCCCAAACGCAGCCCGTACAAGGTCCATCGATGCTCTTTCACGGTCGCGCCTCCCAAGAGGCCGGCGACCGCCGAGGCCATGAGTTGCTTGCCGAGGGATTCAGCGAAGGCCCCGTCCCAACGCTTCAGGAACTGACCGTAGTCGGTGCGCTTGAAACTGGTGAGGTTCACTTTGATGCCACCGGTGCCGTCGTGGAGCATGAAAGGAACGCCCCCTCGGTCCGAGCGAATCGTCACCCAGGAGCACTCTTCCTTGGTGTTCCCTTCGCTGTCTCGCACCGTTCGGCACTGATATTGTTCGTAAGTCCAATAGAAGCCAACCATGTTGTGCATGACCATTCGGTCGCTCCCATCCACGTTCACCGTCATGCCACCGGTCAAACCGGGGCGGACTTGACCGACCAATTCGGGATGGCCCACGGCAGCCGAACGCACGAGGGAGGTTGGGGTGTCGAGCATTTGGGCCAAGGCCTTGGACCTGAAGTACCCGACCAACGACATCACGAGTCCGACTGCGGCGATGATGAGCGCCGGGGTGGCTCCCATGTCTTCGGAGGGGTCAACGGGCTCGGTTTGCATGACGGCCCCCACGGCCCCAAGTCCGCAAAGGACGGCGAGGCTTGCAAACACCGCAAAGGACGTCATCGTCGCCGGCCGAGGCGTGCCCACTTTGACGGGGTGTTCCGGTAGCGGAGAACCGTCTCCGTGAGGCCCGTACGGGTTGGCGCTGTCCCAGGTTTGGGGCCCAGGAGCGGGCAGGATCCAATCGTTCGGGTCGTTGGTGGGCACGAGCGTGGTTTGCTGCAGGAACCAACTGTCCACGGTCAGGCCGCTTTGCTGGGCCTTCGCTTCCAGTTCCTCAGGAGGCATGGCTCCTTTGCGCAGGTGATGCAATCCCGCTTCCAAGCTTCCAGGGGTGCCGCCCGCCATGATGAGCAAGCCCATGGCGGCGATGCCGAGGCCCATCGGTAACCCTTCACTGCCCGTCGAAATCACGCCAAAGGCGGTGATGACGCCGCCAAAGACCCAAATCAGCCACCCCGCGAACGTGTAGGGGGTGGTGAGTTTGAAGCCGCCGCCGATGAAGTCCATGTCGTTTGCAACCATGAAGGTGGGTTGACACTGGCGTTTATGGCGTTTCCTTTGAAGAATCAATGCTCGTAGTGAATCCACTCGTTTTCCAAGGCGTAGTGCCACAACCCAGCCAGCCGCACCAAGTTGTAACCTGAACGCTCAAATCGACTGGCCACCTTTGATAGGAGCAACCGACCTTCTCGACCCCCGGTCACGTCTTTTTCTGCCTCAAGGATGATTTTTGACATTGTTTCGTATTGGGTTTGGATGGAACTCCATGATTCCGTGATGATTACCGGCTGGATTTCAGTCTGGTTGATGAGGTGTTCCCTTAAGATATCAATCAGTTGACTCACCGATCTACCCAGATCTTCCAACCCGGTTCTCACGACTTCATCGTCGGTGGTTGATTGCTGCTTCGCCCACTCTGCCATCGTGAGCGAAACGTCCCTTGCGTGGCGAGCTAAGCGCTCGATAACATCAATGCCCCGAAGGTAGGCGGCGATGACCCGCAAATCTTGCAAAAGCGGCTGATTCAATGTCAGTACTAACAACAACTCTTGCGATAGGCTCTCGGCCTGTCGTTGAGCACGTTCTCGAAGTTTGACAATTTTCGCAACTGGCACGTCTTCTGGCTCTCCAATGGCTTGGATGGCGAGAGCGTATTCTTTGGTGATGGAGCCAAAAAACTCGTCCAAAGCCTCGGTAAGCAATGCCATTCGGCGATCAAGATTGGTTCGAATGGGGGGCGCCATGCATCATGCCTCCTTCACGGTGGTGTCGGTTCGAGCAGCGAGGAGCATGTTGATGAGCGTTTCCGTCATGTCAATGCTGTATCCACAGAGGCGCCGGGCAATTTCTGAGATACGAAATTCAATCAAGAGCGTTGTGCGCTGTTTACTGGTTGCCATCAACATCTCTTCGTGTTGTGACAACTGGTTGATGACTTCCTCGAGTTTCAATTTCCCATCCGATAGGACGCGTATGTCCTTGGAGTACATGTTCCTCACGATGTCGCGTAAGGCGCCGAGCCAAGTGGGGAGGAACGAGAGTGGGGCCTCGTCGAGTGAGAATTTCATGACCCCGGATCCTTCCATGACAAGTCGGGCCAGGGTGTTGGCGTGATCGCCCATTCGCTCAAAATAGTGAGCCATCACTGAATGTTCCATCGCCCCATACCGATTGAGTCCAATCTCACGCTCCACCTGATGGTTTTGCAAGATCATCGCCACCTGACGGTCAATCAACAGGCGCCTCGCATCGATTTGCCGTTCTCGGTCGTCGTAATCCGAGAGGAGGTCAACGTCTTCACCTTCCAACACCGCTAATGCATCCTCAACTAAACTGGTCACGAGCAGGTACATTCGGTTAAGGCTCACCTGGAGCGGTAACTCGTTGGGATTGAGCAGCGAAACGATGGTGAGAGCATCGACTTGGTCTTCGGAGATTTCCATACCGCGGGTGTCTCGAAGGAATTGACGGACCAAACGCCGTTCCTTTGAGGAAAGCCCGTCCTTGTTGCGAACGATCAACGTATCAGCGCCGCTAACATAAGCGCCGATGAGGCAATCATACAATGTGTTGGGCGGATACTTCCTCAAATCGATTTCCACCATCCGCTTGGTTTCCTTGACTTCGTGAGGTGAAATTTGAACCTCGCCCGACGGCAGTTGCTCCACGCTCACCACGTCCGAGGGGCCGAGGTTGTTGGATTTGATCCAATTTTTTGGGAGGCTCACGATGAAGGTTGACCCCCCGGTGACTTGCAGTTTTCGGTACTCAATCGTGTTCTCAACCACCATCTGAATCGCTCCTCCGTAGGGCTCCTAAGCATTACCGCTGTGGAGCATATTGTATTGAGCAATATATATGACTATATTCAAATCATGAGAGTATGGACGATTCGCCTTAGTCACATAGGAAGTACGAGGGGAGCAAGGGAACGACATGATAACCCATACCACGAAGAAAAAAGCGCTGGCCCTCGTGGCCTTGATGATGATTTCCGCCATGGCGGGATGTCTAGGTGGCGACGACACCACGGACGACACCGTTGACACACCAGACAACGGTGGAACGAACACGAACAGCACCACCAACAACACCGGCGGTACCACCATCGACGTCGGTACGGTGGTTTGTGGTCCTGACGGGTCCATCACCATCGCCGGGTCCTCCACGGTTCTCCCCCTCGCTGAAGCTTGGGCTGAGCACTACCAAGAGGCCTGCGACGGCATCTCCATCACCGTCGAATCCGGCGGATCTTCTTCCGGCGCAGGTCGCGTTTGTGCGAACTCTGCCAAGGGAACGCCCGTTGACATCGGCGACATGTCCCGAGACTGGAAAGCCACTGAAGCCAACCGCGGCGACGACGGCTACACCATGGACTGCCTGGTGGGCGACACCTCTCGAAGCGCACGTCAAATCGTGGTCGCCATGGACGGATTGTCCGTGGTGATGAAAAAGGGCGGCGCTTCGGAAACCTGCGTCAACGGCATGGGCGGCTTGACCGTCGACCAACTCCGCTGGATGTTCTCTGCTGAAACCGCGGCCGAACTCACCGCCGCCGGCTTGGACATGTCGGTCGTGACCCCCAACGGCGACAACGACGACACGACCCACAAGTGGTCGGAACTCGACGCTTCCTGCCCCGATGCTGAGATCGCCCTCGCCTACCCCGATGCCGCCTCTGGCACCTACGAGTACTTCTTCGAGGCCGTTCTCCATGAAGCCGAGCAAGGGTTCCGCGCTGGCCAACAATCCGCTGACGACAACGTGCTTGTCAATGCCTTGGTGGGCGATGAAACCGCCATTGGATACTTCGGCTACGCTTACTTCTTGGAAAACCAAGCAACCTTGTCGGCAGCTTCGATTGAGAACGACGCTGGCGTCATGGTGGCCCCTTCCGGCACTTCTGTGGCTGACGGGACCTACAACCCGCTGTCCCGTCCGCTCTTCATGAACCTCCTTGATGACGACGCCTCGCTCGCCAAGACCGTTCCGTTCCTTGAATTCGGTTTTGGTGACGGTGGTGACTTGCTCACAAACTCGGTGGGGTACGTGGCCCTTACCGACGAACAGCAAGCAGTCATGGAAAGCCGCCTTGCTGGCGAAGAGCCCGTGGCCTGTGGACCTGCCGGGTCCATCAGCATCGCCGGGTCCTCAACCGTCCTACCGCTTGCTGAGGCATGGGCCGAGACCTACCAGGAAGCCTGCCCCGACATCAGCGTGACCGTTGAGTCTGGAGGCTCCTCTTCCGGCGCAGGCCGTGTTTGCGCCAACTCTGCTAAGGGAACGCCCGTGGACATTGGCGACATGTCTCGAGACTGGAAGGCGACCGAAGCCTCCCGTCAAGCCAACGGGTTCATCCTTGACTGTTTGGTCGGGGACACCACTCGCTCCGCTGCTCAATTCCAAGTGGCCATTGACGGCTTGTCCGTGGTGGTGAAGAAAGGCGGTGCGGCAGATACCTGCGTCAACGGGATGGGCGGTCTTACGCCTAGCCAACTGCGTTGGATGTTCTCGGCTGAAACCGCTGCCGAGTTGACGGCTGCTGGCCTTGACATGTCCGAGGTCACGCCCAACGGCGACAACGATGACGCCACCCACAAGTGGTCTGAACTCGATGCTTCTTGCCCCGATGCTGAGATCTCGCTGGCGTACCCCGACGGGGCTTCTGGGACTTACGAGTACTTCTTTGAAGCCGTCCTCCACGAAGCAGAACAGGGCTTCCGCTCCGGTCAACAATCCGCAGATGACAACGTGCTGGTGAACACCGTTACCGGTGACGAAGCTGCTGTTGGCTACTTCGGTTACGCCTACTACCAAGAGAATCAGGCCACCCTTACGGCCCTACCGGTGAAGAACAGCGACGGAGACTTTGTGGCCCCCGATGCCACGACGGTTCGTGACGGTTCGTACAATCCTTTGTCCCGACCGCTCTTCATGAACCTCCTCATCGACGCTGCCACGCTCGAGGACACCTTACCCTTCATGCACTTCGGCCTCTTTACCGAGACCGGCCAATCGAAGGTGGGTGAAGTCGGTTACGTGAGCCTCAACGAAAACCAAGAGGCTCAGATGTTCATGGGCCGCTGGCTCCACTTGCTGGGCAAGACCAACGCCGGAAACAGCGACTGGTTTGACGATGCCTTCTGCGGCGGCGCCAAGAGCATCTCCATTGCCGGCTCCTCCACCGTTCTGCCACTTGCTGAGGCTTGGGCCGAACACTTCCAAGACAACAGCCTTTGCCCAGAGACGACGATCACCGTTGAATCCGGCGGGTCATCTTCCGGCGCCGGACGCGTCTGCGCCAACTCTGCCAAGGGAACGCCTGTTGACATCGGCGACATGTCGCGTGACTGGAAAGCCACCGAGGGTCTGGTTGATGAAAACGGGCAACTCGACTGCCTTGTTGGCGACACCAGCATCAGCGTGACCCAACTCGTGGTTGCCGTGGACGGCCTGTCCGTGGTCATGAAGAAGGGAAGCGCTGCCGAGACCTGCGTCAGCAGCATCGGTGGCTTGAGCGTCGGCCAACTGCGTTGGATGTTCTCCGCTGAGACCAGTGCAGAACTAACGGCCGCCGGTCTCGACATGTCCTCCATCACGCCCAACGGCGACGGTGACGACACCACCCACAAGTGGTCGGAACTTGACGCTAGCTGCCCTGACGCCGAGATTGTGCTCGCATACCCCGATGCCGCATCGGGCACCTACGAGTACTTCTTCGAAGCCGTCCTCGACGAAGCCGCTCAGGGTTTCCGAACGGGCACACAATCCGCTGATGACAACGTGTTGGTGAACACCATCACCGGCGACGAGGCCGCCATCGGTTACTTCGGCTTTGCCTACTACGCTGAGAATCAAGCCACGCTGTCGGCAGCACCGATCGTGGACAACATGACCCACGGCGCTGCAGACGCACCGGGACCTGCCGTTGAACCCAATGCCAACACCGTTCGGGACGGCTCGTACTCGCCGCTTTCGCGCCCCTTGTTCATGAACGTGAACAACGACAAGTGGGATGTGGTGTCCTCCTTCCTGCACTGGGCCTACTCTGGAGACGGCAGCGAGATCATTTCCGAGATTGGCTACGTCCCGCTCGACGACGCCACCTGGCAGGAAATGTACCGACGCATTGCGGCTGAAGGTCAATACTGAGACGGCGCAAGCCTCTACCCAACCGGACGGCCGGGGCAACCTGGCCGTCCAACCGGGTGGCGTATTGTGTTCTCAATAGACTATAGAGGAATAAGCAAGAACAACTGTTCGTAGACCCTGTGTGAAAGCAACGGCTCTCGGGGGATTACAGGATGGGCGGGTTGACGACATCTTCCGAGCCCCAGCCTCTCCCCCTCTCCTCTCCTCTGTTCGGGGTGAAGGATTGAGCTCGCCATCGAGCACACGCCCAGGGGCAGTGGGTGCAGAGAGCGAAGCCAAACCCAAAACGGCTTCCAATGGCTCAAGCCGCTGGAAGGGACGGGTTGAAGAAGCAGCACCCGGGGTGGTGCTGTTCGCTTTGGCCGCCACCGTGATCATGATCACAGCTGGCATCGTCTTCGTCTTGTTTGATTCTGGCTCCAAGTTTTACCGGGGATTCGGATGCGGTGTGGACGCTTACAAGCCTCCCCAAGATTGGCATGAGGACTTGAAGGCTGGCAAGTTCAAGGCTGCTGGTGCGAAGAACACCTCGTCGGAACCCTCCGGCCCTCCCGGCGCGGGAGCGCAGCTATCTGCCGCAGCACTGAAGAATGCGAAGAAACGCGCGGCAAAGAAGCGCGCCACCGCCGCCGCGGCTCAATTAGACAAAACCCTTTGATTAATTATGTAGGTTCCACGCCGTTGCCTTTAAAATTCACAAAATCTTTCTCGCTGTTCGCTGTTCGCGCAAATTTCACTTTTCCACGCAAATTTCACTTTTCCACGCAAATTTCACCACATCTGTTTGTTGGGAAAATCAACCTCACAGTAGGGCGTCCTTTCGGAACGGTCGAGGTCGACACGAGCCAGAGGGGTCGCCTTCGTCACTCGAGAGCGGCCGACTGT
>JALRLR010000065.1 GCA_023254355.1 Candidatus Poseidonia sp.
CCTAACCACGCAAGGTGAAGGCTGGGGCATCGAGTTGGGCGGCGGGTTGATCCCCACGCCGACCGAAATTTGGGTTCGACCCACGTTTCAGTGGGCCGTTAACGCCCTGAACATCACCCAACCGTTGTGGGATGAACTCGAACACCTCGAAGTCTCGCTGATGAAAGGATTGGCCTTTGACATCACCCTCTCCAACTCGGAGTCCTATGCGGTGGTCATCGACACGCGTTTCACCCAGCCGCCCGCAGACGTGACCTTGGGTGTGGGCATTGAACGGATTTCCTTCGATCTCGCTGGAACCTTCAACTCGGCCGCTCAGTTGGCGCTTGCCCTCATCGGCGGTCAAGTCAACTCGAGCGACCTCGCCCTCACCGGCGTCACCGCTCCCTATGCGGTCCGTCTCTCCAACCCCAACGCTGCGGGGGGCAACGAACAAACGGACTGCAGCGAGACATTCAACTACGATCCGGCCACCGATGACGACAGCAACAGTCGAGAACACAAGTGCGGCATCGGCATCGGGGTCGGGTACGTCCATTTCGGCGAAGTCCAGCCCGACGATTCAATTTCGGTGCTCGAAGTGGCGTATCTGGACGTTGGCTTCCATCCCGAAGCCGGCAGCACGTTGATTCCAAGCGAAGTCGACCTCACGTTGCGAAACGACAACTACGGCGAGAACACCTTTGACACGGTTGAGGTGTACGCCGATGTCGGCACGGATGTCTACATCCACTACTACGAAGACCGGTCCAGCGTTCCTGAGGGCGACAGTCCGTTTGGCAACATCACGGATTCTCGGCTTTGGATTCGAGGGATGCCTTCAGGCACCATGCACGACGATGAAATTGCGGCGATTTTCACCACCATTGGCGAAGCCCCCGGTTCAGCCAACCTTCCTGGCGAAATTCCGGACCGCCTCTCCCTCATCATCGCCATCAAGAACTTCTCAGGCGACGGGACGCAGAACGTGAATGACCCGACCTTGCCGGTGAATCCCGCTGAACCCCCCAACACGTTGTTCCTCATCGCTGGAACCGATTCCATTGAACGGTTTTCTTACGTGTCCACCTTCAAACGAGCCGGGTATGCCGGAGACTCCTCCTCCATGCTGGTGGAGATGGAAGACCTGCCTCGGGTCATCGTGATTCAAGGAAGCTTCCTCGTGTCGTCCACCGGGGTCAGTCGCATCAACTACGACAACCCAAACCTCAACACCATCGCCCAGTTGCTCGACAACGCGTTGCTGACCATCATTGAGGTGGTGTTGGACATCGGCACCATTCTCAACGGGTTGCCCACGGCCGTGGTCGGAACGGCTGGCTCAACGGGCGGTGAAATCGACATCCAGTGCTTCAACCAAGTCAAGAAGAGCCTGCCCGACGGCACCCGGGAGACGATGCAAATCGAACATCTGCTGTTTGCGTTGGCCAGCAGCCCGCAACCGTGGCTGCCCGAGATGGACCACATCCTGCTTTCCGAGGACACGAGCACGCAGGTGGTGGACGGGCGATTGGGCCCGGTCGACCCGCTGGTTCCCGTGGCGATGAGCATGCGAATTGGTGGCATTTCGCACGTCCGGCACGCCTTTGACCCCATCAATGAGGTGCGAGACATGCAGTTGGTGGGCGATGCGGCGGGGTCCCTGCTCATCGGTCACATCAAGCACGACGACGGCGATTTGGCCAACGCCGTCAAGCAATCCACCACCGTCTCCAACCGTCCCGGCGGTTTCAACATCCTTCAACAGGCGGACTCGCTTCAATACCAAGCCAGCGAACCGATCGGCACCATCACCTACGGAGGGCAATCGGGGGACCAGCGCAACGCCATTCGCCTCACGGGCCTCCCCTCGGCGTTCACCTTGGTGCTGGGCGACACGGTTGGCTACGTGGCCGACTCGCCGATGGACAGCATTCAGATTCAGATGACCAACGCCACCACACCCCTCACCATGGACGGCGACCACCTCCGGTTCTGGGTCAACGAAGACACCGCCGAGGCCAGCCTCAGCGTTCAGTTGTCCGACATCACGTCCATTCAGCGGCTCAGTCCGCTGGTCCCCGGGTCCACCGGGCCAGAAGGCAACTCACAGGTTCAACTGGTTCGCTCCGGTTCCTCCCCGTTCAGCGTTTCGTTTGAGGACCAAACCAACCACGAAGACCCCTTCCTGGGCTTGAACGGGTTGGTCTACTTTGACCCGCTTCCAGCCAATATCTCGATGACCTTGCCTTCCGAAGTCGATTCGGAGGGTTTGGAACTCCCCACCTTTGGCGAGGAAGAGGGCATTGAAGCGCTGTCGTTCTTCCTCGGCGACATCGTCGATTTCGGGCGCGTCGTCAACGATTTCGTTCATGCGCTCTCGGTGGACGTTGGCGGTGACATTGGCGAGAGCGAGAACATGAGCATCGGTTTGGAGTTGTTCACCGGTGAAGCGTTCAACATGACGGTTGACCTGAAGAAAGGCTCGAACTTGGAGACGCAACCCGCTTGGATGCACGGCTTGGGCATGGAGGCATTGGAGCAGACCCTCGTCCAAGCGAATCTTTCCCGGATGCCAACGTTCACCCTGTCGAGTCGAGAGATCATGGCGACCTTGCTCGAGGACGGGCGCATCGCTCCCGGCGAACGTGACCAAGCCTTGTCGGTGTTGAACGCCATCAACATCACGGCGGCCGAGACCTTGGTCATGGCCCTTGAAGACGGTCGTGTGTACGCCGAAGAACTCGTGGGCGTCAACATGACCCAGCTCGAAGAACAAGGCATCACGCTTGAAGACCGTCGCTCGTGGCATCTTCGTTCATGGTTGCCGTCCTTGCCGGCGGGCACGATTGAACTGGTCTACGATTTCCGCATGCTGGGTGGCGTGCCCACGTATGAAGTGGACCTGAGCATGTCACAATGGCAGCCCAAGTACCCTCAACTGACCATCGTTGCCAACGGGTTGGAAGGTCAGGACCTTGAATTGTTCATCGACGGTCTTGACACCACCACGCCACGAAACGTGGAGATGAACGCCCTCTTCTCAACCCAAGAAAACCTCACCGTGCCTCGCGTTTCGGTGGACATGCACTACGATGCGGGGGTCCGTCTCAAATCGGCTCACGCCATTTTCCTCGACCACAAGGCGTTGACCCGCGTTGAAGCCCTGGTGGTCGGCATTCCCCAATCCACGGACGTCTCGGCGGTCATTGGAGACGTCCTCATTCTCGACCTGGTCGTGCCCGAGGTCCACCGCATCGACGGCCATTCGGCCGACGCGTTGATGTTGCAGCAACTGCGGTACATTGACGGCTTCTGGTGGCCTTCAACGGCTTACATGCGGGACGTGCCCGGCGAGATGCACCTGGCCACCGAACCCGACACCCGCTTTGACATCAAGGAACAAACCGCCTTCCAAGGCATGCGCACGCTCGATTACTCCTCCAACACCGACGACATGGACCTCTATCTGGAAGCGAGCGGCCGAGCCATCGATTCCAAGGGCGACGTGCTCATGCTCGCCGAGGACCTGCCCACCCGTTTCGTGCTTGAACTCACCGACGATTTTGGTATGCGCGTGGATTCCTCCGGCGTGGGGGTGAAGCGCGTCTACGTTCGCCAAACCGACGTTCCCGCCGCCCCGGGCGTCACGATGGAGCGCGTTGAAGTTGTGGGTCAGAACCTCAAGGGCGCCACCATTCACATCTATTCTGGGCCGGGTCAATACCCGCTCATCGTCATCGATGACATCACCGACGGACGATTGGTGGCCAGCGCTGAAATTTTCATTGAGCCCGGGTACGAATTCCCCATCTTCGGGGATTTCAAGTTCGAAGGGCGCGGGGTGCTGCTGGATGCTCAGTTTACCGGCCCCTTGCCAACCGCTTCGTCCTTGGGCGTGAACGGCATCGTGACGGATTTGTCCTTGGTGGGGTCCCTCACCGGAGAATTTGTGGAAACTCGGCACATCATGGTGGTTGACCCCATCAGTTCTGCCATCGCCAGTGGGTTGGCCATGTTGTTTGGGTGAGCGTATGGTGACACCAAACGAGCAAGCGTTGCGCCAAGGAGGGTCTCCTCCAGAGGGGGACGATCTCGAGGCTTGGGAGGCGGCTCAGGAAGCCGCCAAATTGCTCTCCACCCTTTCGAGGGAATTGACGCCCACTCGCGTGGCGATGGCTGGAGCGGTGCTCTTGTTGCTCGTGACGATGACGTTGAGCGGCTGGTATTGGGTGCTTCCCCGAGATGCGGTAACCGTTGAGACGCAGTACATGCAACGCGGCGGCCACCTCATGATGTCGGAAATCCATAACGACGGCAGCCGGGACATCACCGATGTTGAGTTGGTGATTGAATTCCAAACGGTGGACGGCACCGTCCTTGACGCCATGTCCTTGGAGCTTAAACGGATGGAGGCCCACAGTTCAATTTCGGGGGACGACCTCGAGATGATGGTCATCGGGCACACGGTCTGGGACACCTATCGCATCGTGGTTGAAGTCCAATACACCGATTATTCGGGTTCCTTCCAGCAAGCCTCGTGGACCCACGAAGTGGGGTACTGGTCTCAAGAAATCTTCAATGACAAAGCGGAACGCCACATTTGGCCGTTCAATTGAGGATGAGGCGAGCGGGGCGAACCGATAAAGAACCGAAGCGGGAGGCTGGACCATGGCAGGAGGATTTCAACGTCAATCCGCCTTCGCCTTGGTGCTCCTGCTCTTGGTCTCGACCAACGGCATGCTGTTTTCGCCCGTCGCCGAGGCACCGTCCTCGACCAACCTTCCGCCCGAATGGGTGCGCTTTGATGTCAAGGAGGACGTCTATTTTGACGCCGTGGGCGTCATGGACGACGCCCTTGAGAACGAAGAGCGTGACCCGCTGGCCATTGGACCCTTCGGAACCTTTGACGTCAACGGTTTGACCTTGAATCGGCCCGTTCCGGCGTCCTTGCTCGAACCGCGGTTTGACCTCCTCCTCGTCCTGGTCTCCAACGAGGCTCGGCTTCACGATGTACGTCTTGACCTCGACAACATCGAAGGGCTGGCCGTGCGTGAATTTGTGGCCCCTTCCGGCCTGCTTCTCCAAGGCACGCCCTTGGCCCTGCAGAACGCCGAGTCCCATCCTGCCTTGCTCACCTCTCACGCCGTGCCGCTGGGCATGCTGCTTGAAGACGCGCTGCTCGACCTCATGCTGCTGGTCGAGGGCGAAGAGGCGTTGCAATCTCGCCTCCTTCGGTTGGACGGATGGCGAGACGACCTCGGACCGTTGGACGAGGTCAATCTTCTCGACGGCTATGGTGGACGCCTCGTGCAATCCCTCGGCGACGTGGCCCGTCAGGCCATGGACGAACCGTGGAAGTGGGACGACGGCCGTTACGAAGGTCGTCTGCTTGACCTTCCCGTCGAACAGGTCTTGATGCAACCGGCGGTCATGCAACTGCGCGCCGACCCGGCGTTTGCCGCCTTCAACGATCAGGCTCGCAACCACATGCAAACCAACACCATGACGACCTATTTCACGACCGACCTTGACGGGTCGGGTCAAATCGTGGCCGTGGCTGACGCAGGCCTCGACGAGGACCACGGTGACTTCGGCTCCCGAGTGGTCGGTTCCTACGACGTCATCGGAGACGGTTCGACCGCCGACAAGCATTCCGGTCACGGCACCCACGTGTCCTGCACCGTGCTGGGCGACGGTTTCCGTGGTGGGTACGGGGGCGTGGCTCAGGCAGCAGAACTGTACTTCCAAGCGATGGAAAACGACAACACCGGGAATTTCCAATCGCCATCGCT
Organism: Candidatus Poseidonia sp.; assembly: GCA_023254355.1. Classification (GTDB taxonomy): domain Archaea; phylum Thermoplasmatota; class Poseidoniia; order Poseidoniales; family Poseidoniaceae; genus Poseidonia. The sequence goes on from JALRLR010000065.1 coordinate 5,775, forward strand.
CAACAACCTGCTCAACACCGCCTACAACGCAGGTGCTCGAACCCACACGAATTCATGGGGGTCCTCCGCCGCCAGCGAGCAGTCGAAGTACAACTCTGAAACCGAGGACGTGGACGACCGTGCGAATTACTACGACCGGTACTACAACGGCGCCCAAGGCCTCACGATTCTGTTCGCAGCGGGCAACGACGGACCGAACGCCGGCACCGTCTCGCCTCCAGCGACGGCCAAGAACGTGGTTTCGGTGGGCAATCACAAGAACCGGTATTCCGGGTCCCCCGACGTCATGATGTCGGGCTCCTCTCGCGGGCCCACCGAGGACGGTCGTATCAAGCCCGACTTGGTCGCTCCCGGCGGCTTTGTACGCTCGTGCCGGGCACAGGAAGCCACCGACACCGGGGGCGCTTCATGGTCCAACACCTACTACCTGGAATACACCGGGACCTCCATGGCCACGCCCAACGCCGCCGGTGCTGCGTTGATGATTCGAGAATACCTCCAGGAAATCGCTCAACGCCCATCACCCCAAGGCGCTTTGGTGAAGGCCCTCTTGGTGTTGGGTGCCCAAGACATCGGCGCTCGAGACATCCCCAACAACGACGAGGGTTGGGGGCGGGTCAACCTTCGCAACACGCTTGCGCCGGCCAACGGGCAGGGCATCTGGGTTGACGACCGCTCGGTCATGTCGGGAACGGGCAACAGCAAGACCTACTCGTTCAACGTGAGTCAAGCCTCGGGTCTGTTCAAAGTCGTCCTCACCTGGTCGGATGAGCGGGGTTCCCGATTTTCAACCGCTCAACTGGTCAACGACCTCGATCTTGAAGTCACGGCACCCGACGGCACGCAGTACCTCGGCAACGACTTCGCCAACGGCCGTTCGGTGACGGGCGGTTCAGCCGACGACGTCAACAACTTGGAAGTGGTGCTCATCGACGCCGCCGCACAGGGCACGTGGACGGTGAAGGTCAAGGATGCTCAACACAGCGGTTCGAAGACCCAACCCTACGCCATCGCCGTGCTCGGTCACGGTGTCAACGACTTGCGGCCCGACCCCAAAGTGGTGCCTGAAGCCTTCGCCATGAACGTCGGCATCCCGCAGGTGGGCGACCCCGTCCAACTCACCACGTCCTTCTTCAACTTTGGAAACGTGAAGGCCAACACCTTTCCCATCGCCTTTGAGGTGAACGGAAACGAACTCGACCGAACCTCCATCGATTTGGGTGCGGGCTCATCCAAAGTGGTCATGTGGCCTTGGACACCGCAATCCGCTGGGGCGACCACGCTCTCGTTCATCATCGATCCTGACGACCTCATGGAAGAAATCCGTGAGGACAACAATCGATTGGACGTCCAGGTGAACGTCACGGCACCGGGCGTCAAACTCGAGACCGCCACGCCTTCGTTGACCTTGACCTCGAGCGAAACCACCACGACCTCTTGGAACGTTTCCTTGACCAACACCGCTCTCGTGGCCACCAACGCCTCGATGCAAACCGGCAGCGTGACCCAAGTCGGGACAGGCCAAACCATGCCGTGGTACGTGGGCAGCACCGATTCCAATTTCACGATGGAGGGGCAGGCCTCCGAGTCGATCACGGTCACGTTGGTTCATCCCGCCCCTCCTGCTCCAGGCACGTACCACATCGCCCTGCTCGGTCTGGACGTTGACAACGGCGTGGATTACCCGCTCACCCTCGAGCTCATCGTCCCCGACCTGCCCGAAGCGGCGTTGGAATTTGATTACGAAACGGTCCCCGTTCACCCTTCTCAGCCCACGAACATGACGGTTCGCTTCTTCAACAACGGCAACGCTCCCATCGGTTACGACCTGTTCTTGGAAGCTCCCGCAGGTTGGCGTGCCGGGTTCACGAACCTTGGCAGCGAAGCGGGCGCCACGTCGGGTTCCACCGGCCTCATCAACAGCGAAGCGTTCCGGGCGGTTGGCTTGGTGTTTACTCCCCCTCAAGTGATGACAGCCGCGGGGGCCGAGCG